>JAPSJX010000111.1 GCA_031178105.1 Agrococcus sp. | reverse complement strand
CTCAAGGGGCAGGACCTCGCGGTGCGGATGCTCGAGCACCTGCCGGATGCGGTGCTCGTCGTGGCGGGGGACGCGACGCCCGGCGACGAGCGGTACCTCGAGTCGCTGCACGACATCGCGCGGGAGATCGGCATCGACGGCCGCGTGCGCCACATCGGCAGCCTCGAGCGGCCGGCGCTCGCGCGCCTGCTCGACGCGGCCGACGTCGTCGTCGTGCCGAGCCGCACGGAGTCCTTCGGGCTCGTGCCGCTCGAGGCGGCCGCGAGCGGCACGCCGGTGGTCGCGGCGCGCGTCGGCGGGCTGACGGAGTCGGTCGTCGACGGCGAGACGGGCGTGCTCGTCGACGGGCGCGACCCCGCGGAGTGGGCGCAGGCGGTGGGCGACATCCTCGAGGACGTCGACCGGCAGGTGGCGCTGGGGCTCGCCGGGCGCCGGATCGCCAGCCGCCGCGAGTGGCGCGACGTCGCGCGGGAGCTCGAGGCGGTCTACCGCTCGACGATCCCCTCGCGCGCCTGATCCGCGCTCGCGCGCCTCAGTCGCCCTGGAAGGGGATGGCGCGGCCGGAGAGGTAGTCCTCGGCCGCCCGGCGCGCGTCGTTCGTCATGCCGAGCCGCTGCACGGTCGGCAGCAGCGAGCCCACCGCATCCGCAGGGTCGACGAGCGCCTCGCGCGCTGCGGCGAGCGTCGCCTGCACGGCGAGCGGCGCCTGCGCCGCGATCCGCTCGGCGAGCTCGAGCGCGCGATCGAGCTCGGTCCCCGCCGGCACGACCTCCTGCACGAGCCCGATCCGGTGCGCCTCCGCCGCGTCGAACCGGTCGCCCGTCAGCATCCACCGCATCGCGTCGCCCCAGCCGAGCCGCGGGAAGCGCACGGTCGCGCCGCCGAACGGCATGATGCCGCGCGCGACCTCGAGCTGTGCGAAGACCGTCGAGTCGGCCGCGACGACGATGTCGGCGGCGAGGGCGAGCTCGACGCCGAGCGTCAGGCAGGTGCCCTGGACGGCGAGCACGACCGGCTTCCGCACCGGCGTCGTCTGCTGCCCCCACGGGTCGAGCCCGCCGTCGGGGACGAGGCGGATGCGCCCGGTCGCGAGCTTCGGGGCGATGTCGGCAAGATCGAGCCCGGCCGTGAAGTGGTCGCCCCGCGCGCTCACGACGCCGGCGCGGAGCGTCGGGTCCCGGTCGAGCTCTCCGTAGGCGAGCGACAGCTCCTGGAGCATCCGCTCGTCGGCGGCGTTGCGCTTGTCGACCCGGTCGAGGGCGATGTGGAGGATGGTGCCGCGTCGCTCGATCGCGACGCGCGGTGTCGTCTCTGTCACGCGGCCAACCTAGCGGGCTCGATCGGGCACTACCGCGAGGCGGGGGCGCGGCGTACGCTCGCCGGCGGACAGGGTCGTCGGCGCAGCCGATCGATGGTCAGGATGTGCATGTCACGAGGTGGACGCTGTCCGTCCGCAATGTCCGTTCCACCGAAGGGCACGACCATGGTCAAGAAGCGGAGCGCGCTCACCACCGCGCTCATCGTCGGCGGTCTCGTCGCTACAGGCGCCGCGCCGGCCGGCGCAGGAGTCGTCGAGCGGTATACCTACGCAGAGTCTGAGAGCGGAGTCAGCGAGGACTTCTGCGGATCCGGGCTGCAGGTGGCGTACACCTACGAGCTCACCGGATCCGGCACCATCAGGACCCGCGGCGACGACGAGCAGACATGGTTCCACGACCGGCTCCGAATCGTGGAGACGTTCACGCACGACGGGATGACCGTCACCGCCGTCCAGCCGAACACGCTCATCCGCGACCACAAGATCGTCGACAACGGAGACGGGACGCTCAGCGTCACCGTGCTGCTGACGGGAGGCAGCCGGCTCATCGGCAGCGACGGCAAGCTGCTCGCCAAGGACTCCGGCCAGATCCGGCTGCTGCTCACCATCGACGTCGAGACCGACGAGGTGCTCAGCGAAGCGTTGATCTTCGGCTCGACGGGGACGAACGACGACTACTGCGAGGCGATGCTCGCGCACTGGGGGGCCTGAAGGCTCCGGGAGCCACGAAGGCGGAGGCCCGAGGGGCCACCGCCGTCAGCGACGCCACCCCGCCAAGCGGTCGACGACCTCCGCCACACCGTCGAGACGGTCACGCCCAGCGGTCATCGTTACCGCAGCACGGCGCCACCACCGGTCGGCTGCTGCTCGCCTACCTGCTCTTCCGGCAGCTCACCGCCGCGATCGGCCTCACCTCCATCGCCGGCCACGCCCAGACCGTGCGGCCGCTGGTCGCGCCGATGGCGGA
>JAPSJX010000010.1 GCA_031178105.1 Agrococcus sp. | reverse complement strand
CGCGGCGCAGGCGCAGCACGACCTCGCCGGTGACCGACGAGCCCACCCAGCGCTGGATCGACTCGCGCAGCATGAGCGACTGCGGGTCGAGCCAGCGGCCCTCGTACATGAGGCGGCCGAGCCGGCGGCCCTGCTCGTGATAGGTCGCGACCGTGTCCTCGTTGTGGATGGCGTTCAGCAGCCGCTCGTAGGCGATGTGCAGCAGCGCCATCCCCGGCGCCTCGTAGATGCCGCGGCTCTTCGCCTCGATGATGCGGTTCTCGATCTGGTCGCTCATGCCGAGGCCGTGCCGGCCGCCGATCGCGTTCGCCTCCATCACCAGCGCCACCGCATCCGCGAACTCGGTGCCGTTGATCGCGACGGGCCGGCCAGCCTCGAAGCGGATCGCGACGTCCTCCGTCGGGATCGACACCGAGTCGTCCCAGAACTTGACGCCCATGATGGGCTGCACGATCTCCATCGACTCGTCGAGGTGCTCGAGCGTCTTCGCCTCGTGCGTCGCGCCCCAGATGTTCGCGTCGGTCGAGTAGGCCTTCTCAGTCGCGTCGCGGTAGGGGTAGCCGTGCTCGACGAGCCACTCCGACATCTCCTTGCGGCCGCCGAGCTCGGTGACGAAGCGCTGGTCGAGCCACGGCTTGTAGATGCGCAGCGCCGGGTTCGCCATCAGGCCGTAGCGGTAGAAGCGCTCGATGTCGTTGCCCTTGTAGGTCGAGCCGTCGCCCCAGATCTCGACGCCGTCCTCCTTCATGGCGCGCACGAGCAGCATGCCGGTGACGGCGCGGCCGAGCGGCGTCGTGTTGAAGTACGTGCGGCCGCCCGAGCGGATGTGGAACGCGCCGGTGGCGAGCGCCACGAGTCCCTCCTCCACGAGCGACGCCTTCGCGTCGACGAGGCGCGCGGCCTCGGCGCCGTACTCGCTCGCGCGGCCGGGCACCGCGTCGATGTCGGGCTCGTCGTACTGCCCGATGTCGGCGGTGTAGGTGAAGGGCACGGCGCCGTTGTGGCGCATCCACGCGACGGCGCACGACGTGTCGAGGCCTCCGGAGAAGGCGATGCCGACGCGCTCGCCGACGGGCAGGGAGGAGAGGACCTTGGACATGGCCTCAATCCTACGGTTCGGCGAGGATGCGTCTGGTGCGCTCACGGTCCGCGGCAGCAGATCCTCCATACCGGTTTTCAGGAAGCCGTGCCAGCATGGCCAGTGGGGGACAACAGGCGTCCCTCGGACAGTTGCTTCGCGCGAGAACGGAGGCTGCGATGATGCAGGTCGACGAGACGTTCGAGGTCGCTGCCGCACGCGACGAGGTGTTCCGTGCGTGGACCGACTTCGGTCTCTACCCCTTGTTCATGACCGGCGTGGAGTCGGTCTATGCCGAGACGCAGGAGCGCCTTCGCTGGCAGCTCGCGCTCGCCGGCGCCCCCCGGACGCTCTACGTGGTGATCACCGAGATGGTGCCCGGCGAGCGCCTCGCGTGGATGAGCGTCGACGCCACCACGATGGTGACCGACATCCGCCTCGAGGAGATCGACGCGCATCGCACGAGGGTGCACTTCCGCATCGTCTGGTCGCCTCGCGGCGAGCAGGGCGAGGGCACGGAGCTCGACGAGCTGACGGTGCGCTGCGATCTGCAGCGCTTCCGAGCGCTCGTGGAGGAAGCTCTCGAACCCGCGGCGTAACGTACCGAACCCGGGCCGTCGGCTCGGGCACATCGAAGCAGGACAAGACAGAGGAGCAGCATGCCCCAGGTCACCGACAGCATCGACGTCAAGGCGCCCATCAGCGCGGTCTACGCGCTCTGGACGCAGTTCGAGGAGTTCCCCCGCTTCATGGGCGGCGTGGAGTCCATCACCCAGCTCACCGACTCGAAGCTGCACTGGGTCGTCTCGATCGCAGGCGTGGAGCGCGAGTTCGACGCCGAGATCACCGAGCAGCACCAGGACGAGCGCGTCGCCTGGCGCAGCACCGATGGCGAGACGCACGCAGGCGTCGTCACGTTCCACCGGATCGATGACGACCAGACGCGCGTGAACGTGCAGATCGACTGGAAGCCGCAGGGCATCATCGAGGCCGCTGGCGCCCTGCTGCAGGTCGACGACGCGCAGATCGGCAAGGACCTCAAGCGGTTCAAGGAGATCGCCGAGGAGGCGCCCTCGCAGCTCGCGGCCGAGTCCGGCTGGGAGGGCGACATCGACCGCGCTCCCGACAGCACCGGCCACTAGTCGCTGCAACCGCACGCCCCGGTCCTCTGCTTCGGCACAGGACCGGGGCGTACGTTCGCGCCGTGGGCATCCAGTACTCGAGCACGATCGACGCCACTGCCGACGAGGTCTTCGCGTGGCACGCCCGTCCGGGAGCGCTGCAGCGGCTCATGCCGCCGTGGCTGCCGGGCTCGGTGCGCCGCGAGGCGACCTCGCTCGCGGACGGCCGCGCCGAGCTCGCGCTGCCTGGCGGGCAGCTGTGGGTCGCGCAGCACGACCCCTCCGGGTTCGAGCCGGGACGGGCGTTCGTCGACGAGCGCGTGGCGGGCGGTCTCGCATCCGCGGCGCTCGCGCCGCTGCGCTGGCGGCACGAGCACCGCCTCGAGCCGCTGCGCGACGCGACCATCATGCGCGACCGGGTCGACACGCAGGTGGGCTCGCGACTGCTGCGGCCGATGTTCGTCTACCGCCACCGGCAGCTCGCCGACGACCTGCAGCGGCATCGGGAGCTCGCCGCCGCGCCCATGACCGTCGCGATGACCGGCGCCTCCGGCCTCATCGGCACGGCGCTCGCCGCCTTCCTCACGACCGGCGGCCACCGGGTCGTGCGGCTCGTCCGGAGGGCACCCGGCGCCGGCGAGCGGCGCTGGGACCCGGATGCGCCCGCGCCCGACCTGCTCGACGGCGTCGACGCGCTCGTGCACCTAGCCGGCGCGTCGATCTTCGGCCGCTTCGGGGACGACCACCGCGAGCGCATCCGCGTCAGCCGGATCGGGCCGACGCACCGGCTCGCCGAGCTCGCGGCGGCGAGCGGGCTGCGGGCGTTCGTGGGCGCCTCGGCGATCGGCATCTACGGCGACGACCGCGGCGACGAGCCGCTCAGCGAGGTCAGCGACCCGGGTGACGGCTTCCTCGCCGACGTCACCGTCGAGTGGGAGGCCGACACCGCTGCCGCCACCGAGGGCGGTGTGCGCACGGCGCTCATCCGCACCGGGCTCGTGCAGACGCCGCGCGGCGGCGTGCTGCAGGTGCTGCGACCGCTGTACGCGGCCGGCCTCGGCGGGCCGCTCGCGGGCGGTCACCACTGGCAGTCGTGGATCGACCTCGACGACCTCGTCGACATCTACGCCCGCGCGCTCGTCGACGAGCGGATGACCGGTCCGATCAACGCCGTCGCGCCCGAGCCGGTGCGGCAGCGCGAGTACGCCTCGACGCTCGGCGCCGTGCTGCGCCGGCCTGCGCTGCTGCCGACGCCCGCACTCGGCCCGCGCGTGCTGCTCGGCGAGCATGGCATGCACGAGCTCGCGCTCGCGAACCAGCGCGTGGTGCCCACCCGGCTCGCCGAGCTCGGCCACCGCTTCCGCCGTCCCCGCCTCGAGGCGTCCCTGCGGCACCAGCTCGGCCGCTTCGCCTGACTCGCGCCGCCAGCGATCGCGGCGGGTGGTCACGACACGCCGCGCCACTGCCGCCTCCTGCGGCGTGTCCTGACCACCCGGCCGCCGGGCCGTGGCGTGTCGTGACCACCCGCGTCCACCGCGAGGCGCCTGCCCGGGCGAGGGGTTCGCGGGTGCTCGATAGGGTGGGGTGTACGCGAACCCGTCGAAGGGATGCCCCATGCCAGGAATCGTCATCATCGGCGCCCAGTGGGGCGATGAGGGCAAGGGCAAGGCCACGGACCTGCTCGGCAGCCGCACCGACTACGTCGTGAAGTTCAACGGCGGCAACAACGCCGGGCACACCGTCGTGGTGGGCAACGAGAAGTACGCGCTGCACCTGCTGCCGTCGGGCATCCTCACCCAGGGCGTGACGCCCGTGATCGGCAACGGCGTCGTGATCGACCTCGAGGTGCTCTTCGACGAGCTGACCGCCCTCTCGGCGCGCGGCGTCGACGTGTCGAAGCTGCGCATCTCGGCGAACGCGCACGTCATCACCGACTACCACCGCACCCTCGACAAGGTGACGGAGCGGTTCCTCGGCAAGCGCTCGATCGGCACCACCGGGCGCGGCATCGGCCCGGCGTACGCCGACAAGATCAACCGCGTCGGCATCCGCATCCAGGACCTCTTCGACGAGTCGATCCTGCGCCAGAAGATCGAGGGCGCGCTCGACGTCAAGAACCACATGCTCTCGAAGGTCTACAACCGACGCGCGGTGACGGTCGACGAGGTCTTCGACGACCTCACGTCGTACGTCGAGCGCATCCGCCCGATGGTGGGCGACACCGGCCTCGAGCTGTCGCAGGCGCTCGACGCCGGCAAGACCGTCGTGTTCGAAGCGGGTCAGGCCACGATGCTCGACATCGACCACGGCACGTACCCGTTCGTGACCTCCTCGACCGCGACCGCCGCCGGCGCAGCCTCCGGCTCCGGCGTCGCGCCCGCTCGCCTCGACCGCGTCATCGGCATCGTCAAGGCCTACACGACGCGCGTCGGCGCAGGCCCGTTCCCGACCGAGCTGTTCGACGAGTGGGGCGACCTGCTGCGCAGCAACGGCTTCGAGTTCGGCACCACGACGGGCCGCCCACGTCGCTGCGGCTGGAACGACACGCTGCTCACCCGCTACGCCTCGCGCGTCAACGGCCTCACCGACATCGTGCTCACGAAGCTCGACGTCCTCACCGGCATCGAGCGCATCCCGGTGTGCGTCGCCTACGAGGTCGACGGCGTGCGGTTCGACGAGATGCCCGTCTCGCAGTCGGACTTCCACCACGCGAAGCCGATCTACGAGGAGCTGCCCGGCTGGAGCGAGGACATCAGCGGCGCGCGCGAGCTCTCGGACCTGCCCGCGAACGCCCGCGCCTACGTGCGCTTCCTGGAGGACTGCTCCGGCAGCCGCATCTCGGCGATCGGCGTCGGGCCGGCGCGCGACGAGATCGTGCAGCTGCACGACCTCGTCGACTGAGCCGTGCCGGTCGCGCCGTCGGCGGCTGAGCCTCCTCCGTTCGGATGAATCCTCCACCGCACTCGAAGGCGCAGCGGCTAGCCTCCGAGCGTGCGCGCACCCGTCACGCGCCGAGAGTGAGGCGACGTTGACCCGGATCGGACCGACACGACCCGCGGTGCGCACGCCGGCGACCGGCGGCACGGCGGTCGCCGTGCTGATCGTGTCGTGGGCAGCGCTCGCCGCGGGGTCGGCCGCGCTGCTCGCGGCGCTCGCGACGCCCGTCGACCCGCTCGGCTGGAGCGCGCTCGGCGTGACCGCCGTGCTCGTCGGGCTCGCCCTGCTCGCCGGGCTGCGGCAGCTCGTGATGCTGCTCGTCTCGCTCACCCGCAAGCCCGAGGCTCCTCCCGCACCCACGCCGATGACGGGCGCTCGCGTCGCCGTGCTGTTCCCGACCGCAGACGACTTCCGCGCCGACGTCATCCGTCGCAGCGCGCGCCAGACGCATGCGCGCACCCGCACGGTCGTGCTCGACGACTCGCGCCTGCCGGAGACGCGTGCTCGCGTCGCGGCGCTGGAGGCCGAGGGCGTCGAGGTGCACCGGCGCAGCACCAGGACCGGCGCGAAGGCGGGCAACCTCAACGCGTGGCTCGAGGCGCACTGCGATGAGGTCGACTACGTCGTCGTGCTCGACGCCGACCAGGAGGTCGACGAGCACTTCGTCGCCGGTGCGCTCGCGCGGTTCGGCGCGCATCCCGAGGCCGCCGTCGTGCAGGGGCGCATCCGCTCGCGCGACGGCGACACCTCGTTCGCACGCGACTTCTCTGGCCTGTTCACCAGGCACGCGGACACGAAGCTCGCCGCTCGGGCTGCGCTCGGCGTCGTCGACTTCTGCGGCCGCGGCGCCATGCTCGACGTGGCGGCGCTGCTCGAGGCGGGCGGCTTCCCCGAGGTCGTCATGGAGGACACCGCGCTGACCGTCGAGCTCGAGCGGCGGGGCTGGGCCGTCGTGGCCGCGCCGGAGCTCGTCTCGATCGAGGACGCGCCCGTCGACCACACCGCCTTCGCCGTGCAGTTCGGCAAGTTCGCCGAGGGCGCGGTGCAGCTGCTCGTGCGATCGCGCGGGAGCCTCGTCGACCCGCGGCTGCGGGTGCGGCGACGCATCGACCTCGCGCTCGAGCTGCTCATCCCCGTGCTCGCCGCTCTCGTGCCGCTCGCGCTGTTCGGCTACTCCATCATCGGTGCGCTCACGGGCATCGCCGCGTTCCCCTGGCAGCTCGGGCTGCCACTGGCGCTGCTGAGCCTCGTGCCGCTCGTGCCAGAGGCGCTGCACCGCGGCCGGGCACGTGGGCCGGCCGCGGGCATCGCCTTCGCGGTCCGCGCGTCGATGCTCTACGCCTCGATCGGTGTCGTCGCAGCGCGTGCCGTCGTCGCGGTCGCGGTGTCGGGTCGCGCACGGTTCCGCATCACGCCGAAGGAGCGCGCCGGCGGCAGCGCCAGGCTGGTGGTCCGGCGGCGCGCGCTCGAGCTGACCGTCGCCGTGCTCGCGCTCGCCGTGGCCGTGCTGTGGGCGGGACGCCCCGAGATCGCCGCGCCGTTCGTGGTCATCGCCGCGACCGCGCTCGCGTTCGGCTGGCGGGATGCGGTGGGGGAGCGGGTCTAGACGCGACCATCGCGTCGGCGACGCGGTCGCGCTGGAGGGCGCCCCGTCAGCTGCCCGCCCGCAGCACGCCCTCGAGCCCCGCATCCGGCCGGCGCCCGGTCAGGAAGCGCAGGGCCTCCTCGCCGGCGCCGCGCGAGGCTGCGTTGTCGGCGGCGAGGTGGAGCGCGTCGAGCAGGTGGGCGCGCGGCGGCGCCCACGCGACACCGGCGGCATCGGCGATGTCGAGGCCGTGCACGGTGAGCTCGAAGACGCGCGTGCGCAGGTACTCGCCGAGCCGCATCGAAATGCCATCGGCGGCGTCGCCGATCGCGATGAGGCGGTCGAGCCCAGCGCGGTCGACCGCCTCGACGGCGGTGGTCGCGAGGTCGAGGACCGCGCCGACCGGGTCGTCGCCCAGGAGCTCAGCGCTCTGCCGGCCGCGAGCAGCGATCGCGTCGTCGTCACCGCGCTGCCGCAGCACGACCTCGAGGTACTCGTCCGCCGACGCCACGCTGATGTCGAACGGCTCCGGCTGCGCGAGGTAGGCGACGACGGTCGAGAGCGCCCGCGAGGTGTGGCCGATGAGCTCGCGGAGCGTCCACTCTCCGAGGCCGGGGCCGCCGAGGCGATCGGGCGGCACGGCCGCCACGAGGTCGACGAGCTCGAACGCGGCCCTGCCGAAGTGCACCGTCATGCGGGCATGCTCGCACGCGGCACGGCGGCGGGCAATGGATTCGACGCTCCGAGGTCGACCGTCGTCGGCCCGAGCGGCGCTCGCTCGCGCCCCGCTGGCGGCAGAATGGGCCGGGTGAGCATCCTCGACCTCCCCGCGCTGACGCATCCGCTCGTCACCCTCGAGCCGCTGTCGCACGAGCACGCGCCGGCGCTCGCCGCAGCCGCCGCGGAGGGCGACCTCTGGCGCCGCGCGTGGTACACCTCGGTGCCCGAGCCGGATGCGGTCGGCGACGAGATCGAGCGCCGGCTCGGTCTGCATGCCGAGGGGTCGATGGCGCCGTGGGCGATCGTCACGGGCGGCCGCGCCGTGGGATGACGACCTACATGAACATCGAGGCTGAGACGCCGCGGCTCGAGGTCGGGTCGACGTGGATGGCGGTGTCGGCCCAGGGCAGCGGCATCAACCCGGTGATCAAGCTGCTCATGCTCGAGCGCGCGTTCGAGGAGCTCGGCTGCATCGCGGTCGAGTTCCGCACGCACTGGCACAATCGGCAGTCGCGCGGCGCGATCGAGCGGCTCGGTGCGAAGCTCGACGGCGTGCTGCGCAGCCACCAGATCTACAAGGGCACGCTCCGCGACACCGTCGTCTACTCGATCGTCGCCTCCGAGTGGCCCGCCGTGCGGCGCGGTCTCGAGGCGAGGATCGACGCGCGACCTAGGCTGGAGGCATGAGCTCGCCCGACGACCAGCTGCAGCGCTTGCGGCGCTCGATCGACAACGTCGATGCCGTCCTCATCCACACGCTCGCGGAGCGGTTCAAGCTCACGCAGGCGGTCGGCGAGCTGAAGGCCCGGCACGGCATGCCGCCGTCGGACCCGGGTCGCGAGCGCACCCAGATCGCGCGGCTGCGCCGCCTCGCGGAGGACGCCGACCTCGATCCGGAGTTCGCCGAGAAGTTCATCACGTTCGTGATCGCCGAGGTCATCCACCACCACGAGCGGATCGCCGGCGGCGAGTAGTCAGGCTGCGGGCCACCCGCGGTAGTAGCCCGCAGGGCCGGAGGCGATGGCGGCGCGCCGATTCTCGTCGCGCACCATGCCCGGCGTCAGGAACAGGTCGACGATCCACCAGACCGCGACCGCAGCGAGCAGGACGAACCCGATGAGCACGAGCGCGGTGAGCGCGCCGAGGATGGCGAGCGAGAGCATCCCGATCGCGGAGCCGGTGCGCCCGAGGTAGAAGCGGTGCGCGCCGACGGTGCCGAGGAAGAGCAGCAGCAGGTAGGCGACCGTCAGCTCCTTCGCCGGCGCGTGCACGACGTGGTGCACGACGGCAGGGGCCGTGGTCGGCGCGGTCGGGTCATGGAGCAGTCGGCGGTCGAGGCGCACGGGCACGGGCGAGGCTGCCCGCGCCCCCGGCGCCGCGTCGCCCCACGGCGCGTAAGCGCCCCAGCGCTGCCCGTCCCACCAGCGACGCCGGCCCTCGGCGTCGTCGTACCAGCCCGGAGCAGTGGGAGAAGCGGTCACTGCATCAGCATAGGTCGAGCATCGCTCAGCTCCGACGCACCTGCGCCGATGCTGAGGCTAGCGTCAAGCCTCTGCGGCAGTCGCGATGTCGTCGAGGTCCTGCTGCATCATCCGGCGGGTGATCGACATCCCGATCCGCGCCGTCAGCTTCGCCATCGCGCGCTGCACCCACGACGGCGACAGCAGCGTGCCGCTGAAGCGCATCCGCAGCAGTGTGCCTTCGGGCGTGGGCTCTAGCGTGAACTCCGTGCGGTAGGCCATGCCGCTCGTCTCGGCGGCGATGAGCGTCGAGCGGCCCTCGTCGATCCCGACGACCTCCATCTCCTCGCTCGACTCTCCGCCCGCGACCCGTCGGGTCTCGCGCCAGCGAGTGCCGATGTTGTAGCCGACCCCCGACAGGCGCTCGACCCGCGTCACGCCGGAGAGCACCGCCGCGGATGCGTCGATGTCGGTGAGCACGCGCCAGACCGCCGCCGGCGGGGCCGCGATCGTCCGCGCGAGGGTGAGCGTGATGTCGCTCATGCCGCAGGGGGCCAGACGCCGATGACGAGCGCCATCGCGGTGATCACGAGCACCTCGTTGAGGGCCGTGTGCCCGGTGACGCGGAAGCCGCGCGGGTCGAAGGCGTCGTGCACGACGACGCGCGCGAGGGTGAAGCCGATGAATAGGATCCACGCGGTGATCAGCGTGTTGAGCAGGAAGGACCCGCCGTAGAACTGCTGGCTGATCCACGCCGCGCCGGCGAGCACCCACGCGGTCGCGAAGGCGCAGAGGATCGTGAGCGGGTAGACCCACGGCTTCGGTCCATCGCTGATCGACTCGCGCGTGTGGCCGATGGCCTTCATCCACGAGGTGCCGAGCACCTTCGGGTGGTAGTAGGCGAAGCCCACGACCATCGCGGCGACGGTCGCGAGCAGGACGGCGAAGATGTTGACGGCAGGCACCGTGAACTGCGAGGTCTCCATGGCTGAAGCCTAGGCTCGTTGGATCCTCAACGGAGCAGCTGGTCAGCCGAGGGGATAGTGCCCTCGTGCCGCCGACTGCTCCGTTGAGAATCGGGTCAGGCGAAGCGCGAGCGGATGGGCGCGCGGTTGGCGGTGCGGAGGTCGGCGAGCGAGAGGGTCGCGACGTCCTGGATCTCGATCTCGCCGCTCGTCGCATCCGTCACGCCGATGCGCAGCACGGGCACGCCTCGCGCCTCGCACATGCCGGTGAACTTGACCTCGTCCTCGCGCGCCACGGCGACGAGCGCGCGAGCGCCCGACTCCGAGAAGAGCGCTGCGGTGTCGTCGACCCCGTCGCGCTCGGTGATGCCCGAGAGCCAGATGCGCGCGCCGTTGCCGAAGCGCAGCGCGCCCTCGGCGACGGCCATGCCGAGGCCGCCCTCCGAGAGGTCGTGCGCGGCCGTGGCGAGACCCTCGAAGGCCACGCCGTGCATGAGCCCGGCGAGCGCCTTCTCGGCGGCGAGGTCGACCTTCGGCGGCATGCCGCCGAGGTGGTCATGGATCGCGCCCGCCCACGCGGAGCCGTCGAGCTCGTCGCGGGTCGTGCCGAGCAGGAAGAGCGCCTGGCCGTCGTCCTGCCAGCCGGACGGCAGGCGGCGGTCCACGTCGTCGATGATCCCGAGCACGCCGACCACGGGCGTGGGGTGGATCTGCGTCTCGCCGGTCTGGTTGTAGAACGACACGTTGCCGCCCGTCACCGGGATGCCGAGCTCGACGCAGCCGTCCGCGAGGCCGTCGACGGCCTCCGCGAACTGCCACATGACAGCCGGGATCTCGGGGTTGCCGAAGTTCAGGCAGTCGCTCACGCCCACCGGCGTCGCCCCCGACACCGCCACGTTGCGGTACGCCTCCGCGAGCGCGAGCTTCGCGCCCTCGCGCGGGTCGAGCTGGCAGTAGCGGCCGTTCGCGTCGACGGCGACCGAGAAGCCGAGCCCCGACTCCTCGTCGATGCGCACCATTCCGGCGTCGTCAGGCGTCGAGAGCGCCGTGTTGCCGAGCACGTAGTCGTCGTACTGGTCGGTGATCCAGGATGCGTCCGCCAGGTTCGCCGAGCCGGCGAGCGCGAGCAGCTGGTCGCCGAGCGCCGCACCGGTGGCGCGCGGGAGGTTGCGAGCGGTGTCGGCCTGCAGCGCGTCCTGCCACTCGGGCCGTGCCATCGGCCGGTCGTAGACGGGGGAGTCGATCGCGACCGTCTTCGGGTCCACGTCGACGATCACGTCGCCGGAGTGCGTGATGACGAGCCGGCCGTCACCGGTGACCTCGCCGAGCACGCTCGTCTCGACATCCCACTTGCCCGTGATCGCGAGGAACTCGTCGAGCTTCTCGGGAGCGACGATCGCCATCATGCGCTCCTGCGACTCCGACATGAGGATCTCCTCGGCCGTGAGCGTGGGGTCGCGCAGCAGCACGTGGTCGAGCTCGACGCGCATGCCGGAGTCGCCGTTCGCGGCGAGCTCGCTCGTCGCGCACGAGATGCCGGCGGCGCCGAGGTCCTGGATGCCCTCGACCACGTGAGCGGCGTAGAGCTCGAGGCAGCACTCGATGAGCACCTTCTCGGCGAAGGGGTCGCCCACCTGCACGGCGGGGCGCTTGGCGGGACCCTCGTCGTCGAACGACTCGGAGGCGAGGATGGATGCGCCGCCGATGCCGTCGCCGCCCGTGCGCGCGCCGAAGAGCACGACCTTGTTGCCCACGCCGGTCGCGTTCGCGAGGTGCAGGTCCTCGTGCCGCAGCACGCCGACCGCGAGCGCGTTCACCAGCGGGTTGCCCTGGTAGACCGCGTCGAAGACGGTCTCGCCGCCGATGTTCGGCAGGCCGAGGCAGTTGCCGTAGAACGAGATGCCGCCGACGACGCCGTGCACGACGCGCGCCGTGTCGGGGTGGTCGATCGCGCCGAACCGCAGCGCATCCATCACCGCGACCGGTCGCGCGCCCATCGAGATGATGTCGCGGACGATGCCGCCGACGCCCGTCGCGGCACCCTGGAAGGGCTCGACGAACGAGGGGTGGTTGTGGCTCTCGATCTTGAAGGTGACCGCCCAGCCCTCGCCGACGTCGATGACGCCCGCGTTCTGGCCCATGCCGACCATGAGGCGCTCGCCCATCTCGGGCGTGACCTTCTGGCCGAAGGTGCGCAGGTGCGTCTTCGACGACTTGTAGGAGCAGTGCTCGCTCCACATCACCGAGTACATCGCGAGCTCGGCGCTCGTGGGACGGCGTCCGAGGATGTCGCGGATGCGCGCGTACTCGTCGGGCTTGAGACCGAGGGCCGCGAACGGCTGCTCGCGCTCCGGGGTCGCGGCGGCGCGGTCGACGGTGTCGCGCAGTGCGCTGGGACGCTGGGTGGAAGCGGTCACGACTCTCCTAGAGCTCTGCTCGGCGGTCCCTCGATCCTACCGAGCGGGCCGCGCCCGGCGGCGCTCAGGCGAACCACTCGCTCGGCGGGCCGGCGTGCAGCAGCACGGCGAACGCGACGACGACCAGCAGCAGGGCCACGACGACGAGCAGGAGCGGGTGGGTCACGCCCCAGCGGAACGCGCGGTCGATCGGGGTGGCGTCGCGCGGGTCGTCGGTCGCCTCGGTGCGCCACGGCCCCTCGAGCGCCCCTCCGCGCGCGAGGCGGCGCTCCCAGGGGACGGTCGCGTAGGGCACGACAGCGGTGACGATGCCGAGCAGGACCGTGCCTTCCGGCCAACGCTGGTTGCGCCCGACGACGAGCTGCATCGCGCCGTAGGCGAGGAAGACGAAGCCGTGGACCGGCCCGGCGATCGGCACGAGCGCGTCGACCTCGAAGGCGTGCTTCGCGATCATCGCGCCGATGAGCAGCGTCCAGGTGACGGCCTCGGCGATCGCGAGGGCGCGGTAGACCCGCTTCGGCGTCGGTCCGGCCGAGGTCGTGCGCGTCGCATCCGCCATGTAGCCAGCCTACGGGGGGCGGTCGGTCGAGGGTTCGCGTCCGAGTGCAGGGCGACTCGGACGCGAACCATCAACGCGTACGGGGGGCCCGGCAGGCGGTGGAGGGTTTGCGTCCGAGTCGAGGGCGACTCGGACGCAAACGCTCAACGCGAGCGCGGGGCCCGCGAGCGGGGCGCGCGGCGCGTCAGGCCGCGATGCGCTCGAGCGCCGACTTGAAGATGTCGAGGCCGTCGAGACCCGACTTCATGCGGGTCGTCGTCGGGCCGAAGCCCAGCTCGACGGCGTGCTCCGGATGCGGCATGAGGCCCACGACGTTGCCGGCCGCGTTCGCCAGACCGGCGATCGCGTCGACCGAGCCGTTGGGGTCGTCGCCGACGTATCGGAACACGACGAGTCCCTCGTCCTCGATGCGCGCGATCTCCTCCGGCGTCGCCACGAAGCGGCCCTCGCCGTTCTTGAGCGGGATGACGATCTCCTGGCCCTCGTCGAACCGGTTCGTCCAGTCGGTCGAGGTGCGCTCGACGCGCAGCACCTGATCGCGGCGCACGAAGACGCCCGTCTGGTTGCGCACGAGGCCACCGGGCAGCAGGCGCGCCTCGGTCAGCATCTGGAAGCCGTTGCAGATGCCGAGCACGGGCATGCCGCGCTCGGCGGCCTCGACGACCTCGGTCATGATCGGGGAGCGCGCGGCGATCGCGCCGCAGCGCAGGTAGTCGCCGTACGAGAAGCCGCCCGGGAGCACGAGCGCATCGACGCCGTGCAGGTCGTGCTCGCCGTGCCACAGCGCGACCGCCTCGTGGCCGGCGAGCCGCACCGCACGCTGCGCGTCCCGGTCGTCGAGCGTGCCGGGGAAGGTGATGACGCCGACCCTCACAGCGACGACTCCTGCGCCGCCTCGTCCACGACGTGGATGTCGACGACGTCCTCGATGACCGTGTTCGCGAGCACCTCGTCGGCGACCTCGCGCACCTCGGCGAGCAGCGCGTCCGTCACCGGTCCGTCGACCTGCAGCTCGAAGCGCTTGCCGACGCGCACGTCGCCCACCGCCCCGTGGCCGAGCCGGGCGAGCGCGCGGGTGACCGCCTTGCCCTGCGGATCGAGGATCTCCGCCTTCGGCATGACGTCGACGACGATGAGGGCCATGGGTCGCTCCCTGGGGCTCGAGGGGTGGGGGTGCGACTCCAGTCTACGGATGCCGCGGATGCCGTCGGCGGCCCGGGCCGTTCCTGGCGCTCGGATTCCCGGCGACCCCGCATCACCCCGGGGCTATTGTCTGTCCATGACGTTCAGGGGCGGCGCGAACTTCGACACCAGTGCGGTGAGCCGGGGCGGTGGTGGTGGCGGCGGCGGCGCGATCGCGGTCGGCGGCGGCGGCATCCTCACAGTCATCCTCGTGATCGCCTCGATGATCTTCGGCGTCGACCTGACGGGGCTCGCGCCGGGCGCGCCCATCGAGCCGCAGTCGCAGTCGCAGAGCCGGGGCCAGGAGGTCACGGGCTGCACGGGCGCAGACGCCAACGACCCGAACAACGTCACCTGCCGCATGGAGGGCGGCGCCGACTCGATGTCCCGCTTCTGGAGCGAGACGGCGAGCGCGAACGGCATCGAGTACGTCGACCCGACGGTGCAGCTGTTCGACCGGCAGGTGCAGACCGGATGCGGCGGCGCGACCAGCGCGGTCGGGCCGTTCTACTGCCCGCCTGACCAGCGCATCTACATCGACACCACCTTCTTCCAGCAGATGCGCGACCAGTTCGGCGCCGAGGGCGGCAACCTCGCCGAGCTGTACGTGCTCGCGCACGAGTGGGGCCACCACATCCAGCAGGTCACCGGTCAGCTCGGCCGGGTGCAGCAGGGCGACACCGGCCCGCAGTCCTCGGCCGTGCGCAGCGAGCTGCAGGCCGACTGCTACGCCGGGGCGTGGATCGGCGGGGCGTCGCAGGTGCGGGACGACGACGGCGGAGCACCCGTGCTCGAGCGGCCGACGCAGGAGCAGCTGAACCAGGCTGTGGATGCGGCGCACACGATCGGTGACGACGCGCTCCAGCAGATGGGCGGCGGCGGCGTGAACCCGGAGGGCTGGACGCACGGCTCGAGCGAGCAGCGCATGCGCTGGCTGATGACGGGCGTCGAGCAGGGCGTCGGTGCCTGCGACACGTGGAACGCGGCGGAGGTCTAGGCTCGCTGCCGCGCGACCGGCCGCGCTGCTCGACGAGCGTGGGGAGGCGCTGCTGCTCGGCGAGCGTGCGCGGCGCCCGCGCTACTCGGTGGGCGCGGTGGGGGCCGAGCCCGTCAGCCGCTCCAGCAGCTCCCGGTAGCGCGCCGCCGTGCGCTCGACGATCTCTGCCGGCAGCACGGGCGGCTCGCCCACGCCGTCCCAGTGCTCGGTCAGCCAGTTCCGCACGATCTGCTTGTCGAACGACTCGACCCTGCCCTCCGCGAGCGGCGCCGCATCCCAGTACCGCGACGAGTCCGAGGTGAGCACCTCGTCCGCGAGCACGAGCTCGCCGGTGAGGCGGTCGCGGCCGAACTCGAGCTTCGTGTCGGCGAGCACGAGCCCCGCCTCCGCCGCGATCGCCGCGCCCTGCTCGAACACGCGCAGCGACAGGTCGCGGATCGCGGCCGCATCCTCGGCGCCGACGAGCTCGACGGTGCGCTCGAACGACACGTTCTCGTCGTGCTCGCCCTGCGGCGCCTTCCACGCGGGCGTGTAGATCGGCTGGGGCAGCGCGTCGCCGTCGACGAGCCCCTCCGGCAGCTGGACGCCCGAGATCGCGCCGACCTGCTGGTACTCCTTGAGCCCCGAGCCGGTCACGCGCCCACGCACCACGCACTCGACCGGCAGCATGTCGAGCGTGCGCACGAGCATCCCGCGACCCCGCACCGCCGCGGGCGTGCGCGCATCCGCCTCGGGCGCGAGCTGCGACGGCAGGCCGAGCCGGTCGATCCACCAGCGCGTGAGGGTCGTCAGCAGCTCGCCCTTGCCGGGGATGGCCGGCTCGAGCACGTGGTCGAACGCTGAGACGCGGTCGGAGGCGACCATGAGCATCTCGGGCGCGCTCGCGAGGTCGAGCCCCGCGGGCACGTAGAGGTCGCGCACCTTGCCGCTGTACGCGAGGTCCCAGCCCTCGAGCGCGAGCGGCGTGGCCCCGGTCACGCGCCGGCCGCGATGTCGGTGCGCGCCTGGCCGCCCTCGAGGCCGATGCACGAGAGACCCGCGTACGCCCGCTCGCGCGCCTCGGCGATGGTCGCCCCGGTGCCGACGACGTTGAGCACGCGGCCGCCGGTCGCGGTGAGGCCGTGCTCACCCGCGCCGGTCGCGGCGTGCAGCACCTGCACGCCCTCCAGGCGCGAGGCCTCGTCGACGCCGGTGACGGGACGGCCGGTGATCGGGTCGCCCGGGTAGCCCTCGCTCGCGAGCACCACGGCGACGGCGGCGGACTCGCTCCACACGAGCGGCGGCGCTGCCTCGAGCGAGCCGTTCGCGGCGGCGAGGAGCACGTCGGCGAGGCCGGACTCGACGCGCGGCAGCACGACCTGCGTCTCGGGGTCGCCGAATCGCGCGTTGAACTCGATCACCTTCACGCCGTCATCGGTGACGATCAGCCCGCAGTAGAGCAGTCCGGTGAAGGGGGTGCCCGCGTCGGCCATCGCCCTGATGGTCGGCAGCGCGACCGTCTGCACCACCTCGTCGACGAAGGCCTGCTCGCTGCCGTACCGGTCGGCGAGCCACGGCAGCGGCGAGTAGGAGCCCATGCCGCCGGTGTTGGGCCCGGCGTCGCCGTCGCCCAGGCGCTTGAAGTCCTGCGCAGGCGCGAGCGGCACCGCGTGCACGCCGTCGGTGATGACGAAGAGGCTGACCTCGGGCCCGGCGAGGAACTCCTCGATGAGCAGCGGCCCGTCGGGCAGGAACGCCTCCGCGTGCGCCTCGGCGGCCGCGCGGTCGTCGGTGACGATGACGCCCTTGCCGGCGGCGAGGCCGTCGGCCTTGAGCACCCACGGCGGGGCGGATGCGTCGAGCGCGGCCCGCACGTCGTCGAGCGTCGTCGCCGTGGTGTCCGCGCCGGTCGGCACACCGGCGCGCGCCATGACGGCCTTCGCGAACGACTTCGATCCCTCGATCGCGGCTGCGGCCTTCGTCGGGCCGAACGCCGGCACGCCCGCCTTGCGCAGCGCATCCGCGACGCCGGCGACGAGCGGCGCCTCCGGGCCGATCACGACGAGGTCGAACGCGCCGTCGACGGCGAGCTCCGCGACGAGCTCGGGATGCTTGATGTCGATGCGCACCGCGTCGACGTCCTGCGCGATGCCGGCGTTGCCGGGCGCGGCCGTGATGTCGTGGCCGCCCTCCGCCAGGAGTGCCGCGATGATGGCGTGCTCGCGCGCGCCGCTGCCGAGAACGAGGATCCGCACCGGTCCATTGTACGAAGCCTGAGGGGTCGCGGCGTCGCGAGGCGGATGCGACGGCGACGCGCGCGTCCGACGTCGCACGATCTCTGCGCAGGCTCTCAGCCGTGGAGGCCATGCTCTGGGGTACGACCGAGCCGTCGGCCGCGTCGGCCCGTGTGAGCGACGCGCCGCAGATCGGGAGCGCCACTGCACGAAGAGAGGTCGACGATGACGAGCACCGCAGCGTCCGTCCCCGCGGTGCGACCCGGCCGCCGACTGCTCGCCTCCGGCCTGCTCTTCGGCGCCGGCGTCGCCGCGTCGGTCATCGACCTGCTGATCTTCCACCTGCTCCTGCAGTGGCATCACTTCTACGACCTCTCGACGCTGGAGGTCGCGCTCGCCGCCGACGGGCTCTTCCACGCCGTCGCATGGGGCATGACCGTCGCCGGCCTCTTCCTGCTCGCGGACGCGGCCCGTCGCGAGCGGATCGCGTGGGGCCGCTGGTGGGGCGCCGTGCTCGCAGGGCTCGGCGGCTTCCAGCTCCTCGACGCGGCCGTCCTGCACAAGCTGCTCGGCCTGCACCAGATCCGCTACGACGTGGACCTGCTGCCCTACGACCTGGCGTGGTCCGGCTCGGCGGTGATCGCGCTCGTCGTGGGCGTCGTGATCCTCCGGCGCACGCGCCGGCGAGCGTGATCCAGCCGTCGGGAGCCGGCGCGCACGTCCACGGCGCCGCTGACGTCGACGCCTGGGCGCTGGTCGAGTCAGCGGCGATGACGGCGGTCGGCGCCGTCGCGTTGCTCTACGCCATCGCCCTGTGGATGTCGCGCCATCGCAGCCCGTGGCCGCGGTGGCGGACGGCGAGCTGGTTCGCCGGCTCCGCGTGCGCCGCGCTCGCGGCTGGACCGATCGCGACGGCCGCCCATGAGAGCTTCACCGCGCACATGGTGGGGCACCTGCTGCTCGGCATGCTCGCGCCGCTCCTGCTCGTGCTCGGCGCGCCCCTCACGCTCGCGCTGCGCGCGCTGCCGCTGGACGGGGCGCGCGCGCTCTCCCGCCTGCTGCGCCGAGCGCCCGTGCGCTGGGTGACGCATCCCGTCGTCGCGGCGCTCCTCAACGGCGGTGGCCTGTGGCTGCTCTACGGCACGGGACAGGACCCGGACGGCCTCTTCGCGCTCATGCACGAGTCCGCGTTCGTGCACGCGGCGGTGCACCTGCACGTGCTCCTCGCCGGATACCTGTTCACCGCCTCGCTCGTCGGGCGCGACCCCGACGCGCACCGCGCGCCGCTCGCGATGCGGGTCGGGGTGCTCGTGGCGTTCATCGCCGCGCACTCGATGCTCGCGAAGTGGCTGTACGCGCATCCGCCCGTCGGGGTGGATGCGCTCGACGCCCAGGTGGGTGCGCAGGTCATGTACTACGGCGGGGACGTCGTCGACGTCGCCCTGCTCGTGCTGCTCGGCTGGGGCTGGTTCGCGGCGACCCGGCCCCGCTCGCTCTCGGCTCGCCCCGTGGCCACCGCGTAGCCTGGAGGGATGGCGAAGCGCATCCCCGACCTCGACGGCGTGGACGCCGTGCGCGCCGCGCTGCGGCCAGGCGCCGAGCGCGCCGACACCGCGCTCGCGGTGCGCTACACGCTGCAGTGCCTGGGGGAGCGGGCACCGGGCAGGAGCGTCGAGGTGCGGGTGCCGCCCTTCGGCGCCGTGCAGGCGGTCGAGGGCCCGGGCCACACCCGCGGCACGCCGCCCAACGTCGTCGAGACCGACGTCGCGACCTGGCTCGCGCTCGCGACCGGCGCCGAGACGTGGGCGGATGCGGTCGCCCGCGGTGTCGTGCGCGCCTCCGGCGTGCGGGCCGACGTCTCGCCGTGGCTGCCGCTCGTACGCGCGGTGGAGCGCTAGGGCGACGACCCCCATACTGAGACCATGGCCCAGGTCGTCCGCCCGCAGGGGTTCATCGGTCCCCTCGTCGTGACCGTGATCGGCCTCATCCTGCTCTTCAACGGCGTCCCGGCGCTGTGGCAGTGGATCGGCTGGGTGGGGCAGACCGCGCTCGTCGTCGGCGTCGAGCGCGCGATCGAGATGGCGCTCATGCCCCTGCTCATCGCCGGGGGCGCGACGTTCGTCGGCTTCCTCATGCTGCGCGGCGGCTTCGGAGCGCTGCGGTCCCTCGCGCGGGGCGCCACCGCGCGCGCCCAGGCGCAGGCTCGCGGCGGCGTCCAGCAGGTGCGCGGAGGCGTGCAGCAGGCCCGCACCGAGGTCGGGCAGCGCTACGGCGAGGCGCGGGCGCAGGCCGAGCACCTGCAGCCGTCGAGGCAGCAGGGATGGTTCGAGCGCATCGAGTCGCTCGGCCGCGACGTCGAGGCCGAGCGCTCGCGGCGCTCAGGGCAGCAGGTCGCACAGCAGCCGCAGCGCCAGCCGCAGCAGCGTCCGCCCCAGCCGCAGCAGCGCCCGCCGCAGCAGCGCCCACAGGAGCAGCCGCGAGTCGCCCAGCAGCCGCGGCAGCAGGGCGCGCCCGGCAGGGAGCGGCTCGGCCGGGTCGAGGAGCTGCGGCAGCGCGTCGAGGGTCGCGTGCAGCAGGCGACCCAGCTGCGGGACACCGGCGCGGAGGCCGCGCAGCGCGTGCGGCAGGCCGCCCATGAGGAGGCCGCCCGCGTGCAGCAGCGGCAGCTGCCGAACCCGTCCGACGAGGTGGCCGCCCTGATCGGCCGCCTCGACCTCGCCGACCACGAGCGGGTGGGGCGGCGCGGCTCGTCGCTCACGCGGTCGTCGCTGCGCACCTCGGCGCTGTCGAAGACGTCGCTGAGCCTGAACTCGCTCCTGCAGCACCGACGCTAGCCAGGGGCAACCGACATCGTGCACCTCGTCGTGCATCGGTCAGCAGTGGGCTGAGCTCGCCGCTCGAGACACTGTCGACCGGGCCGGCCGCCCCGCAGGCTCGGCGCGCACGGGCGTGGGATGCTGGAGGCATGGATGCCACGCGCGACCCGGCCCCGCAGGACGACGCCGGCGAGCAGCACGAGACCACGCGCGAGGAGCTGCAGGTCACCGTGCGGCGCTCTCCGAAGTACGGCGTCTTCATGGCGATCGGGTCGGTGCTCGGCATCGTCACCGCCTGGGTGCTGTCGTCGCTCGCCGAGCCCGCCGTGAACGAGGCAGGGCAGCGGGTCGACACCACCGCCGTCATCGGCCTGCTGCTCGTCATCGGCTTCGTGGCCGGCGCGGCGCTCGGCGGCATCGTCGCCCTCATCGCCGACCGGTCGCTCGCGAAGGGCACCCGCACCGCCGTGGCGGAGCGGGTGGAGACGCGCGAGCGCGAGACGCTCGACGAGCGCACCGCCGCAGACGCGGGCGAGGCGGCGTTCCAGCACCTCTCGGCTGGGGACGAGCGGTCGGATGCGGCGACGGGTGACGCCGATCTCGCGGGCGATGAGGGCCTCCCGGGCGATGCCGCCGGCCGTGCGGGCACGCTCGACCGGGGATCCGAGGACGACCGCCACCGCGAGCGCTGACGTGCCGGCGCGTGCGCGGCTCGGGACGGCGCACGCGCTCGCATGCGCGGGATGGGGTGCCGCGGCAGCGCTCGTCGCCGCGCAGCCGATCCCGCCATCGTCCCTCGCCCTGGGCGCCGCGGTCGCGGCTGCGGTCGCGGCGATCACCGTGCTCCTGCCGCAGCGGGGCCGGCCGCGCGCGACGATCGTGCTCGCGCTGCTCTGCTCGCTCGTGGCGATCCTCGCCTGCGCGGTCGCGTCGTCGCTCGCGGACGAGCTGCAGGCCGCCGTGCTCGTCGGCCCGCTCGCGGCGGCGGCCGGCGCGCATGCGCGCGCGATGAGCGCCGCGGCTGCAGCGGACCCGAGCCTCGCACCGCGCGTGCGCCTCGCCCCGAGCCTGCTCTCGCTCGCTGTGGGCGCTGCCCTCGTGGCTGCCGCGGACGCAGCCGCGCAGCCGGCGCTCGTGGTGCTCGCAGGCGTCGCGCTGCTCCAGCTCGCGGCGCTCGCGCTGCTCATCCGTCGCACGGCGGACGACGCGGTGCGGCCCGAGCATGCCGACCAGGCGGCAGCGGCCGCGCCTCCCGCGCGGCTGCTGCCGCTGCTGGCGCTCGCCGTCGCCGGCATCGCGGCGGTCGTCGCGCTGCGTCCTGCGCTGTCGGCGCTCGGCGCCGACGAGCCGCAGCCGGCCGGACCGGCCGCGCTGACCCTCGCGCTCGGGGGCCTCGTGGGCCCGCCGCTCGCGCGCCTCGTGGCGCGGCACGGGCTCGGCCGCGGCGGCGCGCTGCTCGCGACGCTCGCGGGCACGGCCGCGCTCGCGGCCCCGATCGCGCGCCCCGGCGCGCTCGACCTGCTGAGCGCCGCGGTGCTCGGCATCGCGCTCGCGGCCGCCGTGGCCCTCGCCGAGCTGGCGCGGCGCGCCGGCGTGACCCTCCCGCCCCGAGCCGCGGCCCTGCTGCTCCTCGCGGCAGCGGTCGGCGCCGCGGTCGCGGCCCTGCTGCTGACGAGCGTGCCGCTGCCCGACGTGGTGCTCGGCGCATCCATCGCCTGCCTCGTGGCGGGGCTCGGCGCGTGGGCGCCCGCGCGCGAGCGGGTGGCCTGAGCCGGCCGTCAGCTGAGCTGCGTGCGCTCCACCCAGTCGAGGTACTCCTCGGTCACGGTCCCCGTCACGTACTCGCCGGTGAAGCACGACAGGTCGAGGCCCCGGATGTCGGAGCCGTCGAGGATCGCCCGCTGCAGGTCGTCGACCTCCTGGTACACGAGGAAGTCGCTGCCGAGCGCCTCGTTGACCTGCGGGATCGAGCGGCCGGAGGCGATGAGCTCGGCGCGCGAGGGCATGTTGATGCCGTACACATGCGGGTACCGCACCGGCGGCGCAGCGGAGGTGAAGGTCACCGAGTTCGAGCCGACGGAGCGCATCATCTCGACGATCTCGCGGCTCGTCGTGCCGCGCACGATCGAGTCGTCGACGACGAGCACGTTCTTGCCGCGGAACTCGCTCTCGAGCGCGTTGAGCTTCTGCTTCACCGACTTCTTGCGCTCCTGCTGCCCCGGCATGATGAAGGTGCGGCCGACGTAGCGGTTCTTGTAGAAGCCCTCGCGGTACTCGATGCCGAGCCGCCGCGCGACCTCCATCGCGGCGGGCCGCGACGAGTCGGGGATGGGCATGACCACGTCGATCGCGCCGGACGGCGTGTACCGCTCGATCGTGTCGGCGAGCCGCTCGCCCATGCGCAGTCGCGACTCGTAGACGTTGATGCCGTTCATCACGGAGTCGGGGCGCGCGAGGTACACGTACTCGAACGCGCACGGCAGGAGCACGGGGGAGTCGTGCGTCTGCGCCGATGCGAGCTCGCCGTCGGGCGTGATGAACACGGCCTCACCGGGGGCGACGTCGCGCTCGACGTGGAAGCCGGAACCGGTGAGCGCCACCGACTCGCTCGCGACCATCCACTCGGTGCGGCCGCTCTCGGCCAGTCGCGAGCCGAGCACGAGCGGGCGGATCCCGAAGGGGTCGCGGAAGGCGAGCAGGCCGTGCCCGGCGATCAGCGCGATCACACCGTAGGAGCCCTCCACGCGCTCGTGCACGCGGCGCACGGCGGTGAACAGCCGGTCGGCGTCGAGGTCGCCGCTCTGGACGAGGGTCTGCAGCTCGGAGCCGAGCACGTTGACGAGCATCTCGGTGTCGCTGCCGGTGTTGACGTGGCGGTGGTCGACGGTCGCGAGCGCGTGCTCCAGCTCGCGGGTGTTCGTGAGGTTGCCGTTGTGCACGAGCACGATCCCGTAGGGCGCGTTCACGTAGAACGGCTGCGCCTCGAGCTCGTTGGTCGCCTCTCCGCGGGTGGCGTAGCGCACGTGGCCGAGGCCGAGGTTGCCGAGCAGGGCGCGCATGTCGCGCGTGCGGAACGCCTCGCGGACCTGGCCCTTCGCCTTCTTCACGTGGATGGAGCGGTGCTCCGCCGTCGCGATGCCGGTCGAGTCCTGCCCGCGGTGCTGCAGGAGCGCGAGTGCGTCGTAGACCTGCTGGTTGACGCTCGAGTCGGAGACGATGCCGACGATGCCGCACACAGGCGAGCTCCTTCTGTCGCGGGGGGAGGGATCCAGTCTACCGAGGCACGCGTGCCGCGCCGCGCGCTCGAGCGCGAGCGGGCTGCGCCCCGGGCAGCGCCCCGGGCGTCACGGGCGCCGAGGGCGCGTGCCGCTCCTCACGAGGGCGCCGCGGTCGTCGCCACGAGCGCCCACTCCTCCCAGACGTCGCCCGCGTCCACGCGGCTGCTGACGAGGCCTAGCCCCTGCATGAAGCAGAGGTCGGCTCGCCGCTCGAAGGGGGTGAGCGAGCCGTCCGGCCCCTCGATCTCGCCGCCCCGCAGCTCGGCGAAGCACACCACGTCGCGCATCGTGCCGAGCACGTCCATCGCGCCGGCGCCCACGCTGCGGATCGAACGGGTGGAGCGCTCGAACTCCGCGTACGGTCCGGTGCCGAGCGGTCCGATCGCGATGGGCTCGCTCTGCGGCGTCACGTCCTGGAGCTGCGAGGCGGTCGGGAGCGTGAGGTCGGCGTCGAAGACCGGGTCGGGCGCCTGCCGCCACGCCTGGTTGAAGGTGAGCTGCAGGCTCTCCCGGTAGCCGCCGTCGGCATCCGCCCCACCGTCGGAGACGATGGTCACCGGGTCGAAGCTGCCGTCGGCGAAGCGGTACTCCTGGGTGATGCTGACGTCGACGGCATCCTCGCGCACGGCCACGACGCGGGACGTGCGGGTGGCATCCACCTCGAAGCCGGTGGAGGTCGTGATGCGGTACTGCCAGGTCGTGCCGTCGTGGACGTCCCAGTAGCCGGCCGCGCTCACCTCGTCGATCCGCTCGAGCTCCTCGGCGGAGAACGCGGGCGCGGGCGTCGGCGTGGCATCGGGTGCCGGAGCCCCGTCGGGCGCTGTCGCGTCGGGCGGCTCTGCCGTCGCGTCCGGCAGGGGGATCTCGACGGCTGGCTGCGACACCGGCTCGAGCCGCACGGCCGGTGCGGTGCTGCACGCCACGAGGGCGACAGCGGTCAGGGTGAGCGCCAGCGCGGCCGCACCGCCTCGGATCGTCATGGCTGCACGCGCTCCAGCGAGTCCGCGAGCCTGAAGGCGAAGTCGCGCAGGGCGCGGTAGCCGGCGGTCTCGTCGTGATCGCCGGGCTCGGATGGGGCGCCCGTCGGAGCGGGGCGGTACCAGTCGACACGGAAGCGCGTCAGCGTGCCCTCGGGGGCGGGCGCGAGCGAGACCACGAACGTCGCCAGGCGCACGCCCGGGGCGAGGACGCTGCCGTTGACGATGCGGCCGTCCGAGACGGCGTCCACCGTGACGATCGTCGAGCCTGTGCTCGCGCTGCCGGCCTCGGCCGCCACGACGGCGAGCACACGCTCCGCGGTCGCGGGTGCGACGAGTGCGAAGCTCAGCGCGCGCATCCGGTCGTGCATGCTGCCGCGCTCGGCGAGCTCGTGCGACGCGTCGACGTCGCGCGGGTCGGACTGCGATGGCGGCGCCCCGACCGCGAGCGGATCGCCGAGATCCGCGGCGGGCAGCGCGGGGCCGGCGCTCGCTCCGGCCAGCGCGGGCTGGCCGCGCGCGCCGGACCGCCCGGCCCGCAGCGCGACGATCGCACACGCGACCGCCAGCACCGCGAAGGCCGCCGCGCTCGTCCACCACGCCTGCCACGGCACGCGCGAGGCATCCCAGCTGCCCACCGCGATGCCGCGCGGCGTCGCCAGGAACAGCGACGCCGGCGCGCCCGCGGCGCCGATCGCCGCGAACGGCGCGGCGTCGCTGCCGATCTCCGACAGCGTCGCCCCCGATTCGAGATCGACCAGGGCGATGCGCGGCGCGGACCCCCCGATGGCGACCATGATCGTCCCCTCGGCCGGCCCGTCCGCCACGGCGAAGACAGGGTCGGCAGGCTCGTAGCGCGCGGCGGCGTCCAGCGTCTGCGCGTCGAGCAGCAGCAGGCGCTCCTCGTCCCAGACGGCGACCGACGCGCCGCCGTCGACGAGCGCGATGCCCGAGCGGCCCTCCGTCGGCGTGGCGACGGCGCGCACGACGCCCGCGTCGGCGGTGTCGAGCACAACGATCGCGGTGTCGGTCAGCGCGTGCACGGTGGATGCGGGTCCGGGCGCGAAGCGGACGATCGGCATGCCCACGCGCACGCCGCGCACGTCGCCGCTGGCGCGGTCGTACAGCCACACGAGATCGTCCCCCGCCGCCGACACCGCCACCGACGACGCGTCGCTGCTCATGGCGACCTCGAGCTGGACCGCGCTGCCGATGTCGATCTGGGCTGCCGCGCCGACCGGAGCCGCCGTCGCGTCGATGCTGAAGAGCGACAGCGAGCCGGCGGCATCGACGGCCGCCAGCATGTCTCCCGCCGGCGAGAGGGCGAGCCCCAGCACGTCGTCGTCGAGGGTGACGCGCTCGTCGGCGCGCGTCGCGCCGGCGAAGGTCGTGAGCAGCACCGTGGCGCCGTGGGATCGCGCAACGATCCCGGGAGCGGCCGCGACCGGCCCGGGGTCGGCGAGCTGGGCGCCGTCCTCGGGCGAGGGATCCATGACCGCGCCGAGCCCCGGTCCCGTCATCGTGCCGTCGCGCAGCGCGGTCGTCGAGGACTCGGTGCGGGACTGCTGCAGCAGCGGCGCCGCGACGGAGCCGACGGCGACCAGGGCGAAGACCGCCGCCGCGACGCCCGCACCGACGCGCAGGCGCCGGCCGGGGGCTCCGGCCTTCGACACGAGGCAGCCTCCTCCGCGTTCGGTGCAGCGGTGCGAACTGCTGTCGAACGTAGGCGCGCGCGGAACCCGCGTCTACGGCCCTCGGACGATTCGCAGTCGTCCTTGAGGATGCGCAGGCGTGCGCCGACCGTGGTGCCGCCGATCCAGCAGCCCCACCGCGCGGTCAGCCGGCGACGCGGTCGCGCGACGCCGCGAACGCCGCGACGGCGCGGTCGACGTCGTCGTCGGAGTGCGCCGCGGAGAGCTGCACGCGGATCCGCGCCTGGCCCTTCGGCACGACCGGGAACGAGAACGCGGTGACGTAGACGCCCTCGTCGAGCATCGCATCCGCCATCCGGCCCGCGAGACGCGCGTCGTGGAACATAACCGCGGTGATCGGGTGCTCTCCGGGCAGCAGCTCGAAGCCCGCCGCCTCCATGCCCTCGCGGAACCGCACGGTGTTGCGCTGCAGCCGCTCGCGCAGCTCGCCCGCGCCCTCGACGAGATCGAGCGCCGCGAGCGATCCGGCGACGACCGAGGGTGCCAGGGCGTTCGAGAACAGATAGGGGCGGGAGCGCTGGCGCAGCAGGTCGACGATCTCGGCGCGGGCCGCGATGTAGCCGCCGGAGGCCCCACCGAGCGCCTTGCCGAGCGTGCCGGAGATGATGTCGACCCGGTCCTGGACCCCGGCGAGCTCGGGAGTGCCCGCGCCGGTCGGCCCGGTGAAGCCGACGGCGTGCGAGTCGTCGACCATCACCATCGCGTCGTAGCGCTCGGCGAGGTCGCAGATCGCCTCGAGCGGGGCGAGGTAGCCGTCCATCGAGAAGACGCCGTCCGTGACGATCAGCCGTCGCCGCGCGCCGGCCGACTCCTGCAGCCGCGCCTCGAGCTCGGCCATGTCGCGGTTCGCGTAGCGGTAGCGGGCGGCCTTCGAGAGGCGGATGCCGTCGATGATCGAGGCGTGGTTGAGGGCGTCGGAGATCACGGCGTCGGAGGCGTCCAGCAGCGTCTCGAACAGCCCGCCGTTCGCGTCGAAGCACGACGAGTAGAGGATGCACGCCTCCTGCCCGAGGAAGGCCGCGAGCCGCGACTCGAGCGCGAGGTGCTGGGTCTGGGTGCCGCAGATGAACCGGACCGACGCCATCCCGAAGCCCCAGTCGTCGAGCGCGGCCTTCGCCGCCTCGACGATCCGCGGGTGATCGGCGAGGCCCAGGTAGTTGTTGGCGCAGAAGTTGAGCACCTCGTCGCCGTTCGCGACGACCGTCGCC
The DNA here is from genome assembly GCA_031178105.1 of Agrococcus sp. GTDB lineage: Bacteria > Actinomycetota > Actinomycetes > Actinomycetales > Microbacteriaceae > Agrococcus. The sequence continues at coordinate 12,465 of JAPSJX010000010.1, read as the reverse complement.
GACTGCGGGGAGTCGAGCGGGCGCTCGTGCTTCGTGAGGCCGGCGGCCTCGATCCCGGCGAGCTCTTCGATGATGGATGCGCGGGCGGAGAACACGGTTCAGGCTCCCTGGAGATCGGTGCTGGTGTCGGTGCTGCTGAAGTCGAGGATGACCTTGCCGGCCGCACCCGAGCGCGCGCGGTCGAACGCGGCCCGCCAGTCGGCGAAGGCGAAGCGGTCGGTGATGATGGGGGCGACGTCGAGGCCGGTCTGCGCCATCGCCGACATCTCGTACCAGGTCTCGAACATCTCGCGTCCGTAGATGCCCTGGATGGTCAGCATGTGCGAGACGACCTTGCCGAAGTCGACCTCGATCGGCCGGGACGGCAGGCCGAGCATCGCGATGCGGCCGCCGAAGTTGAGGTTCTCGATCATGCCGACGAGCGCGCTGGGAGCACCCGACATCTCGAGCGCCACGTCGAAGCCCTCCTGCATGCCGAGCTCCCGCTGCACGGTCGCGAGCGGCGAGGAGCCGTCAGCCGCCGGCGTCGGGTCGAGCGCGCGGAAGCCGAGCGACCGCGCGAGCTCGAGCCGCGGCTCGGCGATGTCGGTGATGACGATGTGGCGGGCGCCCGCGTGCCGGGCGACCATCGCCGCCATCAGCCCGATCGGGCCCGCGCCGGTGACGAGCACGTCCTCGCCGACGACGGGGAACTTCAGCGCCGTGTGCACGGCGTTGCCGAACGGGTCGTAGATGCCGAAGACGTCCAGCTGGTCGGGGGTCGCCGTGTCGGCGGTCACGCCCGGGTGCACCCAGACGTTCGACGCGGGCAGCACGACGTACTCGGCGAAGCAGCCGTCGCGCTGCACGCCGAGGTTCGACGTGCGGATGCACAGGTGGCGACGTCCGGCGCGGCAGTTGCGGCAGTGGCCGCACACGACATGGCCCTCGCCCGACATGAGCTGGCCGACGGCGTAGTCGGTGACCCCGTCGCCGACCTCGACGATCTCGCCGCAGAACTCGTGCCCGACGGTGAGACCGGGGCTGACGGCCGACTGGGCCCACGCGTCCCACCCGTCGATGTGCAGGTCGGTGCCGCAGATGCCGGCGCGCAGCACGCGCACCTTCACGTGGCCTGCGGGGGTCTCGGGCTCGGGGAGCTCGATCAGCTCGAGTCCCGGCCTGCCTCGGGTCACGAGTGCATGCATGGCGTCTCCGTCGACGGTGGTGGTGTGCCGCCCCCATCCAACCACCCGGCCTGCGTTCTCAACGGAGCGGCTGGTCGCAGGAGGGCGCTATGGCCTCCCGCTGCCGATCGCTCCGTCGAGAGTGCAAGTAACCTGGGAGCATGACCGATCCGTATGCGTCCGCCGGCGTCGACACCGAGGCGGGCGACCGCGCGGTGGAGCTCATGAAGGCGGCGGTGTCGCGCACCCACGGTCCCGGCGTGCTCGGCGGCGTGGGCGGGTTCGCAGGCCTGTTCGACCTCTCGGCGGCCGGCTCCTACGCCAAGCCGCTGCTCGCGACGTCGACCGACGGCGTCGGCACGAAGATCGCGCTGGCGCAGGCGATCGACAAGCACGACACGATCGGTCAGGACCTCGTCGGGATGGTCGTCGACGACATCGTCGTCGTGGGCGCGAAGCCCCTGTTCATGACCGACTACATCGCGTGCGGCCGCGTCGTCCCCGAGCGCATCGCCGACATCGTGCGCGGCATCGCGCTCGGCTGCGAGGCGACCGGCACGGCGCTCGTCGGCGGCGAGACGGCCGAGCACCCGGGCGTCATGGAGCCGGACGACTACGACGTCGCCGGTGCAGCGGTCGGCATCGTCGAGGCGGATGCGGTGCTCGGCGCGGAGCGCGTCCAGACCGGCGACGTCGTGGTGGCCATGGCCTCCTCGGGCCTGCACTCCAACGGCTTCTCCCTCGTGCGGCACATCCTCGCCGAGCGCGGCATCGCGCTCACCGACCGGGTCGACGACCTGGGCGGCGTGGCCGCGGAGGTGCTGCTCGAGCCCACGCGGCTCTACACGCTGCCGCTGCTCGCGATGCTCGACGCGGGGCTCGGCATCCGCTCGATCTCGCACGTGACGGGCGGCGGCATCGCGGCGAACCTCGCCCGCGTGCTGCCGCAGGGCATGTCGGTCGAGATCGACCGCGGCGCATGGCAGGTGCCCACGGTCTTCGGCGCCCTCGCGCAGCTGGGCGGGTTCCCGCTCACGCAGGCGGAGGGCACCTGGAACCTGGGGCTCGGCATGCTCGTGGTCGTCGACGAGGCCGACGCGGCAGCGGTCGCCGCCGCCAGCGAGCGCGCGGGGATCGCCGCCGCGACCGTCGGCCGCGTCGAGCCGGTGGGCGCCGACGCGCTGCAGGGCGAGGGATGGGTGCAGGGCGCGAAGGGCGTCGACGGCGGGGCCGTCCGCCTGGCAGGCACCTTCCGCTGAGCGCGGGGACGTCTGCCACCGGACGTCCAGGAGACTCGGACCCGCGCGGCGTACGGTGGCCGTGTTCGAGTCAGAGCACAGCACGTCGTCGAGAGCACAGGAGGTAGGAGATGCGGCCAGACCCGGAGCGCTTCCGGCCCCGCGATGCATCGCCGACGGGCGTGCACTCGCCGCCGTCCGCGGATGCCGACCGGCCGCAACCCGAGCCGCGCGCGCACGCGCGGGGCTACGCGCCTCCGCGGTACGGTGCGCCGCAGCGGTACAACGACCCGCAGACGGGCAACGCGAGGACCGGCGCGGGCGACGCGGCTGCGCTGCGCCGCGGCACGGGCTACGCGCCGCCGGCGACGGTCCGCTACGGCCAGCCGCCGCTCGAGGGGCGCGACGCGCCGCTCATCCACCCCGCCGCGGCGCAGGTCTCGAGCGTGACGCACTACGGTGCGCCGGTCTACCGCACGCCGATGTACGCGTACGAGCCGCAGCCGCAGCGAGGCCTCTCGATCACCGCCCTCGTGCTGGGCATCTGCTCGTTCGTCTTCGCGTGGACGCTCGTCGTGGTCCCGATCCTCGGCATCGTCTTCGGCTTCATCGCGCTCAAGCGGGAGCCGGCCGGCAGGACGATCGCGATCGTCGGCCTCATCGGCTCCGCGATCGGCCTGCTGTTCGTGCTGCTGTTCTACCTGATGCCCCTGTTCGGCGTGCTGATGGCGATGGTCGTGACCGCCGGGTCCTGACCCTGCCGTCGTGGAGCGATCGGCTCTACGCTGGAGCCGACGCGTCCCGCGCACCCCTGCACCTTCGTCACGCGAGGAACCACGATGACCTACACCTCTCCCGAGCAGCCCTCCCAGGGCGGCTACCAGCCCTACCAGTCGAGCGGCGCCTCGACCTACGGCGCAGCGCCCTCCACGTCGAAGAAGCTGTCGATGTGGGGACTCATCCTCGGCATCTCGAGCATCATCATCCCGATCTGGATCAACGCGATCGCGGGCGGCGTGCTCTCGGGCATCGGCCTCGCGAAGGAGCCCGCGGGCAAGACGATGGCCATCTGGGGCATCGTCACCTCGGTCCTCGGCTTCATCTGGGCGTTCATCTTCTGGCCCGTCGTGCTGTTCGGCATCATCTTCGCCGCCGTCGCGCCGTACGCGACCACCGGTTCCTGACGCCTCGCTCGACGACGAAGGGCCCGCCGACCGGCGGGCCCTCCGTCGTCGCCGGCGATGCCGCTGTCAGCACTCGATGAAGGCGACCGCGAGCCCGCCGAGCGACGTCTCCTTGTACTTGTCGCTCATGTCGGCGCCCGTGCGGCGCATCGTCTCGACGGCGGTGTCGAGGCTGACGTAGTGCGTGCCGTCGCCCTGCTGCGCCATCCGCGCGGCGTTGATCGCCTTGACGCTCGCCATCGCGTTGCGCTCGATGCAGGGGATCTGCACGAGCCCCTTGATCGGGTCGCACGTGAGGCCCAGGTTGTGCTCGATGCCGATCTCGGCCGCGTTCTCGATCTGCTCGGGCGTCGCGCCGAGCACGGCGGCGAAGCCCGCTGCGGCCATCGCGCACGCCGAGCCGACCTCGCCCTGGCAGCCGACCTCCGCGCCGGAGATCGACGCGTTCGACTTGATGATGATGCCGATCGCGCCGGCCACGAGCAGGAAGCGCACGGGCCACGGCAGCTCGTCGTCGACGCGGTTCGCGAAGCGGTCGGCGTAGTGCATGACGGCGGGGATGATGCCGGCGGCACCGTTCGTGGGGGCGGTGACGACCCGCGCACCGGCCGCGTTCTCCTCGTTCACGGCGAGCGCGTAGAGGTTGACCCACTCCATGCCCTCGAGCGGGTCGGGCCTGCCCGTCTTGGGTGCGGCGTCGCGGGCGAGCAGCTTCTCCTGCCAGTGCTTCGACCGGCGCTTCACGTCGAGGCCGCCGGGCAGGATGCCGTCGGTCGCGATGCCGTGCGCGACGCACTCCTGCATCACCGCCCAGATCCGCTCGAGCTGCGCGATCGTCTGCTCCCGCGGCCGCCAGGCGGTCTCGTTCTCGAGCATGAGCTCCGCGACCGACATGCCGGTCTCGCGGCATCGGGCGACGAGATCGTCGCCGTGCGAGAAGGGGTGCGGCATCGGGTGGGCCTGCGTCGCGGGCCGCGGTACGGGGGAGAGCACGTCGCCCTCGTCGTGGCGCATGACGAAGCCGCCGCCGATCGAGTAGTAGCCGGCTGTCGCGACCGTCTCGTCGTCGGCGTCGTACGCCGTGATCCTGAGGGCGTTCGGATGCTCGGGCCGCACGGTGAGCGGACGGAAGACGAAGACCTTCGCCTCGTCGAACGGGACGGCTCGGCGGCCGCCGAGCCGCAGCTCGGTGGTCGCGCGGATGCGCTCGAGCGTCTCTGCGATCTGCGGCGTCTCGACGGTGTCAGGGGCGAGGCCCGACAGGCCGAGCATGACGGCGGTGTCCGTGCCGTGCCCCGCCCCGGTGGCGCCCAGCGAGCCGAACAGGTCGACGCGCAGCCGCGCGATCTCGTCGAAGCGGCCGGACGCGTCCGCCTGCCCGATGAAGTCGAGCGCGGCACGCATGGGGCCGACCGTGTGCGACGACGACGGACCGATGCCGATCCTGAACAGGTCGAGCACCGAGAGCGATGCGAAGACCGGCGCCGTCTCGGTGGCATGCTTGCCGAGCGTGGCGGGCGCACTCGGCGGTGCGGTGGGCACGTGCGAGGTCACGATCGGCTCCTTCGCCTAGGCGCAGCGGAGCCGGGGGTGATGGCTCAGGCGCTGCGGCCCGTCTGGTACTCGTCAGCGTAGTCGTCGTCGTCGGACTCGGCCGGGTCGTACCCGGCGTAGTCTGCCCACTTCTCGGCGTCGGGTCCGGCCTCGGGGGTCGCTCCGAGCTCCGCCGCGAGGACGTTGTAGTTGATGTTCGGGCTGAACGACTTCAGCTCGCGCGCCAGCTTCGTGTGCTTGGCCTTCTGCCGACCACGTCCCATGCTGGACCCCCTTGCGGACTGCGCCGGCGCGAGGCCGGCGAACGGTGAGAGAACTGCGGTTTAAGTCCAACCTCCATCCTAGCATCGAGCCCGCATGTCGGCTGTGGCGCCGCGATGCGTGGGGATAGGGTTCCGCTCGCTCAGATCGCCGTCGCCGGCGCGAGCGCCGCGCCGAGGAGCAGGCCCGCGGATGCGGCGATCGCGCCGCCGACGACGGTCGCCGCGACCGTCGCGACGGCGTGGCCCCGCCGGCGGTGCTCCAGCTGCTCGACGGCCTGCACGGCGAACGCGGAGTAGGTTGACAGCCCCCCGCAGAAGCCGGTGACGAGGATCGCGCGCCACGCCTCATCGAGCACGAGGAGGCTGGTGAGGGTGCCGGCGATCAGGCTGGCCACGAGGTTGACCGCGATCGTGGCGCGCACGGGGTGCGCTCCCTGGAGCGCGCCCGCCAGGAAGCGCACGACGGCGCCGATGCCGCCGGCTGCGGCGAGCACGAGCAGCTCGAGCGGCGTCATGCCGCGCGTCCGCGAGCGACTCGGCGGCCGAGCGCGAGCCCGGAGGAGGCCGCCAGCAGGCACGCCAGGAGCATGCCGACGGCGATCGCGATGCCGGGGAGCGCTGGGACGAGCCCGGGCCAGCCGGCGCTCGCGGCACCGGTCGAGACGCTCGCGACCGCGATCGCGCTGAAGGTGGTGAAGCCGCCCAGGAGGCCCGCTCCGGTGCCGTGCCGCAGCCAGTCGGGCGCGCCCGCGAGCGCCGCGACCGACAGTCCGAGCAGCGCGCAGCCGAGCATGTTCACCGCGAGCAGCGCCCACCAGTCGGAGATCGCCGCCTCCAGCACCGCCCGCGCCCCGGTGCCCAGCGCGCCGCCGACCGCGACGGCGAGCACGGATCGGGCGAGGCGCATGCGAGCCAGCGTAGGCCGCCCGACGGTCACTGCCGCTGCGAGCCCGCGGGGCGCCCTCGGCCGGCTGGCGGACGGTGTCTCAGGACGCGCTTGACATTGACGCAGCGTCAACCCCTAGCGTCGTCGACATGGAGTGGTCGATCCAGCGCATCGCGAAGCTCGCCGGTGTCTCGAGCCGCACCCTGCGGCACTACGACGCCGTCGGTCTCCTCGCTCCCGCCCGCACCGATGCGGGCGGGATGCGCTGGTACGACGAGGCGTCCCTCGCCCGCCTGCAGCGCATCCTGCTGCTGCGCGGGCTGGGCGTCGGCATCCCCGTGATCGCCGACAGCCTCGAGCGCGCGTCCGATGAGGAGGCGCTCTCGGCACATCTCGCCGACCTCGCTCGCGAGGCCGACCGCATCCACAGGCAGATCCGCGCCGTCGAGCAGACGCTGCGGGCACGACAGGAGGGAGGCGCCATGACGGCGGAGGAGGCGCTCGACGGGTTCGACCAGAGCCGGTACGAGCAGGAGGTGACCGAGCGCTGGGGCGCCGGCGCATGGGAGCGCGGCCAGGACTGGTGGCAGCGCATGTCGGACGACGACCGACGCGCCTTCCAGCAGGAGCACGTCGATCTCGCCGCGGGCTACGCGGCCGCGCGCGCGGCGGGGGACAGCGTCCACTCCGAGCGCGTGCAGTCGCTCGTCGAGCGGCACTACCGCTGGATCGCGGCGGGCTGGCAGCAGTCCGAGCCGCGGCTCGACGCGTTCGTCGGCCTCGGCGACATGTACGTCGCCGACGAGCGGTTCGCCGCCAACTACGGCGGCACCGAGGGCGCGACGTTCGTGCGCGACGCCATGCGGGCGTTCGCAACGACGCGGCAGCAGTGACGCCGCCAGCCATCGTCGCGTGAGGGGGCGGATGCGGGGGTCACCCCCCGTCCGCCCCCACCACCGGTGATGGGAGGATCGGCGGGTGCATCTGCTCTCGCTCGCCAGCCTGAAGAACCGTGCGCTCATCGTGCTCGCGACGATCTGCATCGCCGTCTTCGGCGGCGTCGCCCTCACCAGCCTCAAGACCGAGCTGACGCCGGAGCTCGAGCTGCCGGCCGTCGTCGTCACGACGACGCTGCCGGGCGCGAGCCCCGAGATCATCGGCGAGGACGTCACCGCGCCGATCGAGCGAGCCATCCAGTCGGTGCCGGGTCTCGAGGGCACGACGGGCACCTCGTCGACGAGCTCGAGCGTGGTCCTCGCCGAGTTCACCTACGGCATCAACATCCCCACCACCGAGCAGCGCGTGCAGCAGGCCGTCAACCGCATCCTCTCGCAGTTGCCCGAGGGCGCCGAGCCCACCGTCCTGACCGGCTCGATCGCCGACTTCCCGGTGCTGCGCGTCGCCATCTCGAGCCCCGGCGATCAGGCCGCGCTCGTCGACCGGATCGAGACGACCGCCGTGCCGCAGCTCGAGCGCACCGAGGGCGTGCGCGCCGTGCGGCTGCAGGGGGCGCCCGGCCAGCGCATCACGATCGCGCCCGACGATGCCGCGCTCGCGGCCGACGGGCTGTCGCGGCTCGACATCACCGAGGCGATCGACGAGCACGGGCAGCTGCTCCCGGGCGGCACGGTCGATGACGGCGAGCGGACGCTGAGCGTGCAGATCGGCGAGCGGCTCGCCTCCGTCGACGACGTCGCGAGCCTGCCGCTCAGCGGGGAGCAGGCTGCCGAGCCGGACCCTGCGAATCCCGCGAACGCGCCCCCGGCCGACACCGTGTCGATCGGCGACGTCGCCGACGTCTCCCTCGAGCAGGACCCCGTCTCGTCGATCGCGCTCGTCGACGGCGAGCCCGCGATCATCCTCTCGATCACCAAGACGCAGGCATCGAACACCGTCGACGTCTCGCACGCGGTGCAGGACCTGCTGCCCGCCCTCCGGGCCGAGCTCGGCGACGACGTCACCTTCACGACGGTGCTCGACCAGGCGCCCTACATCGAGCACTCCATCGAGGCGCTCGCCGTCGAGGGCGTGCTCGGCCTCGTCTTCGCGGTGCTCGTCATCCTCGTCTTCCTGTGGTCGCTCCGCTCGACGCTCGTCACCGCCGTCTCGATCCCGATCTCGGTGCTCATGACCTTCATCGGCATGTGGGGCTCCGGCTACTCGCTCAACGTGCTGACGCTCGGCGCGCTCACGATCTCGATCGGCCGGGTGGTCGACGACTCGATCGTCGTCATCGAGAACATCAAGCGCCACCTGTCCTTCACCGCCACCAGGTCGAGGGCGATCGTGGATGCGGTGCGCGAGGTCGCGGGAGCCATCACCGCGTCGACCATCACCACCGTGATCGTCTTCCTGCCGCTCGCCTTCGTGAGCGACATCACGGGCGAGCTGTTCCGGCCCTTCGCGCTGACGGTGACGCTCGCGCTGCTGTCATCGCTCATCGTCTCGCTCACCATCGTGCCGGTGCTCGCGTCGTGGCTGCTGAGGCGCCCGAAGGAGGCCGTCGCCGCGGATGCAGCGGAGCGCCCGGACCGGCTCCGCCGCGGGTACCGCCCGATCCTGCTCGCGACGCTGCGCCGCCCCTGGCTCGTGCTCGTCGGAGCCGCTGCGATCCTCGGCGCGAGCGGCGCGGCGCTGCCGCTCATGGCGACGAACTTCCTCGGCGACGACGGCCAGACCACCGTGCAGGTCTCGCAGGAGCTCGAGCCCGGGGCCTCGCTCGACGCGCAGCTGGATGCCGCGCAGTCGCTGACGGCCGAGCTCGAGCAGCTCGAGGGCGTCGCGACGGTCTCGGCCACCGTCTCGAGCGGTGCCAGCCCGTTCGCCGCCTTCACCGGCGGCGGAGGCGGCGGCGCCATCGCCTACGGCGTCATCGCCGAGGAGGGCACCGACATGTCGGCGCTGCGTGAGCGCATCCTCGCCGCCGCCGAGGGCGCCGAGGGCGAGGTCACCGTCGGCCAGTCCGCCGGGCTGGGTGGCAGCGACATCTCGATCGACGTGCAGGCGCCGACGCCGGACGCGCTCGGCGCCGCCACCGCATCCGTCGCCGACGCCGTCGCGGGCGTCGAGGGCGTCGCGCAGGTGGCCGACTCGCTCGAGGGTGCGCAGCCGCTCGTGCAGATCGCCGTCGATCGCGAGCTCGTCGCGAGCCTCGGGCTCAGCGAGGCCGCCGTCTCCGGCCTCGTGGCCCAAGCGATGCAGCCCACGCCCGTCGGCGGGATCCAGCTCGAGGGCTCGCTCGTGCGCATCTGGCTCGACGCGATCGCGCCCGCCGCGACGCTCGAGGAGCTCCGCGCGCTCGAGCTGCCCACGCCCGCCGGACCGCTGCCGCTCGCCGACGTCGCCGAGGTCTCGCAGATCGAGGGCCCCGTCTCGATCTCGACGAGCGACGGCGCGCGCACCGCGACGGTCGCCGTCACGCCCGACGCCGCCGATGTCGGCGGCGTCTCGGGCGGCGTGCAGACGGCGCTCGACGCGCTCGAGCTCCCCGACGGCGCCACCGCGACCGTCGGGGGCGTCGCGACGCAGATCACGGAGGCGTTCACGCAGCTGGGGATCGCAGCGCTCATCGCCGTGCTGCTCGTCTACGTCGTCATGGTGGCGACGTTCAAGAGCCTGCTGCAGCCATTCCTGCTGCTGGTCTCGGTGCCGTTCGCGGCGACGGGCGCCATCGCGATGCAGCTCATCACAGGGGTGCCGCTCGGCGTCGCGTCGATGGTGGGCGTGCTCATGCTCGTCGGCATCGTGGTGACGAACGCGATCGTGCTCATCGACCTCGTGAACCAGTACCGGGATCGCGGCCTGAGCGTGCGGGATGCGCTCGTGGAGGGCGCCGAGCGTCGGCTGCGGCCCATCCTCATGACGGCCGCTGCGACGATCTTCGCGCTCATCCCGATGGCGGCGGGGCTCACCGGCCAGGGCGGCTTCATCTCGCAGCCGCTCGCCATCGTGGTGATCGGGGGCCTCGTCTCGTCGACGCTGTTGACGCTCGTCGTGCTGCCGGTGCTCTACCTCGTGGTGGAGGGCGCGATCGAGCGCCGACGCATCCGCGGCGGCAGGGGCACGCGCGCCGATCGCCAGGGCGAGCTCGCGGAGGCGGGCACTCGCTGACGGCACTCACAGCCCACGCGGGGAGCGCGTTGGTTGAATGGCCATGCCCGTCGAGCACGTCGAGCAGGGAAGGAGGATGTCGGTGCCCAGCTTCCTCATCGTCCACTGCGCGAGCCAGGACGGCCGCCTGGACGCGTACCGGCAACCGCCCACCCTCGATGTCGGGGGCCTCCGCGCGCCGCTCGACTGGGGCGACACGACCCTGCACGTGCCGGCCGGTGACCTGCCGGTGACGGTGTTCGTCACGCGCGCCTCCGGCCTGGTGGAGGGAGCCAAGAACACGGTGCGCGCCCCCGCGGGCACCGGCACCCGGCTGACGTTCGTGCCGCCGCTGCAACCCGGCGGCGCTTCGCACCTGCGGATCGACGGCCAGTGGCCGGCCGACCCGTCGATGCACTACTACGCGGCGCGCGACGCCCGCACCCTCGCGCCGCCCGCCGCCTCCTCGGTGCCGACCCCGCACATCGGCGGCGGCCGCCAGGTCGCGCAGGCCGGGCTGCGGATGACCGGCGCGATGCCGGCGTCGGGATCCGCGAGCACGGAGCAGCTCGGGCCCATGCCGCCCGTGGGTCCGACGCCCGGGTCGAGCGCATCCGTGCCGCCGCACGCATCGTCGTTCGGCCATCAGCAGGGGGCGCTCGTCGACCCGGTCGTGCCGGCGCAGCCGCCAGGGCAGTCGCCGCCCCCGCAGGCGTCGTCCCTGACGACGCCGCAGCAGACCTCGCGGGCGCCGTCGTTCGGGCAGCGCAGGCAGCCGCCGCCGATCCTCACCCCCGCCGAGTTCGACCGGCTCGAGCGCGAGGCGCAGGAGCAGCAGGCTCGCGCCTACGAGGCGTGGGCTGCCCAGCAGCGCGCGCAGGCGTCGGCACAGCATGCGTCGGTGCAGCACGGCGTCGCGCCGACGCCCCACGACGGTGCGCCGAGCCCCGTCGGCCTGCCGCCGGCGAGCGCGGGGCAGGCGCCCGCCGCGTGGTACCCCGATCCCTACCGGCGTGCGGATGCGCGCTGGTTCGACGGCCGTCAGTGGACGTCGTCGGTCCTGCGCGCCGGGGTCCGCATGCAGGACCTGCCCGGCTGAGCCATTGCCCCTGTCGCTCCAGAGGGCGATGCCGTAGTGTGGACAGGTCGGCTCGGGACAGGCGCGTGTGTGCGCCGCATGGAGTGTCGCCGCGGCCGGAGTTCCCGCGAGCATCCTCGCGGTCGACCAGATGATCCCGCGATGACTGCGGCTCTACCAGCGCGAGCATCGATCTCGCGCACAATCCCGAGATGAGCGATGGCACGGAATGACGAGCGCCCGTACGGCGCACCCCGATCGACCGACCGACAGACGAACCGCCCCGGTTCCCGCAGCCCCGGACACCGCGGGCACCGCGAGGAGCAGCCCTCGAAGGGACGCTGGAACCGCGACGACCGCGACCGCCGCGACGCGGGCCGCGGCGAGAGCGCTTCGCGGCGCCCCAACTGGACGCCGCCGGAGGAGCGCAGCCGCGACGACCGCCGCGGCCCGGCGTTCCGCACTCGCGGAGGCGCTCAGGGTGGTCGCGACCACCAGCGCGACGACCGCCTGCACCGCGGTGAGCGGCCGCGCGGCTTCGACCGCGCCCGCGACGAGCACAACGGCCGCGGCCGGGGCGCAGCGCCGGAGCGCGGCTTCGACAGCCGGGGCGGGGAGCGTCGCTTCGACGATCGCCGTCCTGCCCGTGATGACCGTGGTGGCGAGCGTCGCTTCGACGACCGTCGTCCTTCGCGTGACGACCGGGGCGGTGAGCGTCGCTTCGACGATCGCCGTCCGGCCCGTGATGACCGTGGTGGCGAGCGTCGCTTCGACGACCGCCGTCCGGCCCGTGATGACCGTGGTGGCGAGCGTCGCTTCGATGACCGCCGGCCGGCCCGTGATGACCGTGGTGGCGACCGCAGCTTCGGCGACCGGCGTCCTGCCCGTGACGACCGGGGCGGTGAGCGTCGCTTCGACGACCGCCGTCCCGCTCGCGATGACCGTGGTGGCGACCGCAGCTTCGGCGACCGGCGTCCTGCCCGTGACGACCGGGGTGGCGAGCGCCG
>JAPSJX010000110.1 GCA_031178105.1 Agrococcus sp. | reverse complement strand
GCCCCGCCATCCGGTACAGGTAGTCGCGCTCGTCGGCGGTAAGCCGCAGCGCGCGGCTGAGCGAGGCGAGCATCTGCGTGCTCGGCTGCGGTCCGCGCTGCTGCTCGAGACGCGTGTAGTAGTCGGTCGACATGAGCGCGAGCTGCGCGACCTCCTCGCGCCGCAGGCCCGGGGCACGGCGACGCACGCCGGCGCTCAGCCCGACGTCGGCGGGCTGCAGCTTCTCGCGGCGGGTGCGGAGGAACTCGGCGAGAGCTTCGCGATCCATGCGTCCATCATGCGTGCGCCGGGCCGCGGCATCCAGGGACTCCCGCTCCCCCGACAAGCGCTCTCTGCCACGCCGCCTGCCGGAGCCGAACACTCGAAGCATGCGAATCACCGGAAACACCATCTTCATCCCCGGCGCGACGAGCGGCATCGGCCTGGCCCTCGCCGAGCGTCTGCACGAGGCCGGCAACACCGTCATCGTCGGCGGGCGACGCCGTGAGCTGCTCGACGACATCGCGGCACGGCGTCCGGGAATCGACACGGTCGAGATCGACACGACGGATGCCGCGTCCATCGCGGCGGCCGCGTCGCTGGTCTCAGCGCGCCATCCCGGGCTCAACGTGCTCGTGACGATGGCGGGCATGATGCGACTCGAGGACTGGACGACCCCGGACGGCTTCATCGAGACCGCCGAGGCGACCGTGACGACGAATCTGCTCGGACCGATCCGCCTCATCGGCGCGTTCATAGAACAGCTGCGCTCGCAGCCTGACGCCACGATCGTGACCGTCTCATCGGGCCTCGCATTCGCGCCGCTTCGCGTGACGCCGACCTATAACGCCACGAAGGCCGCGATCCACATGCTGAGCGAGTCGATCCGGCTGCAGCTCGCAGGCACGTCGGTGCGGGTCATCGAGCTCGAGCCGCCGTCGGTGGCGACCGACCTCATGGCCGGGCAGCGCCAGAGCCCGTTCGCGATGCCCCTCGACGAGTTCGCCGACGAGGTCATGCAGATTCTGCGGGATGAGCCCGACGCGACCGAGGTGCAGGTCGAGCGCGTGAAGTTCCTGCGGTACGGCGAGGCGCGCGGCGACTACGCGACCGTGGTCGAGACCCTCAACCGCCTCGACCCGCACGCCGCGGCGTAGCCTGGCCCCGGCTGGTCGGCCGCTTCGGCGCGCCCGCCTGACGCCACCCGCTCGCCGAGCCGTCACCCCGGTCGCTGAGTCTGCCGGAACGTCCGCACGCGCCGTCACGGTATGAATGTCGTACACCGAGGAGGCCCATGACGATCTACTCCGCCCCACCCGCTCGTCCCGTCGTGAGCGTCGAGGAGGTGCGCGGCGTGCTCGAGCAGCACTGGGGCGCCCTGCGCATCGTCGACGAGCTCGGAAGCCAGCAGGACCGCAACTTCCTCGTCGAAGACGACAAGGGCCGCCACGTCCTGAAGCTCGCGAACGCCGCGACGAGCACCGCCGAGCTCGAGGCTCAGAATGTCGCGCTGCAGCGCCTCGCCGCGGCGGGGCTTCGAGTGCCCGCCCCGGTGCCGGCGCGCGACGGGCGGCACGTGGTTGCCGTCACGATCCGTGGCGAGGAGTTGCCCGTCCGGCTGCTGACCTTCGTCGAGGGCGCTCCGCTCCTCTCCCACGACGAGCTCGGCACCGAGCAGGCGCGCTGGCTGGGCGACACCGCCGGACGCGTGGCGCGTGCCCTCGAGGGCTTCGACCACCCGGGCACTGAGCGAATCTCGCAGTGGGACCTGCAGGCCGGGCTCGATGTGGTCGCCGCGCTCACGGCATCCGTCCCCTCTCCTGCCCGCCGCGCGCAGATCCTGGAAGCCGCCGAATGGATCACCGCCCGGCTCGAGCCGCTCCGCGACGACCTCGTCAGGCAGGTGATCCACGCCGACATCACCGACGACAACGTCGTGCACGACGACGCATCGGGCCTCGGCATCATCGACTTCGGCGACCTCATGCACAGCTGGCGCATCGGCGAGCTCGTGCCCATGGCGGCGAGCTGCTACATGCGCGACGACGCCGACGCCCTCCTCTTCGAGACCGTCGCCGCGTTCGCCGAGCATGTCGAGTTGACCGATGCCGAGCTAGCCGCGCTCTGGCCCCTCACGGTGCTGCGGGCCGCGGTGCTGGTCGTGAGCGGCGAGCATCAGGTCATGGTCGACGGCGACAACGACTACGCCGACGTCCGTCGTACCGCCGAGTGGCGCGCGTTCGCGCAGACCGTGGAACGCGACCCCGACGAGATGGACGTGCTCGTGCGCGCCGCGGCGCGCGGCGGATTCGCTCTGCGCGAGCTGTCGCCCGGCC
>JAPSJX010000064.1 GCA_031178105.1 Agrococcus sp. | reverse complement strand
CGTCGCGGGCCTCACGATCCAGGATCCTCGCGAGCGCCCGCTCGAGCGGCGCGAGGAGGCGGACCGCATGCACGCGCGCTTCGTCGACCCGACGAGCGACTTCATCACGCTGCTCGCGCTCTGGCGGCACCTGCAGGCGCAGCAGGCGGCGCTGTCGGGCAACCAGTTCCGCAAGGCGTGCAAGGCGGAGCATCTCAGCTTCCTGCGCGTGCGGGAGTGGCAGGACGTGGTGCGGCAGCTGACGCGGGCGATGGGGCTGAAGCCGGAGAAGCGGGACGGTCTCGACTCGCGCGCGCCTTCGGCGCGTGCGGCTCGACCAGCAGAGGCGGCTCGAGCAGCAGAGGAGGCGGGCTCGCTCGCCGCAGCCGTCGACGCGGACGCCGTCCACAGGGCGCTGCTCTCGGGACTCCTCGGCCGCATCGGCACCCTCGACGAGACGCAGAAGCAGCAGCAGTCGCGCCCGGGTGACAAGCAGGACAAGCGACGGATGCGTCCGCGCGCCGAGTACGTCGGCGCCCGCGGCGCGCGGTTCCAGATCTTCCCCGGCTCAGCGCTCGCCAAGAAGCCGCCGCGCGCGGTCATGGCTGCCGAGCTCGTCGAGACGAGCCGGCTCTTCGCGCGCAACGTCGCATCCATCGACCTCGCCTGGGCCGAGCCGCTCGCCGGCGACCTCGCGAAGCGGCAGGTCTCCGAGCCCCACTGGGAGCGCAAGCAGGGCGCGGTCGTCGCGTTCGAGAAGGTGACGCTCTTCGGCGTCACGATCGTCGAGCGGCGGCGGGTGCAGTTCTCGCGCATCGATCCCGAGCACGCGCGCGAGCTGTTCATCCGGCACGCGCTGGTGGACGGCGAGTGGGACAGCCCGCAGGACTTCGACCGCAGGAACAGGGAGCTGCGGCGCGAGCTCGAGCGGCTCGAGGAGCGCCAGCGCCGCCGCGACCTGCTCGTCGGCGACGAGGCCGTGTTCGACTTCTTCGACGCGCGCATCCCGGCCGACGTCGCATCCACCCGCAGCTTCGAGGGCTGGTGGCGCGAGGCGCGGAAGGCGACCCCGGACCTGCTGACCATGCGCCGCGAGGACCTCACCGGCGAGGATGCGACGGTCGACAGCGAGGCGTTCCCGACCAAGTGGCAGCAGGGCGAGCAGCGGCTGCGACTCACCTACCGCTTCGAGCCCGGTGCCGCCGATGACGGCGTCACGGTGCACGTGCCGCTCGCGGTGCTGCCGCGCCTGACGCCCGCCGGCTTCGACTGGCTGGTCCCGGGCATGCGCGAGGAGCTGCTCACCGCGATGATCAAGAGCCTCCCGAAGCACGTGCGCAAGCACGTCGTGCCGGCCGCCGACTGGGCGCGCGGGATGCTCGCCGAGCTGCCGGCAGAGCCGCCGACGGGCAGCGACGGCCGCGGCGCCGCCTCTCGCTCGATCGCGGAGGTGCTGGCGGCGCGCATCTCCCGCACCGCCTATGTCGAGGCGGCCGCGACCGACGTCGACTGGCACCGCATCCCCGATCACCTGAAGCCGACCTTCGCCGTAGAGGACGGCCGCGGCCGACGACTCGGCGCCGACAAGGACCTGGAGGCGCTGCAGCGCCGCTTCAGCCAGCAGGCGCGCACGCAGGTGGCGAAGGTGGCCGTCAAGGTGACGAGCGACCTCGAGCGCGATGAGGTGGCCGGCTTCGACACCGAGCTGCCCGAGCACATCGACGTGCGGCAGGGCGGCAACACCGTGCGGGCGTACCCGGGGTACGCGATCACGGGCGGGGCGGGCAAGGGCGCGGCCGGGAAGGGAGCCGGCGCCGCGAAGGTGACGATCGGCATCCGCCTCGCCGCCACACGGGAAGCGCAGCAGCGCGACCAGCGCGCGGCCGTGCGCCAGCTGCTGCTGCGCCAGGTGCCGAGCCCGGCGCCCTACGTGCAGTCGAACCTCACCGCCGCCGAGAAGCTCGCGCTCGGCGCGAGCCCCTACGCCTCGACCGATCGGCTCTTCGACGACCTGATGCTCGCGATCATCGACGCCGAGCTGGGCGCCACCGCCCCCGCGACCGTCGCCGAGTTCGAGGCGCTGCGCGCCAGGGTCGCCGAGGGTCTCGTCGACCGGATGTTCGCGCTCGCGTCGCAGGCGGCGCGCATCCTCACCTCCGCGCGGCTCGCCGACCGCGCCATCCGCGACGGCGCGAGCCTCGCCCACATGGCCGCGCTCGCGGACGCGCGGGCGCACCTCGACCAGCTCGTCTTCGACGGCTTCGTGAGCCGCACCGGCCTCGACCGGCTCGGGCGGCTGGAGGTCTACGTGCGCGCGATCGAGCACCGCGTGAAGCGCCTGCCCGAGACGGCCAACCGCGACCGCACCTGGATGAACGAGGTCCAGCAGGCGACCGCGCTCTTCACGGCGGCCGGCGGCACGCTGCCGCTCGCGCCGGCGGTGACGGATGCCGTCCCGGACGCCGACGGCTCGGCCAAGGCCGAGCGGCTGATCGCCGCCCGCTGGATGCTCGAGGAGCTGCGCGTCAGCCTGTTCGCGCAGCAGCTGGGCACCTCCGGTCCGGTCAGCCTGCAACGCATCCGCAAGGCGCTCGCGCCGTAGCCCGACCCAGATCCGAGGAGACGAACCATGGAGCCAGACCGCTACGGCTCGAACGTGCAGCGCAACGCGCTCGCGCCCGGCATCCTGCTCGCGATCGCCCTCGTCGTCGGCACCCTGCTCCTCGGCGGCGAGTGGTACGACACGCTCCGCTTCGTGATCGCCGTGCTCGCGCTCATCATCGGATGGTTCGCCGTCCAGGCGAAGCACTGGTGGTGGGTGCCCGTGTTCGCGGCGATCGCGATCGCCTGGAACCCTGTCGCGCCGTTCGAGATCTCGGGCCAGCTGTGGCTCCTCGCGCACGTCGCCGCCGCGATCGTCGCCCTCGTCGCCGCGGTGCTCATCAAGGCGCCTCGGGCCGACGCCAGCGGCTGACCGTCTCGCACGCGACCGCTGACGGAGCAGCGCGCCGGGCCTGCGGATGCCCCCCGGGATATGGGTGCTCCAGGCGAGCGTCGTCGGCGGGTCACGGCCCTAGGCTGACCTGGTGCGTGCGTACGGTGAGGTGCTGAGGGCCCCGGGGCTCGCGCGCATCATCCTCGCGCAGCTCATCGCGCGCTTCCCCGCCGGCATGTACTCGCTCGGCATCCTCATGCACATCGAGCACGAGCACGGCTCGTACACGGCAGCCGGCCTCGTGCTCGCCGCCTTCTCCGTCGGCATGGCGATCGCCGGCCCCTTCGTGACCCGCCTGATGGCGCGGTTCGGCACCGTCGCGGTCCTCGTCACGACGACCGCGGTATCGGTCGCCGCGCTGCTGTCGATGGCGACGCTGAGCATGCCGCTCTGGGGCGACGTGCTCGCGGGCGCGGTCGCGGGCGCCGCGATGCCGCCGGTGACGCCGACCGTGCGCACCCTCTACCCGCGGATGGTGCCGCAGCGCCTGCTGTCGCCCCTGTTCTCGTTCGACGCTGCGCTGCAGGAGATCATCTGGGTCTTCGGTCCCGTGCTGCTGACGCTGCTCGTCTCCGTCATGGGCACGGGCCCGACGCTGCTCGTGACGATCGCGATCCAGGCCGTCGGCGCTGCGTGCTTCATCGTCTCGCCCGAGGTGCGGCGGCTGCGCATCCCACCCACGTCGCGGAAGCTGGGCCGAGTGCTGCGGAAGCCCCCGGTGCTGCTGTCGGTCGTCGTCTCGGCGATGTTCATCGGCGGCTTCTCGGCGGTCGAGGCGGGTGTCGTCGCCACCTTCGGCGAGGGCGCGCTCGAGGCCGGCATCGTGCTCGCCGTCTCGGCGTTCGGCTCGCTCATCGGCGGCTTCGCGCTCGGCGGCCGCGGCATCACGCCCTGGTCGGTCGCGATCCGGCTCGCGATCGTGCTCGCCGGCATGGCGATCGCACTGCCGATGACGGAGGTCGTCGGCCTCTCGATCGCGCTCTTCATCGCCGGCGTCGGCACGGCGCCCGCGCTCGCGGCGTTCTCGGCCATCATCGCCGGCACGGTGAAGTTCGCCGACACCCCCGAGGCGTACGCCTGGATCGGCACCGGTCAGCTGCTCGGCGCCGCTGTCGGCTCCGCGGTCGCGGGTGTCTGCATCGACGCGATGGGCGGTGTCGGGGGCGTGTGGGTCGCGGTCGTCATGGTCGCGCTCGCCGCCGCTATCGCGGCGCTCTTCCGGCGGCATCAGCCCGACCTGCGGCACGGCATCGGCGAGCCCCCCGAGACCGCGCCGGTCGAGCTGCCTCGCTGATCGCGTCTCCGCCGAGCGAGGGATGAGCCCGAGCGCCCGGCCTGCGACAATCGAGACATGCCCGCCGACCTGCACCTGCTCGATGGGCGCACCATGCCCGCGCTCGGCTTCGGGCTCTACAAGGTGGCGGGACCTGACGTCGGCACCGTCGTCGACGCAGCGATCGCGGCCGGCTACCGGCTCGCCGACGGTGCCGAGTTCTACGGCAACGAGCGCGAGGTCGGCGACGCCGTCCGCCGGGCGGTCGACGCCGGGCTCGATCGTGCGAGCCTCACGCTCACCAGCAAGTTCTGGGGCGAGGAGAGCCAGTCCGCGGAGGCGGTGCGCACGTCGTTCGCGGCCAGCGAGGCCGCGCTCGGCTCCCCCGTCGACCTCTACATGATCCACTGGCCGCGCCCGGAGCGGGGAGAGTTCGTCGGCGCGTGGCGCGAGCTCATCGCGCTGCAGGGCGAGGGGCGCATCCGCTCCATCGCGGTCTCGAACTTCACGCAGGAGCATCTGCGTCGCATCATCGGGGAGACGGGCGTCGCGCCGGTCGTGAACCAGGTCGAGCTGCACCCGTGGCTGCCGCAACACGCCCTGCGCGCCTTCCACGCCGAGCACGGCATCGTCACGCAGGCGTGGAGCCCGCTCGGCCGGGGCAGGCTGCTCGGCGACCCCGTCGTCGGGCGGATCGCCGCAGCGCGGGGCGTGAGCCCGGCGCAGGCGATCATCCGCTGGCACCTGCAGCTCGGCAGCGCCCTCGTCCCCAAGTCGTCGAATCCGCACCGCCTGCGCGAGAACCTCGACGTCGACGGGTTCGTCCTCAGCGACGACGACGTGGCGGCGATCGCGACGCTCGCGACGGACGAGCGCACCGGCACCCATCCTGACGACCGACAGTGACGGGCCGTCCTGTCCCGCGCAGTGACGAGGCATCCGTGACCACCCGTCCCGACCCCCTCGACAGCCCCGACCTGCCGCACGCGCACGCCGTGACGTGGGGCGTCGCCGAGCTGCCGCATCGCGGCCCGAAGCGCGAGCTCACAACGGAGCGGATCGTCGAGGCAGCGATCGAGATCGCCGACGTAGAGGGGCTCGACGCGGTGAGCATGGGCAAGGTCGCCGCCGCGGTCGGCGTCGCGCCGATGTCGCTGTACCGCTACGTCACCGGCAAGGACGGCCTGCTGCTGCTCATGTACGACGCAGCGAGCGCGGTCACGGTGCCGGGCGCCGGCTCAACCTGGCGGGAGCGGCTGCGCGAGTGGGCGATGTTCGTGCGGGCGACGTACGACGCGCACCCGTGGCTCGCCGATCTGCCGCCGAGCTCGACCCCCACGACCCCGAACCGGCTCGCGATCATCGAGGCGGGCCTCGCCGCGCTCGAGGGCGTGCCCGCGCCGGATCGCATGAAGCTGCCGACCCTGCTGCTGCTGCTCGGCTACATCGCGCTCTACTCGAAGGCGTCGAGCGACGCGGACGTCGACGAGGAGGTGCGCCGCGCGCTGCCGGAGCTCGTGACCGACGAGCGCTTCCCGCTGCTCGCGCCGGCCGTGCGCGCCGGCGTGCTCGAGCCGCGCGGAGACGACTCGGAGCGCGGCTTCGGCTTCGGGCTGTCGCGCCTGTTCGACGGGATCGAGCGCTGGCTGGAGCGCAACGAGCCCGACGAGCCGCTCGATCGCCTGCCCGCCTCGATCCTCGACGACAAGCAGGTGCGCGAGGCGGCGAAGCTCGTCGAGGAAGCGCGGTCGAAGCTGCGCCAGGCTGAGGCGAAGGCGGCGGATGCGGTGGCCCGCGCCAGCGAGCGCCTGCTGGCCATCGAGGCCCGCAACGAGGCCGCCGAGGCCAGGGCCGCGGCGAAGGCCGAGCTGAAGGCCGCGAAGGCCGAGGCGAAGGCCGCCAAGCGCGGCGATTGACCCCTCGTCGGTCGCGCTCACCGTCCGGCCCTGACGCGCGAGTCGCGCGAAAGGTTGGGCTGTGCTTCCGCCGGCTCGCGCGCACGCTGGAGGCATGACCCGCAGACTCCTGCCCGCGGCCGGCATCCTCATGGCCGCCACCGTCCTCCTCACCGGCTGCGGCGCCATGGGCGCCAGCCAGTCGCCGCTCGGCGGAGCCCCGACCCAGGAGAGCGGCGCGCAGGACGGCGGCGCCCCGGACCTCGGCGGCGGTCCGGTCGAGCAGCCGAGCGTCGGCATCCCCGAGGCCGGCGAGGACATCGGGGCGGTCGCCGGCGACGAGGACCGCTCGGTCATCATCTCCGGCATGCTCAGCATGCGCGTCGGTGACCCGATCGCGACCGCGGATGCGGTGGTCGACGCCGCGGTCGCGCGCGGCGGCGCGGTCGACCGCCGGTCCGAGGGCGCATCCACCGACTTCGAACCCGCGTGGGCGACGCTCACCGTGCGCGTGCCGGCAGCGGAGGTCGAGGCGATGCTGACGGCGCTGCGCGCGCTCGGCGAGGTGACGCGCGTCGACATGGGCGAGGAGCAGGTCACGGCCCAGGTGCGCGACCTCGAGGTGCGCGTGGACGCAGCCCGCACCTCCGTCGACCGGCTCACGCAGCTGCTCGCGACCGCAGCCGACACCGAGACGCTGCTCGAGGTGGAGGCGCAGCTCACCGAGCGCACGAGCGAGCTCGAGCAGCTGCGCTCGCAGCAGCGCGCGCTCGACGACCTCGTGGCGATGTCGACGATCGGCGTCGACATCCGCTCCACCACCGTCGAGGGCCCGACCGGCACGCCGAGCTTCTGGGACGGCCTGGTGGCCGGCTGGGGCGCGTTCCTCGCGTGGGGCGCGGCGGCGCTCTTCGCCCTCGGTCACGCGATGCCGACGCTCGTCGTGCTCGTGGTGCTGGGGCTCGCCGCGTGGCTGGTCGTGCGCCGCATCCGCCGGCGTCGGCCGCACAGCGCAACGCCTGCCGCCACGGCTGTCGGGAACCCGGCGCCCCCAGCCGCGGCCGACTGACGGCGCGCACGGCGACCGCAAGACGCTTGCCTGCTCGGCAACGTCTCTTGGCGGAAAGTTTGCCAAAACCCTCGACTGGGGGTTGAACGCCGCGCTAGGCTCGACGACGGTCCTGCTCCCCCAGCCCGTCACGAGGTCCCCGCTTGCGCCGCCCGCTCACCCTTGCCGTCATCACCCTTGGTCTCGGCGCCGCCCTCATCGCCGTCCCGCCCGCACCGCCGGCGGTCTCGGCCGACGACATCCCCGCCATCCAGGAGGCGCACTTCGAGGTGATCGACGAGATCGCCGCGTGGGATGCGCGCACGCCCGTCTCGCGCATCGGCGCGATCCAGGGCGACCCGGTCGCGGGCACCATCCAGATCGGCTGGGCCGGCGACGTGCCGAGCGAGGTGCGCGAGATCGGCTACGCGGCGCACAGCCGGGGCATCGAGGTCTCGTTCGTCGAGCAGGAGTCGAGCGAGGCCGAGCTGCTCGACATCGCCTACGACATGGCCGCCTCCATGCCCGTGGACGGCGCCTTCGCCATCGAGATCGGCCAGGACGCGCTGACGGTCGAGGTGCCCACCGCGTCCGCCGCCGAGGCCGCCGGCACCGAGGCCATCACGGTCGAGGGCGAGGTGCGGGACGTCATCGGCGAGGCCGAGGATGCCGCAGCCGAGGTCGGCGCGTCCGTCACCGTGGCCGAGACCGACACCGTGCCCGCCAACGCGGCCGCCGTGCCGCTCACCGCCGGCGCAGCCATCGATGCGGCCGCGGTCGCACCCATCCGCACCGCGCGCACGACCGACGTGTCGGTGCTCTCGGGCGGCATGCGCGTGCAGACGCAGTTCCGCAGCGGCGCGTTCGTCTCGTGCACCTCCGGCTTCACGGGCTTCTACGGGCACCGCCCGGTGATCGTGACCGCCGCGCACTGCAGCGACTACGCCGACAACCGGGCGGTGCGCAACGCCGCCGGCGCGTCGATCGGCCGCAGCGACCTCGTCGCCGAGCTGAACGACGGAGAGCTGCCGTTCGACCTCGGCGTGATCGCCGCGCCGTACGACACGCGCACGCTTCCTCGCATCTACACGGACAACACGGCGACCGTGAGCATCACCGGCACGCAGACGACCTGGCCGCCGGCCGGCTACCAGCTCTGCTCATCGGGCCAGATCACCGGCTGGAAGTGCGACCTGACCGCCGGTGCCGCCTACGTCACCTGCTACGGCACGCCGCGCGGCTCGGAGTGCATGCACGTGCAGCGCGTGCGCTCGAGCGGCACGTCCGCCTTCTGCCTCGGCGACTCCGGCGGCCCCGTGGTGAGCCGCCCGACGGCTGCAGGCGCACGAGCGGTCGGCGTCGTGTCGGGCATCCGCGGCACGGGCGGCAACTGCGCGGTCGAAGGGCTCATGGCGCCCCTCTCGCAGCTCGGCACCGTCGTGCAGGGCCTGCAGCTCCACACCTTGCCGTAACCTCAGCCCGCCCGAGCCGGATCCAGCGCGGGGCGTGGCTAGAGTCGACCGACACAGGCCGGCGAGCACGCCCCGGCCGTCGCCTCCACGGTGCGACGCGGGCGGGCATCAGTGGAGGAGGCGCGATGACGGCCAGGCGCTACGCGGTGATCGGAGGCGGCATCCTGGGCACCGCCGTCGCTCGACAGCTGCTGCAGCAGCGTCCCGATGCGCAGGTCACGGTGCTCGAGAAGGAGCCGGTGCTCGCCGCGCACCAGACCGGCCGCAACTCCGGCGTGGTGCACGCCGGGCTCTACTATGCGCCGGGGTCCCTGAAGGCGACGCTGTGCCGGCGCGGGGTCGAGCTGCTGCACGCGTACTGCCGCGTGCGCGGACTCCCCTACGACGAGCGCGGCAAGGTGCTCGTCGCTCGGAACGGGGCAGAGGAGGCGCGACTCGGCGACATCGCGACCCGCGCTCGCGCGAACGGGGTCCCCGGTGTGCGGATCATCGACCGCGACGAGCTGCGCGAGCTCGAGCCGCACGTCGAGGGCACGGCAGCCCTGCACTCGCCGCACACGGCGATCGTCGACTACGGCGCCGTGACGCGCGCCTTCGCCGACGACATCGGTGCCGCCGGCGGCAGCGTGCGCACCGGCTTCGAGGTCACCGGCCTCACGCGCAGCGGCGGCGAGACCCTGGTGACGGGGCGCGAGCACGGCGAAGAGACCTGGGAGGTGTTCGATGCCGTGATCATCTGCGCCGGCCTGCACGCCGACCGCGTCGCGAAGCTCGCCGGCGATGACGACGATCCGAGGATCGTGCCGTTCCGCGGCGAGTACTACCTGCTGAAGCCCGACAAGCGCGACCTGGTGCGCGGGCTCGTCTACCCGGTGCCCGACCCCCGCTACCCGTTCTTGGGCGTGCACCTGACACCGCGCATCGATGGCGAGGTCATGGTGGGTCCGAACGCGGTGCTGGCGCTCGCGCGCGAAGGCTACGGGTGGGGCGCTGTCTCGCCCCGGGACCTCGGCGAGGCCGTCGGGTACCGCGGCTTCCGGTCGTTCGCGAGGCAGCACTGGCGCACCGGCGTCAGCGAGATGCTGGGCTCGGTCAGCACGCGCCGCTTCGTCGCGGAAGCACGCAAGTACGTGCCCGAGCTGACCATCGGCGACGTCGTCCCCGGCCCGTCGGGCATCCGCGCGCAAGCGCTCGACCCCGACGGCTCGCTCGTCGACGACTTCAGGATCACCCGCCGCGGCTCCGTCGTCGCCGTGCGCAATGCGCCGTCGCCCGCGGCGACCTCGTCGCTCGCGATCGCCGAGCACGTCGTCTCGCTCGTCCTCGAGGACGGCTGACGCGCCTGCATGCCGGTCGAGCCGGACGGCGCGCCCCGCGCGCCGCCCGAGTCGAGACC
>JAPSJX010000063.1 GCA_031178105.1 Agrococcus sp. | reverse complement strand
CGTCGCGCCAGAAGGCCCGCTCCGTCATCGGCTCGCGGTCGGGATGCACGCGCCGCTCGTGGTCGACGTAGGCCTGGTACTTCGACTCGCCGGTGACGCCCTTCGCCCACCAGACGAGCGCTCGCCAGGCGCGGGCGAGGAGCGCCCCGGCAGCTGCCGGGCGCCCCTCGCTCGCGCGCGCGCCGGACACGGTCAGTGGCCGGTCCGTGCGGGCTTGTGCTCGTCGGGCACCGCGTCCCAGCGCTTCTGCAGCTCGCGCTCCTCGGGCGTGGGCAGGAAGCCGGACGGAGCGAACATCCGCGACTCGACGCGCTCGTCCTCGTGGTCGACGACCTCGGTGGACCGCAGCGCCTTGATCACGTTGGCAACCGAGAAGCAGATCACGACGATCGTGAGGACCACGAAGATGATCGAGAGCGTGCCCTGGACCGCCGTGTTCCGCACGACGGCCTCGAGCGCCGCGACGCCCTCCGTCGTGCCGACCGACGTCTCCCCCGCCGCGAGCGCGTCGCGGAAGCGGATGTGGTTCGCCCAGTAGCCGACGGCCGGCACGGGCGAGAACACCTTGAACGCGGATGCGGTCACGGTCACCACGGTGACGAACGCGAGCGGCAGCGCGACGATCCACAGCGACCGGAAGGTGCGTCGCTTCGCGACGATCGCGAGCACGACCGCGAGCGCGACGGCGGCGAGCAGCTGGTTGGCGATGCCGAACAGCGGGAACAGCGTGTTGATGCCGCCGAGCGGGTCGGTGACGCCCATGATCAGCACCGCGCCCCACGCGGCGACCATGATCGCCGTGCAGATCCAGGCGCCGAGCGTCCAGGACGTGTCCCTGAACCTCGGGAAGACGTTGCCGAGCGAGTCCTGCAGCATGAAGCGCGCGACGCGGGTGCCGGCATCGACCGCGGTGAGGATGAACAGCGCCTCGAACATGATCGCGAAGTGGTACCAGAACGCCATCATGGCCGGCCCGCCGATCCAGCTCTGCATGATCTGCGCGAGGCCGAGCGCGAGGGTCGGCGCGCCGCCGGTGCGCGAGACGACCGACTCCTCACCGACCGCGGCGGCGGTCGCGGTGAGCTGCTCGGGAGTGATGCTGACGCCGGTGAGGCCGAGCGACTGCACGAAGGCGGCTGCGCCCTCGACGGTGCCCTGCGTCGCCGCCGCCGACGAGTTCATCGCGTAGTAGATGCCCTGGTCGATCGAGATCGCCGCGACGAGCGCCATGATCGCGACGAACGACTCCATGAGCATGCCTCCGTAGCCGAGGAGTCGCGTCTGCTTCTCCTTCTCGACCATCTTCGGAGTCGTGCCCGAGGCGATCAGCGCGTGGAACCCGGAGAGGGCGCCGCACGCGATCGTCACGAACAGGAACGGGAACAGCGAGCCGGGCCACACGGGACCGCTGTCGCCGGAGGCGAACGCGGTGAACGCCGGCACCGAGATCTCCGGCCGCACGAAGATGATCGCGAGCGCGAGCGCGACGATGACGCCGATCTTCATGAAGGTCGACAGGTAGTCGCGCGGCGTCAGCAGGATCCAGACCGGCAGCACTGCCGCGAGGAAGCCGTAGATGACGATGCCCCAGGCGATCGTGACGCGGTCGAGCGTGAAGAGCTCCTGGCCCCAGGCGGTCTCGGCGACCATGCCGCCGCCGATGATGGCGGCCATGAGCAGCACGAAGCCGATGATCGAGACCTCGAGCACCTTCCCCGGCCGGATCCAGCGCAGGTAGACGCCCATGAACAGGGCGATCGGGATGGTCATGGCGACCGAGAAGACACCCCACGGGCTCTCGCCGAGCGCGTTGACGACGACGAGCGCGAGGATCGCCGTGATGATGACCATGATGAGGAGCGTCGCGAGGATCGCCGCGGCCCCGCCGACCCTGCCGAACTCATCGCGCGCCATCTGGCCGAGCGAGCGGCCGCCGCGGCGCATCGAGAAGAACATCACCAGGTAGTCCTGCACCGCGCCGGCGAGCACGACGCCGACGATGATCCAGATCGTGCCCGGGAGGTAGCCCATCTGAGCGGCGAGCACGGGGCCGACGAGCGGGCCCGCGCCGGCGATCGCGGCGAAGTGGTGGCCGAAGAGCACGCGGCGATCGGTGGCGACGTAGTCGCGGCCGTTCGCCTTGTACTCGGCCGGCGTCGCTCGGGTGTCGTCGGGTCGCACGATCTTGCGCTCGATGTACTTCGAGTAGAAGCGGTAGAAGATCAGGTAGGTCGCGACGGAGGCGAACACGAACCAGATGGCGTTGACCGTCTCGCCGCGGACGATGGCGAGCATCACCCAGGCGACGCCGCCGAGCAGCGCGATGGCCGCCCAGAGCGCGATCTTGAGGGGCGTCCACCGCTTCGAGGTGGTCTCGGCAGCCGCGGTGGGCGGCAGCTCGGGCTTCGATGTGGCGACGTCGGCCATCTGCAAGTCCTTCTCTGGGGGTGCTGGATTCGGGGATTGCCCAGACAGATCCTAGCCTCGCCATAGCGAACAGGCAGCCGCGGGCGAGCGCACGCTGGTCGCCACCCGGCGCACGCTGCGGCACCTCGGGGCGGTCCCGGGCGCCGACATCCGGGCGAACGGGTCGGTCATCGTGGTGGGGCAGCGAGGACCAGGAGAGCCTCTCGGTGCGGGTCGTCGACGTGCGCGACGCAGCCGGGAGCGCAGGTGAGCACGCGCACGGCCTCACCTGCTCGGCCATGATCGTGAGGGCCGCTGCCCTCGGCGCCGCGAGCGGTCAGCGGCGCATGATGCGCCGGGCGAGCCAGTTGCCGAGCGCCTGGATGAGCTGCACCGCGATCACCACGACGACGAGCGCCGACCACGTCACGACCTCGTCGAACTGGCGGTAGCCGTACGTGATCGCGTAGTTGCCGAGCCCCTCACCGCCGACGAGGCCCGCGACGGCCGACATGTCGACGATCGCGATGACCGCGAACGTGAAGCCCAGCACCAGCGGTCCGAGCGCCTCCGGCAGGATCACGGTGCGGATGATGCGCCACGGGCTCGCACCCGTCGCGCGCGCCGCCTCGATCACGCCCGTCGGGATCGCGACGAGGTTCTGCTCGACGATGCGGGCGATGCCGAACGTCGCCGCGACCGAGATCGCGAAGATGGCGTACTCGGTGCCGATGCCCGTGCCGACCAGGCCGCGGCCGATCGGCTGCAGCGCGGCGAGCAGGATGATGAAGGGGATGGGCCGCACCGTGTTGACGAGCACGTTCAGGATCCACCAGACGCCGCGCTGCTCCAGCACGCCGCCGCTGCGGGTGACGTACAGCCCGGTGCCGATGGCGAGCCCGCCGATGCCGCCGAAGGCGAGCGAGAGCGCGACGATGCCCAGCATGATCGCCGTCTGCTCGGCGAGCGTGGGCAGGATCCCGACGACCTCGTTCATCGCTGCTCCTCCACCGTCACGCCCGGGCCGACCTGTGCGAGGGCGGCGTCGACCGCTTCCGCATCGCCGCGCACCGCGATCGTCAGGAGGCCGTAGACCCGGCCCTGGATGTCGTCGACGCCGCCGTGCACGAGGTTGAAGTCGACGCCGGCGCGGGCCAGCGCGCCGAAGACGCGCGCCTCCGAGACGCCCTCGTCGGTGAACGAGATCGTGAAGAAGCGGCCCTCGTGCTGCGCCCGCAGCTGCGAGAGCTCGTCTCCCTCGGGCAGCGCCCGCACGACCGTCTGCACGAAGCGACGAGCGGTCGACGTCTGCGGACGCGTGAAGACGTCGTAGGTCGTGCCCGTCTCGACGACGCGGCCCGCCTCCATGACGGCGACGCGGTCGGCGATGCGCGTGATGACCTCCATCTCGTGCGTGATCACCACGATCGTCACGCCGAGCTCGCGGTTGATGCGCGCGAGCAGGTCGAGCACCTCCGCGGTCGTCTCGGGGTCGAGCGCGCTCGTCGCCTCGTCGGCGAGCAGCACCTGCGGGCTCGCGGCGAGCGCGCGCGCGATGCCCACGCGCTGCTGCTGACCTCCCGAGAGCTGCTCCGGGTAGGCGTCGGCACGGCCCGCGAGCCCGACGAACTCGAGCAGCTCCTCGACCCGAGCACGTCGCTCGACCCGTCCCATCCCGACGACCTCGAGCGGGTAGGCGACGTTGCCCGCCACCGTGCGCGAGGAGAGCAGGTTGAAGCGCTGGAAGATCATGCCGATGCCGGTCTGCTGCTCGCGCAGGCGCCTGCCGCGCAGCTCGCTGATCGGCACGTCGCCGATCGTGATCCGCCCGTCGGTGACGGGTTCGAGCTGGTTGATGAGCCGCACGAGGGTCGACTTGCCGGCGCCGGAGTATCCGATGATGCCGAAGATCTCGCCCTGCTCGATCGCCAGCGACACGTCGTCGACCGCGACGATCTCGGCGCCGCCGCGCCTGGCGGGCGGGAACCGCTTCGATACGCCGTCGAGCACGATGTGCTGCGCCATGTCGCCCTCCTCCTGTCAGTCGTCTGCCGAGCAAGCACGAGCGCGGAGGCCCGAGCGGGCCTCCGCGCCGAGCTCGCGGATCACTGCGATTCGAGCTCCGCCTGCACGTCGGCGAGCGCGCTCTGGAGGTCGGCCTTCGCCGTCACGGTGAGCAGCGCAGTGCCGCCGGAGGCCTCGACCACGCCCGCCTGCACCTCCTCGTTCGTCTGGTAGATCTCGACGAGGCGGTTCAGCACCTCGTCGTCGACGCGCTCGGACGTCGTCGCGAAGATGTTGATGTAGGGCGCCGCGGCCGGGTCGGTCGGGTCGTCCTGCGCGATCGCGGAGTCGGCGTCGAGCCCGGCGTCCTCGATGAAGTCGTTGTTCACGATCGCCGCGGCGACGTCGGGCAGCGAGGTGGCGGTGAGCGCCGCGTCGACGGCCTGCACCGTGACGCGCGACTCGTCCTCGATCACGTCGTCGACGGTCGAGTAGGGGCTGCCGCCGTCCTGCAGTGCGATGAGGCCTGCCGACTGCAGCACGAGCAGGCCGCGGGCCTGGTTGGTGTCGTCGTTCGGCACGATGACGGTCTCGCCGTCGGGGATCTCCTCGGCCGACGCGTACTTGTCCGAGTACAGGCCGATCGGGTAGATCGCCGTGGAGCCGATCGGCTGCAGGTCGTCGCCCGCGTTCACGTTGTAGTCGGCGAGGTAGATGATGTGCTGGAACTGGTTGACGTCCAGCTCCCCCTCGCTGAGCGCGGGGTTCGGCTGGTTGTAGTCCGTGAAGTCGACGATCTCGAGCTGGATGCCCTCGGCCTCGACGGCCTCCTCGTACGTCGCCCAGTACGGGTCGGACTTGCCGACGACGCCGAGCTGCACGGGGTTCTCGGCGGAGCCGAGCTCTGCCTCGTCGGAGCTGGCGCCCGCGCTGCAGCCGACGAGCGCGACGGCCAGGCCGAGGGCGCCGGCGATGGCGAGGGGGCGGGGGGTGCGGATGCGCATGGGGGCTCCTTCTTGGGGTACAGCATCCACGGTATGTATCTGATAGCCGCTCGGCGAATCGAGGCGTCACGAACCGTCACAGAGCACCCCGCACGTCACAGCAGCCCGCCTGCGGCCGCGGCCGCCGCACCCCCGTTCCCGAGCAGGAGGGCGGGCCCGAACGCGACGCTGCGTCCGCCGAGCGCGAGCGCCACGGCGCCGAGCAGCCCGCCGACGACGACGGCTGCCGCGAGTCCCGCCAGCGGCACGGCCCACCCGAGCATCGATGCTGCGAGCGCGAGCGCGAGGCCGAGCTTCACATCCCCCATCCCCATGCCGCCGACGACGGCCATCGCGAGCAGCACGATGCCGCACGCGACCGCGACGAGCGGCGCGAGGTCACCCTGCGCGAGCCGGATCGTTCCGGCCGAGGCGCCGACGAGCAGCAGCGGCACGGTCAGCGCATTCGGCAGCCGCCGCTCGGCGACGTCGATGCGGGCGAGCGCCGGCGCGACCGCCGCGGCAGCGGCGAGCGGCACGATCGCGATCGCGTCCGGCCCGGCCAGCGAGAGCAGCGTCACGGCCGCGACGGCCAGCGGCGCGCCGAGCAGGTCGGTCGCCCGCGCGCGGCGCCGCACCACGATGCGATCTGCGTCCGTCGACCTCGTCGTCACCGCAGCGACGGTAGTCGCTCGCGCTCGCGGCGCGCGCCCGCTGTGCACAGGCCCCGCGCGAGAGATGTCGAGCGGTCTCCATAACACTGCTATCTTTCTGCTCCCCGGTCCCGCAGGATGGGGCACAGCGCGACGCAGAGGGCGACGCCGGGCTGAGGAGTCACGCATGCAGGGCACGTGCGCGATCGGCGCCGCCGCAGCACTGGCGCTGGTCGCGCTGGGCGGGGCCCCCGCGGTCGCCGCCGGGCAGGACTCGACCGTGTCGGTCATGCACATGATCCCCGGCATCACGGTGGACGCCTACATCGACGGCGAGGAGGTGGTCACCGACTTCGAGCACGGTGAGCTGACCGACCCGATCCAGCTCGCGCCCGGGGTGTACGACATCCAGTTCTTCTACGACGGCGAGACCCCCGGCACCGCGCAGCCCGCCGTCGAGGCGCTGGGGGTCGAGGTGCCTGCGGCGAAGGACCTCACGATCACCGGCAACCTCACCGCCGACGACCAGCCCATCCTCTCGGTGTTCGTGAACAGCACCGAGCCGGTCGAGGCCGGTCAGGCGAGGCTGACGCTGCGGCACCTCGCTGCAGCGCCCCCGGTCGACGTGCGCGCCGACGGGGTGGTGATCGCGCAGGGGCTGACGAACGCCGACGAGGCGGTGCTCGAGCTGCCCGCCGGCGCCGTCTCCGTGGATGTCGTGCTCGCGGGCACCCACGACGTCGCGATCGATCCGGTCGACGTCGAGCTCGGCGAGGGCGCGAACACCATCGTCACCGCGTGGGGCAATGCACGGCAGGAGAGCCTGCAGCTCGCCGTGCAGGTGATCGACGTGCACAGTGCGCCGAGCGGCGTGCCGTCCGGCCTCGGCGGCGCCGCTGCGCAGGGCGCCCTCGGTGCGCTGCTCGCGGTCGCCGGCGCGCTGGGCGTCTCGGTCGTCACCGCTCGTGCGGCGCGCGTCCGCGGCGATCGCGCCTGACCGTGCCCCACCTCGCCGCCGCGCCGGGCTTCGCAAGGGAGCGCAGCTGAGCATGGACGCCGAGCGGGGCCTCCCGTCGCGCACCGCGCGGCGCGGGCCTCCCGCGCGTCCTCGCTCCCGCGGCGGTCGCGCGGCTACCGTGGCCGCCGCGGTCATCGCCCTCGGGGCGCTCGGCACCGGCGCGGTGCTGCTCGCGCAGGCACCGCCCGCGCTCACCGTCGCCACGCAGCCGAGCGCCTCGCCGGGCGCCGACGTCCGCCCCGCGCGCCCGGCCGAGCCCAGTGCATCCGCCTCGCCCACGAGCACGATCCCGAGCGGCATCGCGGCGCGCGACGCCTCGCCGCGCTCCCCTGTCGCCGTCGATGCCCCCGCCGCGGTCCGCGTGCCGTCGGTCGGCCTGGAGCTCGGCGTCGTCCCCGTCGGGGTGCGCGAGGACGGCGAGATGGATGTGCCCGACCTCGTGCGCGAGGTCGGCTGGTACCGGTTCGGCGCGGCGCCCGGCGCCGATGAGGGCTCCGCGGTGCTCGCCGCGCACGTCGACAGCGACGTGGGCACCGCGCCCATGGCGTCGGTGCTGCGGGCGTCGGAGGGCGACGCGGTCGAGATCACCACGGCGGCAGGCGTCGAGCTGCGCTACCGCATCACGAGCATCGAGCAGGTGTCGAAGGACGAGCTGCGGCTCGACGCGCTCTTCGCGCGCGACGGCGACCCCGTCGTGCGCCTCGTGACCTGCGGCGGCGAGTGGGACGCCGCTGCCGGCGCCTACGAGGACAACATCGTCGTGACGGCCGTCCCCGACCCGCGGTGAGCGGCCGGGCCCTGACGCCGCCCGGTCGTCTGACGCGTCAGCGGTGCGGCCACGCTGCGAGCGCCGCGTCGATCTGCTCCCTCGTGCTGGAGGTCACCGGCTCGACGAGGTCGAGCACGTGGTCGACGGCGGCCTTCGTCCGCCCGGCCGGGATGCGCCACGTGCCGACCGCGGTGCCGTCGACGAGCACGAGCGGGCGGAAGACGCCGTTGTTCCCGGGCACCACCGCCGCGAGCATCTTTGGGCTCGCCAGCAGCGAGCGGTCGCGGTAGCCCAGCAGCATCTCGTCGAAGGCGGGCACGAGCACGACGCCGGATGCCCCCGACGGCGCGTCGGCGACGACGAGCATCGACCGGCCGCCGACGAGCACCGTCTCGAGCCCGTCGACGCGCGCGAGCGCGGCGCGGACGGGCGTCTTCGGCAGGCCGAGCCACCACGCCACGTCATCGGCGTCCACCGGCCCGCGGGCCGCGATGAACCTCCGCAGCGCGTCGTCGAGCGCACGCTCGGTGTCGGCGACCACGGGTCGCGGACCGCCGACGAGCAGCTGGTCGTGCCCGTCGAACGGCCCGAACCGCACGAGGCCGTCGTAGGCGAGCAGCGAGAGCAGGTGGTAGCCCCGGCCTCCCGCGGTCGAGACGCCGGCAGCCTCCCAGGAGGCGAGGATGCCCGCCCGCGGCTGCGGGCCACCCGCGAGCGCTGCGATGAGCACGTCGGCCGCGCGCTCGGCGGTCGCGATGTCGATGCCGCGCGCCTCGCACATCCGCCGCTCCTGACGGCGCATCCGCTCGGCCGTCGCAGCGTGCAGCACGGCGAGGTCGTCGGCCGCGGCGACGAACAGCGTGCCGCGCATCGCCCACGAGCGCACGAGCCCCTCGTCGAACGCGGCGCGCACGTCATCGAGCGTCGTGCCCGGCGTCGAGCGGACCGCGATCGCGCGCAGCACCGCGGGCAGGTCCTGCCCCTGCAGGGCCACCGCATGGCGCACCGCCTCGAGCGGCGAGCGACGCGACCCGAGCGCCCCGTCCGTCACGAGGCCCTGCGCGGCCACGCGCATCCGCCGAGCCTCGACCTCCGTCAGCTCCCGCACGCCGCTGACGCTACGCCGCCGCGCCCGCGCGCGGCTCAGTCCTCGAGCAGGCTCGTGACGAGCGCCGCGATGCGGCTGCGCTCGCTGCGCTGCAGGGTGATGTGCCCGAACAGGTCGTGCCCCTTGAGCGTCTCGATCACGCTCGCGACCCCGTCGTGGCGGCCGACGCGCAGGTTGTCGCGCTGCGCGACGTCGTGGGTGAGCACGACGCGCGAGTTCTGCCCGATGCGGCTCAGCACCGTCAGCAGCACGTTGCGCTCGAGCGACTGCGCCTCGTCGACGATCACGAAGGCGTCGTGGAGCGAGCGACCGCGGATGTGCGTGAGCGGCATCACCTCGAGCATGCCGCGGGCGGCGACCTCGTCGAGCACGTTGTCGCTCACGAGCGCGCCGAGCGTGTCGTAGATCGCCTGGCCCCAGGGGTTCATCTTCTCGGTCGCGTCGCCCGGGAGGTACCCGAGCTCCTGGCCGCCGACCGCGTAGAGCGGGCGGAAGACGATGACCTTCTTGTGCAGGCGCCGCTCGAGCACCGCCTCTAGCCCCGCCGCGAGCGCGAGCGCCGACTTGCCGGTGCCCGCGGATCCGCCGAGCGAGACGATGCCCACCTCGTTGTCGAGCAGCAGGTCGATCGCGAGGCGCTGCTCGGCCGAGCGGCCGTGCACGCCGAAGACGTCGCGGTCGCCGCGCACGAGCGACACCTCCCCGCGACGGGTCACGCGGCCGAGCGCCGATCCGCGCTCGGACGAGATGACGAGGCACGTGTTGATCGGCAGGTCGCCGGCCTCCTCGATCTGCAGCCGCTCGTCCTCGTAGAGCCGGTTCAGCTGCTCGCCCGAGAGCGCGAGCTCCGCGGTGCCGGTCCAGCCGGAGTCGACCGCCTGCTCGGCGAGGTACTCCTCGGCGGGCAGGCCGATCGACGCGGCCTTGACGCGCATCGGCATGTCCTTCGAGACGATGCACACGTCGAGACCGTCGCCCGCGAGGTTCGAGGCGACGGCCAGGATGCGGGAGTCGTTGTCGCCGAGCTGGAGCCCGCTCGGCAGCACCTGCTGGTTCGAGTGGTTCAGCTCGACGCGCAGCGATCCGCCGCCCTCCGTCGGCATGTACCGGCGACCACCCGCCGTCGACCAAGCTGA
>JAPSJX010000109.1 GCA_031178105.1 Agrococcus sp. | reverse complement strand
AACGCCTGGGACGAGCAGCTGACGGATGCGGTGCTCGCGCTGCGCAGCGACGCCATGCTCGCCGAGGTGGCCGAGCTGAAGCTCGCCTTCACCACGCGCGCGGAGGCGCTGGTGCACGGCGACCTGCACACCGGCTCCATCTTCGTTCCCCGCGGCGGAGGGCCGGATGCCGCCAAGGTGTTCGACGCCGAGTTCTCGTTCTACGGCCCGATCGGCTTCGACCTGGGCGCGCTGTTCGGCAACGTGCTGCTCGCTCGGGCGCGGGCGACCGTGCTCGAGCGGCCCGGCGAGTTCGTCGACTGGCTCGACGGCCTCGTCGCGGAAGCCTGGCAGGCGTTCGAGACGGAGTTCCGCGCCCTCTGGCCGACTCGTGCCGACGACTCCTACACAGACCGGTTCCTCGACGCCTGGCTGCGCCGCACCTGGTCGGACGCGGTCGGGTTCGGCGGCCTGAAGGCGATCCGGCGCATCGTGGGCCTCGCGAAGGTGTCCGACATCCAGACCCTCGACACCGAGGATCGCGTGCGGGCGGCGGCACTCGTGCTCGAGACCGCGCAGGCCTGGGTGCGGGAGCGCTCGGCTCTCGGCACCCCCGAGGACCTGCTGGAGCGCACCCTCGGCGTCCTGGGGCGCCGGTGAGCGACTTCCCGCCCTCCGTCGCGTGGACCGGCGACGCGGTGCGGATCATCGACCAGCGCCACATCCCCGGGCGGCTCGAGGTGCGCGACCTGGACACCCTGGAGGACGTCGTGGACGCCATCGCGACGCTCGCGGTGCGGGGCGCCAACGTCATCGGCAGCACGGGCGCGCTGGGATTCGCGCAGGCGGTGCGCCGGGGCCTCGATCCGGAGGAGTCGGCTCGGCGGCTGATCGCCGCCCGGCCGACCGCCGTGAACCTGCGGGTGGCGGTGCACGCCGCGCTCGCAGCGCAGCGGGAGGGTCGGGACCCGCTCGGCGTGGCGCTCGGTCTGCTCGATGCGGACGCCGAGCAGTGCAGGCGCATCGGCGAGCTGGGTCGCGACGAGCTGCGCGACGCTCGCACGATCCTCACGCACTGCAACACCGGCAAGCTCGCGACGACGGGCTGGGGCACCGCCCTCGGCGTGCTCTACGCGAAGCAGGAGGCGGGCCACGAGCTGCACGTGCTCGCCACCGAGACTCGGCCGCTGCGCCAGGGCGCGCGGCTCACCGCCTGGGAGCTCGAGCGCAGCGGCGTCGACGTGCGGCTGATCGCCGACTCCGCCGCCGCCTGGGCGCTCGCGAAGGGCGGCGTGGATGCCGTGGTCGTCGGCGCGGACCGGATCGCCGCCAACGGCGACACCGCCAACAAGATCGGCACCAGGGCGCTCGCTGTCGCTGCGCACTACGAGGGCGTGCCGTTCTACGTCGCAGCGACTCTCAACGCCATCGATCTCTCGACTCCCACGGGCGACGACATCGAGATCGAGGAGCGCGAGGCCCGCGAGCTGCTCGACGGGCTGCACGCCGAGCTGCCCGCCTGGAACCCGGCCTTCGATGTGACACCCGCCGAGCTCATCTCCGGCATCATCACCGAGGTGGGAGTACTGCGGCCGCCGTACGGCCCGAGCCTGGAAGGAGCGGCCGCCTCATGACCGACTCGACTCTCACCGCCGTCTACGAGCTGCACGGGGGCGACGCCGAGCGGCGCGCGCAGGCTCTCGCGGTCGAGCAGAGCCACGAGCTGCCCACCGAGCTCGCGCCTGAGCACACCCGCCGGTCCTCCCTCGCCCGTGTCGTCGCGCTCGACGAGCCCCGCGACGACTACGCACTCGCCACGATCGAGTACCCGGCAGCGCTCGCGGGCGACGAGCTGCCGCAGCTGCTCGTGCTGCTGCTGGGCAACGGCTCCCTGCAGGAGGGCGTGCGCCTCGTCGACGTCGACCTGCCCACGGACCTGCTCTCCCGCTTCCCCGGCCCCCGCCTCGGGGTGGAGGGCGTGCGGGCGAGGGTCCGCGCCGAGGGCCGACCGCTGCTCGCCACCGCTCTGAAGCCCGTCGGGCTCTCCGTCGAGGAGCTCGGCTCTCTCGCCTACGACTTGGCCGCAGGCGGCATCGACGTCGTCAAGGACGATCAGGGGCTCGCGAACCAGCACTGGGCTCCGTTCTCCGAGCGGGTGCAGCGGGTCTCCGAGGCCGTGGCGCGAGCCAACGCCGACACGGGCGGCTCCGCCCTCTACCTCCCGGCGGTGAACCCTCCGGTCGATCGCTTCGAGGGTCGCCTCGCCGAGGTGCGCTCCGCGGGCGCCGGCGGCGCGCTGATCGTGCCGGGGGTCGGCGGCTTCGACCAGCTGAGGCGAGCCGGCGAGGTGCTCGACGGG
>JAPSJX010000062.1 GCA_031178105.1 Agrococcus sp. | reverse complement strand
CCCGCGGCCCTCATCGAGGAGCACTCAGTGCTGCTCGAGGATGCGAGCGAGAAGCTGCGCGTCCTCGTCGCGCAGGTTCGTGCAGCGGCAGAGCTCCGCGCGCACGGCTATCCGATTCCGCCGAGGGCTCCGGGCACTGCGTTCCGTCCCGAGCCGGGCAGGGTCTTGTACTGCGTGCACTCCACGCCTGCGTTCGGAAGCAACGGCTACGCAATCCGGACTGGAGGGGTCGCGCAGGGGCTCCTCGCCAACGGCGTCGACGTCGTGGCAGTCGCGCGCGCGGGCTTCCCGTGGGACAGCGGCCACACAGGGCCCGCGAAGCGGACCACGGTGGAGCGCGGCGGCGTCGAGTACGTGCACCATCCCGGAACGCCGCTGAGCGAGGCCACCACCCTCGAGGCGATCGACGAGGCGGCTGACGCGTTCCTGCGCGAGGCGCGACGCCAGCGCCCCGAGCTGGTCCACGCTGCATCGAACTACCTGACCGCGCTGCCCGCGCTCCTGACCGCGAGACGGCTCGGGGTGCCGTTCGTGTACGAGGTGCGTGGCATCTGGGAGCTCAGCGTCGCGTCGGAGCGACCGGGCTGGGAGCGATCGGAGCGCTTCCAGCTGCAGGCCGACCTCGAGGACTTGGTCTTGCGGTCGGCCGACCGAGTGCTCGCCATCACGACGCAGGTCGCCGGTCACCTCGTCGAGCGCGGCGTCGATGAGCAGCGCATCGACGTGCTGCCGAACGCTGTCGACGCGCGCGAGCAGCTGCCGCTCCCACGGGACCTCGCGTACGCAGAGAAGCTTGGACTGGACCCCACGAAGCCTTGGATCGGCTTTGCGGGCAGCCTCGTGCCCTACGAGGGGCTCGACATCCTGCTGCGCGCGGTGGCGCTGCTCCGCGAGCGCGAACTCGACTTCCAGGTCGTGATCGCGGGTGGTGGCAAGCAGGAGACCGAGCTCAAGGCGCTGCGCGACGACCTCGGTCTCGATGGAGTCGTCAAGTTCCTCGGCAGGCGACCCCATGACGAGATGCCGCGACTGCTCTCGCTCATCGACATCGTCCCGTGCCCGAGGCTCGACGAGACCGTCACGCGGCTGGTGTCACCGTTGAAGCCCCTCGAGGCGTTCGCGAACGGCAAGGCCGTCGTGCTGAGCGATCTCGCACCGCATCGCGACCTCGCCGGACCTGATCAGCAGCGTGCACTCCTCTGCGCGCCGGGATCGCCTGCGTCGCTCGCGGACGCGCTCGAGCTGCTGCTCACGGATCAGGAGCGCCGAGAGGAGCTGGGCCGACGTGGGCGACTGTGGGTGACCGAGGAGCGCCGGTGGGCTGACGTGTGCCGCACCGCCACCAGCGCGTACCGAGCGGCACGCCTGCTCCCGACGGTCCACGGCCCCGCGCTGTCCGACCTCCGCGTCGGCCTCATCGCGGACGAGTTCACGACCAAGACCATCCAGGGCGCGGTCGACGTCGTGCCGCTCGAGCGTGGAGGATGGCGCTCGCAGCTTGACGGGCTCGACCTCGTCCTCGTGGAATCCGCGTGGTCCGGCAACGGGGGCGCGTGGCATAGGGGCGTGGGCTACTACTCCGAGGAAGAGCACGCGGACGTGCGAGCGCTGCTCGAGGAATGCCGTCGACGCGGGATTCCGACGACCTTCTGGAACAAGGAGGATCCGGTCCACACCGACCGCTTCCTGCCGACGGCCGCGCTCTGCGACCACGTGTTCACCGTCGATGCTGATCTGATCCGGCACTACCGACAGCGGGCGCCGTCGACCCTCCGGTCGGTCGTCAGCATCCCCTTCTACGCGCAGCCGGCGATCCACAACCCGCTCTCCCGCGGCGCGGATCACGACTCGATCGCCTACGCAGGCACCTACTACGGCGACCGCTACCCTCAGCGCACCAAGGCGCTCGATCCGCTCCTCGCTGCCGCGCAGGAAGTCGGCCTCGCGATCTACGACCGTCAGGCGATGCTGCCGGACTCGCCGTACCGCTTCCCCGACGCGTTCCGCGACGCCGTGAAGGGTGGGCTGCCCTACGACCAGGTCCTGGAGACCTATCGCTCGCATGTCGCGCACCTCAACGTCAACAGCGTGCCCGGGTCGCCGACGATGTTCTCCCGGCGAGTCGTCGAGATCGCTGCGAGCGGCGGAGTCGTGATCTCCGGACCCTCCAGGGCGCTCGACGAGCTCTTCCCGCAGGCCTTCCCGGCAGGGCTGCGACTCGACGATGTGCAGGGCTACATGCACCTGTGGTCCACCGATCCGGAGGAGCGACGCCGAGAGGCGTGGCGGCAGATGCGAGTCGTGCTCCGGGCGCACCTGGTGGACGACGCGCTCGCGATCATCGTGCGCACCGCGGGCATCCCTGTAGCGCGATCCTCGCGAGCGAGCTATGGCGTCGACATGGCGGGGATCGACGGCGACGCCATCCTCGAGCAGTCGGTGCTCCCGGTTGCGGTGATCGGCGTCCAGGATCCAGTGCTGCGTTCGGCGCTCGAGGCACGTGGCATCGAAGTGCTCGACACCTGGCAGCGCACGGCGACCCCGCCGGACTGGATCGCATCAGGGGTTCGACCGACGAGCAGGACCTACTTCGAAGACCTGCTGCTGGCGACCGAGTTCGGCGGCTGGGACCAGGTCGTCGCCATGCCCGACGGGATCCCAGGAACTCGGGCGCTCGCCGCGATCGGAAGTGCAGGCGACGGTTCGGCCGCCGTCACGCGAACACCCGTGCTCCTTGGCCACGAGTCCGCGACCGAAGGTCGTACGGTCCTGCTCGCCATCGCCGGCAGCGAAGCGGCATATCGCGAAGCTCCGCCTCGCGGCGGCGATGCGATCACCGTGCAGGAGCCCAAGCGTCTCCTCGTCGCCGGTCACGACCTGAAGTTCATCGAGCCTGCGTTCTCGATGCTCGAGCAGCGTGGCTTCGCGATCGAGGTTGACCGCTGGCACTCCCACGCGTCGCACGACGAGGAGCGCTCCCTGGAGATGCTCGCCCGCGCGGATGTGGTGCTCGCCGAATGGGCGCTCGGCAACGCCGTCTGGTACGCGGAGCATCGCGCGTCCACCCAGCGGCTGGTCGTCCGAGCGCACATGCAGGAGCTGCGGAGGCCGTACCTGGCTCGCGCAGCAGCCCGGGGCGTCGACGAGTTCGTCTTCGTCAACGAGGTGGTGCGCCGGTCGGCCACGCTCGCGCACGGCGTGCAGCACGGCCGATCCCGAGTGATCCCCAACATGGTGCGAACCGCAGAACTGGCCCGTCCGAAGCGAAGCGATGCGTCGCACCGCATCGGCTTCGTGGGATTCGTGCCGCGGATGAAGCGGCTCGATCGAGCGCTCGACGTGCTCGAGCGCGTGCTCGAGCGCGATCCGTCGTACTCGCTCGTGGTCAAGGGGCGCTCACCGGCAGACTTCGCGTGGATGCAGCAGCGCCCCGATGAGCTCGCCTACTACGAAGCGCAGTATCGGCGCGCCGAGGAGATCATGAGCAGGTACCCGGGCTCCGTCGCGTTCGAGCCGCATGGCGACGACATGGCCGAGTGGTACCGCGGCGTCGACACTGTGCTCTCCGTCAGCGACTTCGAGAGCTTCCACTACACAGTGGCGGACGGTGCGGCGTCTGGCGCCCACCCCGTCGTCCTCGCGTGGGGTGGGGCCGATCTGCTCTATCCGCAGCGGTGGCTGCACGCGAGCGTGGCGGAGGCGGCCGACGCAGTGCTTGGGCACTGGAGCGAGCACGACGCCGCGCAAGCTGCAGCGTTCGTCGGGAAGGCGTACGGCATGGATTCGGTCACCGCTCAGCTCGCCGAGGTCCTGCACGGGGCTGCAAGGTGAGCAGGAGCATGCCGCAGCGCACGCGCGCCTTCCTCTACGGCAGCTGCGTGTCTCGAGACACCCTCGAACACATGCAGGACGACTTCGCCATCGTCCACTACGTCGCACGGCAGTCCTGGATCAGCGCGGGGACCGAAGCAGGAGGTGCGGCATCGCGGTTGCGTCCGATCGCCTCGCCCTTCCAGGAGCGTGTCATCCTCGGCGACCTTCGCGGCAACGCGCCGGTGCAGCTGGAGAAGTACGCCGCGGAGTCCGACATCGTGATCGTCGATCTCGTCGACGAACGCGGTGGCGTGGTCGACTTCGGTTCGGGGTTCGCGACGAAGCTGTCGGAGTACTGGTCGTCCGGCGGCCGAGAGGCGTCGCGGGGTGCGACGCAGATCGCGTTCGGCACCGACGAGCACTTCGCGTTGTGGCGTGAGGGTGCCGAGCGCATGCTCGGCGTGCTCGTGCAGCTGGAGCTGCTCCACCGCACCATCGTCATCCGCACGCCCTGGGCACAGCACGACGAGGACGGTGACCCGCTCACCATCCCCGGATGGATGATGGCGCCGAGCGAGGCCGATGCTCGCTACGACCGGTACTTCCAGCTGCTCGAGGACGCCGGAGTGCGCACACTGGAGCTGCCTCGCGCGCTCGCAGTCAGCTCGAAGCAGCACAAGTGGGGGTCCAGCCCCTTCCACTACGCCGAGCCGGCATACGAGCACCTGGCGGCCGGTCTACGGTCCTTCGCAGCTGAGGTCGCGCGCCGACCTTGGCCCCTCGCTGACGGGCGCAGAGACCTCGCACGCTGGGGAGTGAGCACCGATCTGTCCTCGCCCCAGGCATTCCGCGACATCGAGGATCTTCGCGGGTGCTTCTCGCTGGAGCACGGGGGCGTGCCGATCGACCTGATGGTCGAGGACAACGGCGCAGAGACGACGGTCGTCACCTTCCACGCCGCCCTGGGTGCCGACGGCATCCAGCCGCCCGTCTTCGTCGGAAGGGCGGTGTCTGAGGGGTTGGCGATCAACCGTGTGTTCGTCTCCGACCCCGGCCTCTACACATCCGCCGAGCTGCGCTTGGCCTGGTTCCTCGGAACCGCTTCGCTCGACTTGACGGCATTCCTCAAGGAGTGCCTGGAAGTGCTCCAGGACCGGATGAGTGCGCGCCACCTGGTGCTGTTCGGGATGTCGGGCGGTGGCTTCGCTGCGCTGAACCTCGCGCGGCACTTCCCGGGATCGCTCGCGTTGCCCGTGAACCCGCAGACCCGCGTGCTCGACTACCTACCCGCGGCGTGGGAGCGGATGGCTCAGAGCTGCTTCGGTGCGCGCGGCGAGCCGGGGGCACGAACGATCCTCCGGGCGCACCCGCACGCCGACCAGCGGCGAGCGTACCCACCGCACTCCTGCTCGGTGATCTACGTGCAGAACGCGAAGGATGCTCACGTCTCGCTGCAGATGATCCCCTGGTTCGAGGCGGTCGGCTGGGATTCTGGGCCGGCGCTGCTGCTCGGCGACTGGGGCGACGGGCACGTGCCGCCTGGAGCGCCGGAGCTGCGGCGGATCCTGCAGCACGTCGCCGCAGCGAGCGGCGATTGGGAAGCGCTTGCAAGAGCTCTCGGAGCCGATCGTGCACCCACGCGCGACGGAGTCCGGGCGAGGACCGGTCGATAGCATCGGCAGGGCGAGCGGGGGACTGGTGCCGCGCGAGACCGACGGCGACCGGGCCGAGAACCTGAGCACGAGAGGAGATGGCGTTCGGACGGCCCACGGCTCGTCCGCGCGACAGCACTGATGCGCATCCTCCTCTTGACGCACTACTTCGAACCCGAGAACGGCGCCCCGCAGCGACGTTGGGCGGCGCTCATCGAGCGCTTCGTCAGCGCGGGCCATGCCGTGGACGTGCTCGCGCCACCGCCGCACTATCCGACGGGCAGGCTGCGACCAGAGCACAAGCGCCTGCGCGCAGGCACCACGCACGTCAGCGACTCCGGCGGTCGTGTCCGGCGCGTCCGCTACCTCCGGCACTCCGGCGACCTGGTGACGCGGACGCTTGATCATGCCGCCGCCGCTGCAGACAGCTACAGGCAGGCCGCGCGAGCGATCAGGCGGGGACATCGTCCTGATGTGGTGATCGCCACCGCGCCCGCGCTCGAGTCCCTGATCGCAGGTCGACTGCTGGCGCACCGCTTCCGGCTGCCGCTCGTCGCCGAGATGCGTGACGCTTGGCCCGACCTCGTCGCGCACACCCCGGGCCTCGTGGCCCCGACCGGCCCCACGGCGTTCCTCAAGCGCGCCGTGCACGAGTTCGTCACCAGGCTCCAGCGACGAGCTGATGCGGTGGTGACGACGACATCGACCTTCGCGACGGTGCTCGAGCGGCGCGGCATCCAGCGCGTGCGGGTCCTGCGGAACGGCACGGATCTGCAGCGCTATCGTGTGGTCGATCCGACCGTCGGGGCGAGCACCGCACCACTTCGGGTCCTCTACATCGGCACCATCGGGCGCAGCCAGGGGCTCGATCTGCTCATCCGAGCGTCCGCGCGGCTCCGCGCGGACGGCGTGGGGGTCGAGGTGCGGATCGCCGGCCA
The DNA here is from genome assembly GCA_031178105.1 of Agrococcus sp. Taxonomy (GTDB): domain Bacteria; phylum Actinomycetota; class Actinomycetes; order Actinomycetales; family Microbacteriaceae; genus Agrococcus. Next base: position 3,835 of record JAPSJX010000062.1, on the reverse strand, counting down.
GGGAGCCGATGTCGGACGGCTTCGGCGCCTGAATCAGCGTCTCGGGTCGCCGGTGTCGATCCTGGGTCAGATCGACGGGCCCGCCGTCATCGAGCAGTACCGATGGGCGCACACGACGGTCGTGTCGCTTCGGGACTGGGAGCCGTTCGCGTGGACCGTCCCATCGAAGCTGTACGAGTTGCTCGCTGCGGGCAAGCACGTCACAGGGATCGTCGCGGGCGAAGCCGCTCAGATCCTCGCCGCCGCGAAGGCGGGGCACGTGGTTCCGCCCGGGGACGTCGACGCGCTGCGCGGGCTGTGGGAGCGGCTCGCGGTGGACCGCTCCCTGCTCGCGATCGATGGCACGGGCCGCGCATGGGTTCAGGGCAACGCCGATTACGACCGCATCGCTGCGGAGTACCTCGACCTCCTCAAGGACGTGACGGCGTCGACACGCTGATCTCGCGCACGTCCCGTCGCGGCTAGGGAGAGTCACCCCACGGCAGACGACCCGCGCAGGACGATGTCGATCTCCTGGTCGACGATGCGATCGGCGCGCAGCTGCGCATGGACACGCTTCACCGCGCCCTCGGAGAGTCGGAGGAAGCGTTCCGGATCGTCGGCGAGGGCTGCCATCGCGGCCGCGAGCGCGGCAGCATCCTCCGGCGGCACGAGCACTCCCGACGCTTCGTCCACGAACTCGGGAACGGCCGCGATCGCCGATGCGACGGGCACGAGCCCGGACGCCATGGCCTCACCTCGCGAGACCCCCTGCGTGTCCATGCGGCTGGGCGTGAGGAACACACCATAGCGCCGGTGCTGCTCTGCGATCTCCTCCTGGCTGAGGAACCGACGATGCAGCTCGACGTTCTCGAGCCCGCTCAACGGCGCCGTGATCTCGTCGAACAGGGGTCCGTCGCCGTAGAAGGCGAAGCGGAATCGAGCGAAGTCCGGCCGGGACGCCTGCAGCGCGAGCACAGCCTCGACGGCGAGGTCGTTCGCGTAGACGTTGGAGGAGTAGGGCCGCACGGACAACACGCGGTAGCGGTCCTCCGCAGCCTTGGGCCGCGGGACGAACAGCTCGGTGTCGATGGGGTTGTGGACGATCGAGAAGCGGTCCTCGGGCAGACGCGCGCCGATGTCATCGAAGGCCTGCTCAGCGAGGAACGAGGAGACGAAGACGAAGTGCCAGTTCGCTGGCGGCTGCTCGAAGAGCTCCCGCCACATGGCTGTCCGCGAGTCGGATCGTGCCTTCGCCGCCTCGAGCTCCGCGTCGGTCGAGAACTGGAACGCGCGCCGGTGCCACGGCTGGATCTCGAAGCCGTGCACCCAGACGGTCACCGATCTGAGCCCGCGCGCGCTTCGGAGCGCCGCGAGCATCGAGCGGTCGAGGAAGTGCACCAGCACCCGGGAGACCTGGCCCGCGCGAAGCGAGCTCGCCAGCACGCGAGACGATGCCGCGACGACGTCGACACCTCGGTACTCGCGGAACGTCGGCGCGGCGACGCTGTCGTCGACCACCCCGACCTCGGTGGCGAGGCCTCTCGCGGAGTACGCGTGCACGCGGGAGGCGACGAAGCCGTTGCGGTAGAGCCGCTCGTAGGACGGGTAGATGTTGGTGAGGACGAGCGTGTCTGCGTGCAGCAGCACTGGCTGCGCGGCGGGTGTCCGCGCGACGCGCGAGAAGTGCTCCAGCCTGCTCGTGCCAGATCCCGCGACGCGCAGCCCAACGCGCACGCGCTCGGTGCCTTCCGGGACGGAGAGCTCGATGTTCCTCGCATTCGGGAGGATGGTGTTGCCCAGCCGCTTGCCCGAGGCGTCGAGGTACAGGAAGACCAGCATCACATCGAGGCCAGGGCTGATCGTGAAGTGGCCGATGCGTTCCGGTGCCTCGGGAAGGACCTCGAGCCCCAGGGTGAGGCGGGAGTAGAGGTAGCGGTGCTCCCCGACGGGGACGTCGGCGCTCACCTCCATCGCGCTTCCGGCGGGCCGTCGGATCGACACGCCCGGGGCGCTCTCGAGGCCATCGAGCAGGACCTCGATATCGACCGCCGAGTCATCGTCCGCGAGCTCCGCCTCTGGATCGAGGGCGTCGGCATAGTTCCGAAGTCGTTGCAGCGGCATGCCCTCATCGAGTTGCAACGATCGAGCAGGCTCGAGGATGTCCTCGGCCGCGCCCGAGCCCGCCTCGAAGTACTCGAGCGTCCCGACCGCGAGCCCTGAGAACGCATCGGGCAGCGCGTCGAGCCCAGCGAGCTCGATGAGTCCGCGCGAGAGTGCGATGCCGTGGCGCATCGTCCAGGCGGATCCCTGGTCGAGTCGGAGAGGCGCTTCGTCGCGGAGCGCCCATCGCTCGGCATGGCCGACCGCACGCACGTCCGCCCACCGCAAGGTGGCGACGAGATCCGACAGATACGCGGGCCCGTACCAATCATCGGTGTCCCAAGCGCCGACGTGCGTCGCCCCCAGCTGCGTCAGCAGCTCGAGCGCATCGGACCGATCACGCGCGATGCGGATCAGCGGGTGCGTCCCGACGGGTGCTTCCGTGCCCCTGCCCCAAGCGATGAGATGCCAGCGCTCGAGTCCCTGGAGCTGGACCTGGGCACGCACTCGCTGCATCGCGTCGCGTGTCGCCACCTCGACGAGGATGACGGGGATGATCTCGCGCTCAGGGGCAAGTGGGAGGCCGCAATGCTCCGCGACGCTCCCCAGGCGCTCCGCGTAGGTGTGCTCGGCCAGCACCTTGCGGAGGCCTTGGTGTCGCAACCTGACGAGACCGTCGGGCGACGACTCGAGCGCGGCGAGGCGGCGCTGAACCTCGTTCGCGGACCCGGCGGTCACCACGAGGTCGGCGAAGAGCAGTCGCAAGCCCCGAGCGAAGTTGCTCACGACGGCAGTGTTGGAAGCGAGCAGCTCGAAGACGCGTCGCGCGAACATCGATTGGCTGTGCTGAACCGAGTTGAGGTTGAGGTTCTTGGTATAGCCCTTGTAGGCGACATGGATGTCGATCGGAGCCAGCCCTCCGACGATGCTCTCGCGGTACCGCTCCGGGAACGCGTAGTCCGGGTCAGAGCGTCCGAGGTTGCGGTCATAGACCTCGAAGCGCCCTTCCTGCGAGAGCATCGAGGAGAAGTCGTCGAGCGCCCGGTTCCGTTCGGGGTACTTCGCGTAGTAGGCGCCGGCGAATGCACATCCATCGATGCGGTCGAAGAGCTCTGCCGGGTTGTGGAGCACCGGCTGCGCGGCGAACGGCAGGAAGTGCACCCGCTCGTGGCCCAGGCGGGCCTTGTAGCGGGGCACGCAGTCCACATCAGTCGTGAACACGACGTCGAATCGGCTCGCGAGGTTCAAGAAGGTCCCGAAGTGGACGGGGTCCTCCTTGTTCCAGAACGCGGTGGGGATGCCGCGCTCCTTGCACCACTCGAGGATGCCGAGGACCTCGGGTCCACAGCGGTGCACCGTGTTCCACCAGCTCTCTCGGAAGCCGCGCCACGCTGATTCGATCAGCAGCATGTCGGGCTGTGCGGCGCTGAGCTCGACCCGCCAATCGCGCATCGTCAGCGGGACGAGGTCGGCCTCGGGCTCGAGGCACTGAAACGAGAAGTCATCGAGGATGCACGCGATCGTCAGGGCACTCGCACGACCCGTTCGTCGGCGCACGGGCACCGGAGGCACTCGGAGTCGCCGTTGCCGCACGTGGTCCGGGATGGTGCTGGTCGACTGGTTCACTCGGACTCCCTCTGCCCGTCCGGGCTGGATCGCTCGTCGTTCGGCGCGCTCGGCGCACGGCGCGCGGCCGAGCGCAGGTCGCGGGGCAGGCTCAGCAGCCCGCGCGGCGACGACATCGCGCGGCGGA
>JAPSJX010000061.1 GCA_031178105.1 Agrococcus sp. | reverse complement strand
GCGTCCTTGGCGCGCACGCCCATGCTCCACGGCGACGGCTTGCCCTCGGTCGTCAGCACCGCCCACGGCACCTCGAGCACCACGGTGCGATCGAAGAGGCCGAGCGCGCGGAGCTCGTCGGCGAACGTCATCGCGTGGTCGCGCCAGATGGCGAAGTGCTCAGGGGTGCCGAAGGGCAGCAGCTCGGCTGCAGCGAAGCGCTCCTCGAGCTCCGGGATGCGCATGGTGTCGATGCTGCGCGTCGCGACCGTCCCGTCGGGGAATCGGTAGACACCGTGCCGTTCGTCAGCGAGATCCCACAGCAGCACGTCGAGGTCTGACGCCATCGAGGTGACCCGCGTCAGGAGCCCGCCCGAGAAGTCGGCGCGGATCATCCGCTCCTGGAACTTCGACGACACGGTCAGCGCCGCGGGCAGGTGCTCGGAGGCGTCGCTGTCGACGGAGATGAGCGATTGGCGGGCCACGTACCCCTGCAGCGCGACGCTGCCGGCCGCGGCGAACTCGATCGTGTCGCGCGCGACGCAGCTCCCGTAGACGAGCACGCGCACGGCATCGTCGCTGGTGGGCACTGGTCTCCAGGAGGGTTGCGCTTGCCCGACGGTCGTCGGGAAGGGTCCACGATACCGGTGCCAGCCATGCGCCGCCGAGTGAACTGCGGACGAACGATGTCGGCGGGGCGCGACTCTCCCTCAGTTTCCAGGTAGGTTTGCTAGGCAACGCGCATCTTTGCGGGTCACGTGCTTGCTGCACGTGTGGCCCCGGATGGCGCGGTCGTGTTGAGACAGCTACGAGGACTTGCACCATGGAACCCACTCAGACCGTCTGCGTCGTCGGCCTCGGCTACATCGGCCTCCCCACCGCAGCGATCCTCGCGGCGAATGGCAACGACGTCACCGGAGTGGACGTCAACCCCCGCCACGTCGAGGAGATCAACGCGGGGCGGGTGCCGTTCGTCGAGCCTGACCTCGAGTCGGTCGTCGCAGGTGTCGTCGCGCAGGGGCGCCTGCGCGCGCAGGCGACGGTGCCGCACGCGCAGTCCTACATCGTTGCGGTGCCGACGCCGTTCACCGAGACCTACGACGTCGACCCCAAGTACGTGCGCGCCGCTGCGGAGTCGATCGCGCCGCAGCTGCGCGGCGGCGAGCTCGTCATCCTCGAGTCGACCTCTCCTCCCGGGCTCACGGAGAAGATGGGCGAGTACATCATCGCCGCCCGTCCCGACCTCACGCTCGAGCCGGGTGAGCACAACACGATCCACCTCGCGCACTGCCCCGAGCGCGTGCTGCCCGGCCGCATCATGATCGAGATCGTCGACAACGACCGCATCATCGGCGGTGTCACCGAGCAGGCGGCCGAGAAGGCTCGCGACCTCTACGCGACGTTCTGCAAGGGCGAGCTGCTCATGACCGACGCGCGCACCGCCGAGATGGCGAAGCTCGTCGAGAACTCCTACCGCGACGTCAACATCGCCTTCGCGAACGAGCTGTCGGTCATCAGCGACCGCCTCGGGATCGACGTCTGGAAGCTCATCGAGCTCGCGAACCACCACCCGCGCGTGAACATCCTGCAGCCCGGGCCCGGCGTCGGCGGCCACTGCATCGCGGTCGACCCGTGGTTCATCGTCGCCGCGGCGCCCGAGGATGCGAAGCTCGTGCGCCTCGCGCGCGAGGTCAACGACGCGAAGCCCGACTTCGTGCTCGAGAAGGTCATGGCCAAGGCCGCGAAGTTCCGCGAGCCGGTGATCGCCGCGCTCGGCATCGCCTTCAAGGCCGACATCGACGACCTGCGCGAATCGCCCTCGAAGTCGATCGTCGAGCGGCTCTCGGCTGAGATCGAGCACGCGCAGGTGCTCGTGGTCGAGCCGAACGTCGAGGCGCTGCCGGCGTCGCTCGCCGACCGCGCGAACGTCGAGCACGCAGAGGTCGAGGACGCGATCGAGCGAGCCGACATCGTGCTCGTGCTCGTCGACCACCACCAGTTCAAGACGCTCGACCGCGAGATCCTCGCCGAGAAGATCGTCGTCGACACGAAGGGCCTGTGGCGCTAGGGCCCTTCGTCGCCGCGGATCGGCGGCGTGGTCGCGGGCGCCGAGCCCGCCGCCTCGAGCGCCAGCTGACGGAGCGTCTCAACGTAGAGCGGGTGCGAGAAGTGGAACGGCGAGGCACCCCAGCGGTGGCCGGTGTCTGAGACGAAGAGCTCGCGGTCGTAGCGCAGCCAGCGCACGCCAGGGGAGACCTCCTCGACGATGCCGTACAGCGCGTCGAGCACATCGTTCGCGGCTGCGACGACGGCCGGGTCGGAGACGGCGGCGCCCGTCTCGTCGATCGCAGCCCAGTAGACCTTGTTCACGATGATCCGATCGGCGGGGACGAGCTCGCACAGTCGCGCCCATCCCGCGCGGAAGCCCTCCAGGTGCTCGGGCGAGCCGGAGCGGAAGCGCTCGAAGCTGCCGGTGCTCACGCCGGCTCGCTCGAGCTCGGGGCTGATGGTGAACAACCCGCCGCGGGGGCCACGTGCCAACGTGAAGCGCTCATCGATGAGGTCGACGAGGAGGTGGCTGAACGCAGTCTCGGCCAGCACGCCGCCGAGGCCGCGCGAGAGGTCGAGGGCGACCATCCTGCGCTGGAACGCGCTCGAGTTGGCGGAGAGGTCCGCTCCCTCGAGCCCGGTGGGTTCCTGGCTCATGGCGCTCGCGAGACCGGATCGCGCGACGTACGCCGCGAGATGCGGAGCCTCGCTCAGCTCGAAGGCATCGCGGGAGACGCACGAGCCGTAGACGAGCACCGCCGGGGCGTCGTCCCCGTCGCTCGGAGCCCCGTGCACCTGTCCGATCGTGTTGCCCATGCCGTCCCGAACCGTGCAGACGACCCGGGTGACGGCTGTCTCGGTCGTCAGGTCCCAGTTGCCTCGCGCGCTCGGGGCGGAGCTCGCGATGCGCCCGCTCTCGCCGTAGGCGTAGAACTGGAACGTGAGCCGGGGGTGCTGCCGCTGCAGCGTCGCTGTGCACCGCACGCCCCCGGGTGCCCCCTGCACATCGAGGACGACATCAGCGAGCACGGTCGCGCGCGCGCCCCGCAGGTCGACGGGAAGGTGTGCGAAGCTTTCCGGTCGCAGCCAGCCGCCATCGGAGAGCGCGGTGAAGGCTGCCCACGCGTCGCCGTCGCCGGTTCGGAGCACGTCGATCGCTGCCACGAGGAGATCCATGTCGGGCACGCTGTGGCCCTGGCCGAAGTCCCCGACGAGCACGCCGTGCGATCGCTCAGCGCCGTAGTACCCGCGACCCCGATGAGGCAGCGCCTTTGCGCCGAGGTACGGCGCGAGGTGCCGCTGCACGTGCCAGTCGGTGGCGTTCTGGAGGTACAGGCCGCGAGGGCTGCGGGCATCACGCGTCAGGTCATGGACGATGCCCGCATCATCCAGCAGCTGCTCCGCTCGCTGCCGCCACTCGTCGTCCTCGAACGTGCCGCCGAACATGGCACCGAGATAAGCCCGGACGGCACCGGGGTCGTAGTCGAGGATCCTCGTCTGCGGGTTCCACACGAAGGCGTGCACGGCGTCGACGCGCGAGGCCAGCTCGAGCGAGGCGAAGCCGCCGCCCGAACCGCCCACTGCTAGCAGCGAGCGACCGCTCATGGTCGCCACGTGGCGGGCGACGCGCGCCATGGTCGCCTGTGCGCCGCTGCGCGCCCCGCCCGTGTACCACGCGAGCCCGAGCGCCGCGTGGTCCCGGAAGAGCGGGTCCGAGAAGGCGAGGAAGCCGGTGCCCAGCCGAGCCGCGAAGCCACGACCTGAGAAGTACGGCCCCGCCGTGCCGCTGCGGTCGCCGAGCGCACCGGAGAAGAACAGCGGTATCGAGCCGGAGCGGCCGGCTCGCAGCGGATCGCCGGCCACGAGCAGCTCGAGCAGGGCGCCGTCGCCGAGCGCGATCCTGTGCACCCCGTCCGCCAGCCGCTCGACCGACTCGAACGCCGTGATGTGCGCGTGATCCATGACGGGGCCCCAGGGGGAGTACTCCCATGCCACGGGCTCTCCGCCGGGCGACGGACGATCGGTTCCCTGCGTCATCGGCTGCTCCTGGTCATCCGCTCGCTGCGCGCGAGATCTGCTCGAAGAAGTGCTGGAGCCGACCCGGCTCTCCGCTCTCCGGCACGGGCTGGTGCTCACGATGGCGCTCGAGCGCCGCGACCAGGGAGCTGCGGCTCACCTGCCTCGTGACTGACACGACCTCACCGCGGGGCGCAGCGGCGGCCGTCGGAGCCAGCACGGTCCCGCCGTGACGTGCGCACGCACGTGCGAGCGTGGCATCGAACCGCGTGGACCCGAGCGGCACGAGGAGCGCGGTCTCGGAGAGCCACCGGGTGTCGTGGCGGTCCATCGAGACAACCTCGAGGTCCGCGGTCGCAAGTTCGGTGAGCGCGAGCTGGACATCGCGCGAGAACCGATGCGTGGTCGCTCGCGGCAGCGGTCCGTCCCACGACCAGGGCTCCAGCACGACGACGCTGACCCGGCAGCGCCCCTCGGCGGCGCGCACTGCCTCCGCGACCGCGGCCCGCAGCGCGCCCGAGCCCTCGGTGTCCCCGCGCGCGAGCACGATCGACATTCGGCCCGACGCGCGGCCGTCCCAGGGCCCGACGAGGGACGGGAGCAGACCGGAGGGATCGAGCTGGAGCGTCCTGCAGCGGGGTCGGGCTCGCGAGACCAGCGCGAGCAGGTGCGGGTCCGGGCTGATGAGGCCGTTCAGGGGCGTGAGGCGATGCGGGTTGACGAGGCCGTGCGCGTCGACGCCAGGAGCCGCGTACGCGACGACGGGGATCTCGAGCGCCGTCGGCAGCGCGTCCACGGCTCGCCGGCTGAAGTCGACGAGGACGATGTCCGCATCCGCGAGCCACCCATTGGACTTGGTCGCCCGCTTCGGAGTGCTCACGGTCGTGGGAATCTGCAGCGAGACCGCACGCACCACGTCGCCGCTGGTGTAGCCCGGGTCGTGGAGGTACGCAGCGCGCGCGACGCCGGCGCGCTGCAGGCCGCGCGCGCTCGCCACTTGGGCGAGCAGGGTCCGCAGCCGCTCCGCGGTCGCGGCGAAGCTGAAGCCGCGCACCGCGTCCGAGACCGCGCGGCCGAGCGCGTCCAGCGATGCCCCGGACTCTAGGAACCCGTGGATGCGGCGCGTGACGTCCTCGATGTCGTCGCGGACGTAGAGCGGGTAATCGTCACCGAAGATGCTCCGGTGGATGGCCGTGTCGTTGCAGACGACGGGGACGCCAGCGGCGGAGAACTCGAGCAGCTTCGTCGACACCTCGTAGGACGTGTCGAGCGCGCCGTCACGCCAACCCACACCGAGGTCGCACTCAGCCATGAACGTCGGCACGCTCGAGCGCTGCAGCGCCCCGGGGAACCGGACACCGCGCGGGGGGCGCTCGATCAGCGCTCTCATGCGCACATGCCACGTCGGGTCGCCCTTGGCGGCCTGCACCTTGTCGCCGTGCATCGTCACCTCGGCCTCGACACCTCTTCGTCCGAGCGCGCCGACGAGCTCGGGGATCTCAAGGGTGTGCCATGGCCGATCGAACTTGCCGGCGTAGCCGAGCCGCAGCCGCCCCGAGCGCGAGCGACGCCGTGTCTGGAAGAACTCGTCGGGCACCATGGGCGGGAGTACCTCGGTCTTCCCGACGGTCTCGGGGATCAGTGCGTGCAGATAGTCGCGCAGCCACGGCGTCTGCGCGAAGATCCCTCGCGCGCTGAGGGCGACCTCGCGAGTGAGGTCGAGGAGGCTGTCGAACGGGGCCTCCGTGATGCTCGGTAGCCCGACGGTGTAGAACCAGAGCACCGAGCGCACCTGCGCAGAGGCGCAGAGGATGCGCGCCGTGCGAGGGCCACGGATGACGACCATGTCGTAGGGGTCTCGATCATGGCGCTGCGCGATCGCGGCCGCGACGACGTCAGGCTCGTTGCTCTGCGCTCCGTTGGGATACAGCACGCGCACGCGTGGGTGCGAGCGCAGCTCGTCGAGGACGATGGCACGGGCCGGCACGTTGCGCACCATGACGTCCACGTCCGCGCCGGCCATCGCGAGGCACCGGCTGATGGAGATCAGCCATGAGGTCGATCCGTCGATCGCGGCCAGCTCGACCTCGGCATGCACGAGCACGCGCATCAGCGCTCACCTCCGTGCAGCGCCACGTCGGCGCGATGGGCCCGCGCGAGCGCGGCAGCTGCAGCGGACAGCGTGCGGGGGAGCGGCGCAGTCGCTGTCGCCTCGGCGGACAGGTAGAGCTCGCTCAGCGGACGGAGCGCTCCTGAATGCGGCTGCGTCGGTCCCTTGCCTTCGAGCACGACTCGCTCGACGCCCTGCGATCCTGCGCGCTTCAGCCCCTCGATGATCGTCATCAGCGCGGCGGCGCGCGCTGGCGATGCCAAGCCGAGGCTCGACGCGCAGTCCGGACGCTCGATCGCGACGACGATCGTGTCGACGCGCGCCCAGGCGCTCGAGGCGACGGCCGTGCCCACGGGCATCGGGACCACGCGGCCGTGCGGCTCCAGGAGCTCGACGATCCCCGGGCCCACGCCCACGGTAACGATGAGCCGTTCATTGGCCGTGGGGTCCAGCTCGAGCGCTCGCCCGTTCGCCGAGGTCACAGCGGTCGCTCGTGCACGATCGCCCGCACGCTCGCGAGGAAGGCGTCCACGCCCTGCTCCTGCGCCAATCTCGACGCGGTCGCCTGGATCGCTGCTCGTACGCCGAGGTCGCCAAGGGGCGCGCCCGCGATGTAGGAGGCGAGCTCGCCCGGGCTCTCGAACCCGAACTCCTCCGGGTAGATGTACTCTGACCCGCGCCACCGGAGGTAGAGGCCGAGGTTGCCGGTGAGGTACGCCTCGCCTGGAGAGACGTGTGAGCCTTCGAGGTCCGAGGTCGAGAGCACGTAGCCGTATCGGTGCAGCTCCTTGCGGATGTCCACCCAACCGGCGTACTCCACCGCGGAGCCCAAGCCCGTCGAGCGCAGGTAGTGCTCACATGCGTCGAAGTAGGCGGCCTCGTCCGGGTTCGAGCGCACCCAGGGCAGCTCCTCAGCACGCCGCCCGAAGATCGTCAAGGTGTACCGCTCATCGATCGCGCGCAGGTGCTCGAGCACTTCGAGCGCCCGGTGCAGCCCCTTGAGCCGCGGGATGGATCCGACGAGCGCGATGCGGAACTGGCGTCCCTGATCGTCCGGGTCAGCGACCGTGTATCGGTCGGCCTCGTAGATGTTGGGGACGAGTCGCAGCTTGTCCCGTGGCACCCTGAAGCGCTCGTGCACGCCCTCGAGCGTGTGCACCGCGATGGCGATCACGGCACTGACGCGGCTGTAGTCGATCTGCTCGCCGATGTCGCGCAGCAGCTCGTAGCGGTGCTGACGGACGATGAGCACCTGGTCGTCGCGCACGATGCGGCTGTACCAGTGGGCGCTGTGGGCGAGCCACTCGACCCAGATGACGTCCGCCCATGCGGCGAGCTCCCGCGACGCTTCGACATCGTGGCGCTTCTCGCCGAGCCACCGGTCCTCGCGGACCTCGACGGAGCCCGGCAGGTAGCCGTACATGAAGTCGATGAACTTCAGGTCGTGCCCGACCACGAGCAGCCGAGTCCTGAGGGCCTCGACGAGCGCTTCCCGGTCCTGCTGCCGTATCGCCTCGAGAATCTCGCGGTTGCGGGGGCTGTACGCACGGTCGTCGCGGGGATCGAAGTGGCTCGCGAGCGCGAGGAGCGCATCGACGAGTGCGTCCCTGTCGAGCTGCGGGCTGCGCAGCGCGCTGCGGAGCAGCCGGTCGCAGACGTGCTGCGCATGCTCTGCCCACCCCGGCACGGCGAGGCGCCCGAGCTCGAGCGCGGTGCGCATGAGTGCTGCGAGGGCGCTCGAGCCGGGCACCGCAGAGGTGACATCCGTGGTGGTGATGCCTCGTCGAGCGCGCGGCGCGTCGTGCCGCGACGGGTGGAGCATCACGAACGAGTCCAGGGCAGCGAAGAGCTGCGTCGTCAGGTTCGCCAGGGGGAGCCCGCGCGCAGCCTCGAGGGCGTGGCGCCAGACGTCGACCGGCGCGACGACAGCGGGCAGCATGTCGTCGTCGAGGAGCGCTCTGACGAGGTCGCTCGCCGCATCGTCGCCCGGGCGGAGGCCCTGCTGCGCCCACGCGATCGAGCGTCTGCCCTCGGCCACCTGCCTGACGATGTCGCTCACGAGCGGCGCGACCTCCGCGGGCGCAGTGGTCCGCTGGAGTCGCACGACGCCGAGCAGCGACGCGTCGTCCTCGGACGCCGCTGATGCCTCGAGCGCCTTCCGAGCCTCGACCGCGTCCGCCACGGCGACGCAGCGCACCGCGACCGGCGCATCGGCCGCCGCGAGCCAGGCCTCCAGGTCGCCCTGCGACAGCGCCAGGTCGGAGAGCACGAGCAGCGTGAGGTGGCCGCGCGCGGTTGCTGTCGTGGTCATGGCATCCCCAACACTCTCACCGGCGTGAGCCGGTCGGTTGACTGCACCGCGCGCAGCGCGTGCTCCGCCGACAGGAGCAGCGGTGTGGTCGTGCGATCGCACAGCGTGGTGCGCGCGGGTCCTGCGGTGATCGCGATGGGGAGCAGCGACGCCTCTGCCACCGCGAGCGCCGAAGCCACCCGGGCGCCGTCGATCGCACCCATCGGAGGCACGAGCACGGCGTACGCCGTGTCGATGAGCCCGGAGCGCCCCTCGGGGCTCGCGAGCTCACGCATGGGCGTGACCACGGTCGTCGACGACCCGAACGAGCGGATCAGCCCCATCGCGCGGTCGGCAGCGAGCGCGTCGTCGACGATGAGCAGCAGTCGCTCTCCCACCGCGGGATCGACGGCTCGGAACGCCTGATCCGCCGTCCTCGCCTCCTCGGGGGAGGACACTCGGGCTACGAGCGTGACGGCGCTCACGGAAGGCTGGGGCTTCCCGACGATCTCGCCCAGCTGAGCCAGCAGGCCCCGAGGTGTCCAGAGATGCTCCGACCGCATGAGCCGCAGTCCGTCGAAGGCGTCTGCATGGCGCTCGAGGGGAACCTCAGCCCCCAGCAGCTGTGCGATCGCGGCGGCCGCGGGACGCGGTTCCGCGATGGGAGCCGGCGAGCGCTCACCGCGCACGAGACTCGCGAGCTGCGTCTCCGTCGACGACATGCGCGGCGGCACGACGAGATCGCGGGCCGTCGAGGGCGCCGGCGGCCCCGCTTCCAGCGCACGGAGGTCGAGCAGCGCGTCGCACGTGATGCGGCGCGCGCCGACACCGAGCGTGTCGAGGGGTGGCAGCACGAGTGCGTCGCACGCGCTCTCGAGCTGCTCGATCTCTCGCGGGCCCAGCAGCTCGGTCTCGAGCCACAGGACGCGCGCGGCATCGTCATCGACCGTCGAGGCGAGCGCGCCGAGGCGCGTCAGCATCGCGTCGACCAGGTCCTGAGGCGAGAGCTCGACGCCGTAGCCGTCGATCGTGCCGAGGTCGGAGACGATGACGAAGTCGGCACCATCGCGCAGCAGGGGCGATCGCAGGGGCAGGAGCGTGGCGGCGGTCGAGAGCTTCGCCCGGAGCGCGGTGGAGATCTCCGTCAGAGCTCGCGGCGCGCGGCCGGTGATGACGTGCGGCGCGCTGCTGGCCAGGTCGAACTGGCGGTTCAGTGCCCAATCGGACGCGAGGCCGACGGTGCGGTGCCGAGCAGGAGCATCGCCCGCGCGCGCCGTCGGAGGCGGAGTGGTCGTGGAGCGGAGGTCGCCGGGCAGCGAGTCGAAACGTTCGGCGAGCTGCGTCGCGGAGTCCCGCAGCGCGACGATGGACCGCTCAAGCGCGGCGTCGCGGGCCGCTTGCTTCGCGCCACGCGCAGACACCGCGGCGTCGGCGCCTCGGCGCGCGTGGTACAGCACCCGCGAGATCTCGGTCGCGTGCGCCTTGTCGGCCTCACGCGCACGTTGCGCCGACTGGCGAACGGCGCGGGCCGTCCGCACTGGGCCGACGACCAGCGCTGCCATGGCGCCCCCGACGCCGATCGCCGTCAGGATCGTGACCAGGGCCGACCCTGTGGCCGCCCATGCCGCCGCGGCGAGCGCGAGCGTCGCCACCATCCCCGCTGCGGGGAGCGACCACCGTCTGGCTCGGGCCAGCGCGCGCCTCACTGGTGCGGCCCGCGGTCGTGCGACGAGCCCGCATGGGCGCAGGACGCGCGGTGGAGCCGGGTGCCCGAGTGATGCGGTCGCATGCGTGCCTCGCGTTCTGGATGCTGCCTCGGCGCGACGAGGGCCGCGGCCTGTTGGACAAGGGAGTGGGTGTCGGCGGTCACGAGCGCGGGCCAGCCGGGTCGGGGGAGGGCCCCACGCTGGGACCGAGCCCCAGGTGCTCGCGGATCAGGACCGACACCCGGGGG
>JAPSJX010000060.1 GCA_031178105.1 Agrococcus sp. | reverse complement strand
CCGGTGTCTTGAGCGGTGCGCCGATGTCGGCGATGACGTTCAGGTGTCCCTGGTGGATGCGGGTCTCGCCCCACGCGCGGAGCGTCGCGGGCCATTCGTCGAGGATCCGCATGGCGCGGCCGATCTCTGCCTCGACGGTGCGGTCGCTGCGCCGCTGCCGCAGCGCCAGCTCGCACGCGACATCCCGCACCGCGATGCCCGCATCCAGGTGCGCGGCGTTCGCCTCCTCGATCGCGAGGTGGCCGAGGCCTGCCAGCGCGTGCGCGCGCATCGCCTGCAGGCCCGCGATCGCCGCATCGATGTCGACCACGACGTTGATCGCCGACGTCCGCACGTCATCGACCGTCGGGGCGGGTACGGGTACCACCTCCGATGACGGCGCCGCTGCATCAGCAGCGCTCGCGGCGGCGTCCCGTGCGGCATCGCCGGGGCGCCGGCCCCGCAGCCACAGCGGCCCCTCGGCCGCGGCAGGATCGAGCGGGACCGGCAGCCGCCGACCCTTCGGCTCCCGCGTCTCCTTCGACATGCGGGCAGTCTCCCACCGGCCACTGACATGGCTGAGGCGACAGAAGGACGCTCGAAGAGCGGCTGGGGACGAGCCGAGCGGACGATAGGACTGCAACGCGCCGTCAACTGGCAACTCGGAGAAGTGGAGCGGGCGACGGGAATCGAACCCGCGTAATCAGTTTGGAAGACTGAGGCTCTACCATTGAGCTACGCCCGCGCGCCCCGGGCGCTCGCGCGTCGGGACTGGACGAATCTACCGCATCCGGCCGGCGCCATCCGCACCGCGTCGGCACTTGCACCACGCGCCGACCATCGGGATACGCTCATCCGGTGCAGCGCAGCATCCCCACAGACCTCATCCTCGGCGGCGCGACCGCCGCCTACCAGATCGAGGGCGCCGCGGCCGAGGACGGCCGCCGCCCGAGCATCTGGGACACCTTCTCGCGGGTGCCGGGAGCCGTGATCGACGGTCACACGGGCGACGTGGCGTGCGACCACTACCACCGGATGCCCGAGGACGTCGCGCTCATGCGCGAGCTCGGGCTGCAGACGTACCGCTTCTCGACGAGCTGGGCTCGCGTGCGCCCCGACGGCGGCGCGCCCAACCCGAAGGGGCTCGACTTCTACTCGCGCCTCGTCGACGAGCTGCTCGCGGCCGACATCATGCCGTGGCTCACGCTCTACCACTGGGACCTGCCGCAGGCGCTCGAGGACGTCGGCGGCTGGACGAGCCGCGACACCGCGCACCGCTTCGTCGAGTACGCGCTCACCGTGCACGAGGCGCTCGGCGACCGCGTGCAGAACTGGACGACGCTCAACGAGCCGTGGTGCTCGTCGTTCCTCTCGTACACCGCCGGCGCGCACGCCCCCGGGCAGCAGAGCGTCGAAGCGGGCCTGCGGGCGGCCCACCACCTGCTGCTCGCGCACGGCATGGGAGTCGAGGCGCTGCGCGACGCCGGCGCCGAGCGGGTCGGCATCACGCTCAACTTCCAGCCGGCCGAGCCGCTCGACCCGGCGAGCGCATCCGACCGCGAGGCCGCGCGCCGCCTGAACGACCAGTACAACCGCTTCTTCGTGCACCCGATCATGACCGGCGAGTACCCCTCGTCGCTGCTCGAGGACGTCGGACACCTCGGCCTCGACGCGGTCATCGAGGAGGGCGACCTCGCGACCATCGCGGCACCGATCGACGTGCTCGGCGTGAACTACTACCACGACGACGCGGTCTCGTACGAGCCGCCCGCCGTGCCGCTGCTGCAGGACGCGCCCACCGACCGGCCCGTCGCGAGCCCGTACCCGGCGGCGGATGGCGTCGAGGCGCATCCGCGCGGCGTGCCGACGACGAGCATGGGCTGGGAGGTGCACCCGCCCGGTCTCACGGCGCTGCTGCGCCAGCTGCACGAGGACTACACCGCCGAGCGGGGCATCGAGCTGTGGGTGACCGAGAACGGCGCGGCCTACGACGACGAGGTAACGGCGGATGCGGCGACGGGGGAGCCGCGCATCCACGACGCGGAGCGGGTCGCCTTCCTCCGCGGGCACGTCGGCGCGGTGCTCGACGCGATCGACGCGGGCGTGCCGGTCAAGGGCTACATGTACTGGTCGCTCATGGACAACTTCGAGTGGGCGTGGGGCTACCACAAGCGCTTCGGCATCGTGCGCGTCGACTACGACACGCAGGAGCGGACGGTGAAGGACTCGGGTCGCGAGCTCGCGCGGATGATCCGGGAGCGCACGCTCTAGGCACCCCGACCTGCTCCGGCACGGATCTCGATCGGCGGACTGGAGGCGGAGGAAGGCCAGGACCTCGGCCTGTGCGATCCGGGCGCGACCGAGCCGCAGGAGTGGGCACGGCCCCGAGCACCCGCGCCATCGACTCGTGGTCCATCACCGCCTGCGGGCGTCGAGGCCTACTCGTTCACCTCCGATGATCGGGGACGGTCGCGCTGCTCCGGTGGCTGAGCCTCACGCCGCCGCCGGTAGACTCGCCACTCGTACGGGAGCGATCCCTACGGGGCGTAGCTCAGCTTGGCTAGAGCGCCCGCTTTGGGGGCGGGAGGTCGCAGGTTCGAATCCTGTCGCCCCGACGGTTCCGGCTCCTAGCCGTACGGTGTGAATCCCTGAATCGTCAGCGCGATCGCGGTCGCGTGCATGGCGAGGTTCACGACCAGCGCCGGCCAGCCGATGATCAACGCGGTGGTGAGCAGGCGAGACCGGCGTCCGAGCCTGTTGCGCCGCTTCAGCAGCACGCTCGCTGTGCAGACGGAGATGAGCGCGGGCACGCCGCCGACCGAGGGCACCGCCCAGCCGAGCAGTGCCGCGGCAAGCACCAGCCACTCGACCGCGGGCGAGAGGTGCGACCCCGCATGCGTCGGCGCCGCGACGCGCGCAGACGCGGCAGTGCTCGCCAGCGGGCGGGACATCGGAACTGGGGGAGGGACGACGACGGGCGGCGCCACCGGCCGAGCGGAGCGCGCAGCGCCGGCCGCGGGCATCTCGAAGGCTCGGCGCGCGAGCTCGTCCATCCAGACCTGCTCGAGGGGCGGGCCGTCGGCCCTGAAGCCGGCCAGCCACCTCGGAAGGTCACCGGCCGACAGCACGAGCGTCCGCCGGTTGGAGGTGCCCAACCGGACGCCCGCCTCCGGGTTCGTCAGCACGATGACGGACGTGACGAGGTGAGGGCTGAGGTAGCGCCTCCACAGGTCGAGCTGCTTCGGCGTGCTGACGGTTCCGCCCTTGAACGGGGCTCCGTTGCGGTGGAAGTGGAGCTGGTCGCCTTCGCGCGATGTGATCTCGTACCAGAGCGTGCGGCCGTGCTCGCTGCCCTTCCAGTGCTTCGCATCCATCAGCCAGAACTGACCGCCTGCCCACAGCAGCTGGTCGACGTCGCCGCGCTGTCCTGGAGGCTTCAGGGAGAAGAACAGGGCCATGCTGAGGTTCCGCTGGAGGGCTGCGAGGGTGTGCGAAGCCAGCAGCCGCTCGCCTGCGATGCCCACACGGACGAGACTCGGCGCGATGCCACGCGCTGCAGCGAGTCCCGCGCCGGGGGTGCCGAACACGCGCGCGGCCAGATGTGAGGGCGACGGCGTGGTCACGTGACCCTGCCTCCTGACGCGCGGCGGCGCACGCGCGCCGAAGAGATCGCTGCCTGAACTGCTTTTTTGCACCGCCAGCACACTTACTGTAATGCCAATCGATCCGCGCGGTGCGTGGCGACGGTAGCCACAGAGCAAGCCTGCGCTCGACAGACGAGTCGCCTCGCTTTGCTCAAGCACTGCCGGGTCGATGGCCGCGGCCGCCACACCATGGAGCCCCGTCGCCGAAGCGACATCACCGCGTCACAGCGTCGACACGACGGCGCGGGACGCTGGTAGCGGGAGGTGCGCGATGGACGGACTCGAGGTGACCGTGCTGCTCGGCGCATCGGTGCTCGTCGGCACGCTGCTCGCGCCGCGGCTGCGCATCGCGACCCCGCTGCTGCTCGTCCTGGTCGGGCTCGCGCTCGGCTTCGTGCCGGAGCTGCGCGCGGTGCAGCTGCCTCCCGAGACGATGCTGCTCGTATTCCTGCCCGTCATGCTGTTCTGGGAGAGCCTCACCACATCGCTCCGCTCCATCAAGCGCGACCTGCGCGGCATCGTGATCGCGAGCACGCTGCTCGTCGTGGCGACCGCCTTCGCCGTCGCGGGCGTCGCCCGCCTCTTCGGCGTGCCGTGGGAGGTCGCGCTCATCCTCGGCGCCGCGGTCGCGCCGCCCGACGCCACCGCGGTCGCGGCGCTCGGACGCGCCCTGCCGCACCGCAACTTCATGCAGCTGAAGGCCGAGAGCCTCACCAACGACGGCACGGCGCTCGTGGTCTACGCGGTCGCGGTCGGCATCGCCGTCGGGGGCAGCTTCACGCCCCTCGACATCACGGGCATGGTGCTGCTGTCGTACCTCGGTGGTGCGGCGGCCGGGTTCGCGATCGCGGGGCTCGCCGTGCTGCTGCTCCAACGGGTCCGCGACGCGCTGTCGGTGAACATCGCGCTGCTCGTCACCCCCTTCGCAGCGTTCCTGGCCGCAGAGGTGATCCACGGCTCGGGCGTGCTCGCGGTCGTCGCCGCCGGCCTCGCGGTGTCGTACGCCGGCCCTCGCATCAGCACCGCAGCATCCCGCCGCCAGACCGAGGCGGCGTGGCCGCTCGGCTCCGCGGTGCTCAACGGCGCGCTCTTCGTGCTCATCGGGCTCGAGGTGCAGCACGTCGTGCACCGGGTCGACGCGGCTGCGCTCGGGCGCCTCGTGGTGCTGACCGTGTTGGTGTGGACGGTGCTGCTCGTCGTGCGGTTCGGGTTCCTGTCGCTGAGCGCGTACACGATCCGCCTGCTCGACCGACGGCCGTCCCAGCGCGCCCGTCGCATGACGTACCAGGCGCGCGTGGTGAGCGCCGTGGCCGGCTTCCGCGGCGCCATCTCGCTCGCGATCGCGCTCTCGGTGCCGACGATGGCGGCCGACGGCACCCCGCTCGCCGGTCGCGACGACGTCGTTTTCGTCGCCGCCGGGGTCATCGTGCTGACCCTGCTCGTGCAGGGCCCGGTGCTGCCGGCGGTCGTGCGGTGGGCGCGCCTGCCGCATGACGGCTCCGAGCAGCGGGAGCTGCGGCTCGCTGAGCGCGCCATCACCGACGCGGCGCTCGCGGCGATGGACGAGCTCGCCGAGCAGCACGGCGTCGACGACGAGACACGGGCGCGGCTGCTCCGCGACCACGAGGACGGGCTCGTGACGATCGACCGACGAGACCCGGTGGATGCGCCGGGGCAGCCCGCGCCGGCCGCCGACGGCTCGGAGGCGTCGAGCCCGCCGGTCGCCCGGCACGAGCAGTACGCCCAGCTGCGGCTCGCGCTGCTCGAGCGCAAGCGGGAGGTGCTGCAGCAGCTGCGCCGCGAGGGTGCCGTCGATGACGCGGTGGCGCGTCGCGTCCAGTGGCGCCTCGACGTCGAGGAGCTGCGGCTGACGGGCGTCGAGCCCGTCGAGTGACTCGCCCCGTCGAGAGCGTGCTGCTCGATCGTCGCTGCTACTCGCGGCCCGCGCGCCGCTGCGCGACCAGCACGACCGCGACGCCGACGGCCGCGACGACCAGCCCCGCGACCCCGAGCGGCGTGACGGGCACGCCGAAGACGAGCCAGACCCACAGCATCGTGGTCGGCGGCGTCAGGTAGAGCAGCGTGCTGACGAAGGTCGCGCCGTGCGAGCGGTTGACCGTCACGAAGAGCACGTAGCCGCCGAGGCTCGCGAGCACGACGAGCCAGAGCACGGCGAACCAGACGTCCCAGGTCGTCGGGGGCGCCGCGTGGCCGCGCACTAGCGCCACGATCATGAACGCGGCAGCGGCGACGAGCGCCTGGATCGTGAGGGTCTGCAGCAGGTCGTCGTGCAGGCGCCATCGTCGTTGCAGCACCGTGCCGCTCCCGAGCGCGAGGATGGCGCCGAACGGCAGGGCGTAGGCCCACAGCGGCGCGCCGTCGACGCCGAGGGCGCCGGAGACGACGAGCGCCACGCCCGCGAGCCCCGCGATCATGCCGCCCCACATCCATCCGGTCGCGCGCTCGCCGAGGAGCCTGCCGGCCACGGTCGCGACGAGCATGGGCTGCAGCGCGGCGATGAGCGCGACGGTGCCGCCGTCGACCCCGGCGCGCACCCCCTGGAAGACGAAGAGCAGGTAGCCGACCTGGCTGAGCAGGCTGATCGTGCCCTGCCGCAGCCAGCTGCCGCGGCCCGGCCACCTGCGCCGCAGGACGAGCATCGCGGCGACGAGCAGTCCCGAGAGCACCACGAAGCGCCACGCGAGCACCGTGATCGGCTCGCCGCCCGCACGGGCGGCGAGCTCGGCACCGACGAAGCCGGAGCTCCAGGTGACGACGAGCGCGACGGACGCGACGACGATGGCGACCGGGCCGAGCCGGCCTCGCGACGCGTCGGGCTCGTGCGGGGCAGGCGACTCGGGCATCCTGCTGAGTATCGCAGGGCCGGCGGGCCGCCTACGTCTCGACGACGAGGATGGGGTCGGTCGTCGGGGCGTCGGAGCCGCCGTCGGGCTCGATCGTCACGCCGACGGCCGAGCCGGCGGAGAGCGCGCCGTCGAGCAGGAACGCGGTGGAACCGCCCTCCGCCTCGAACGTCCCGGCGCTCTCGGGCCCGTCGGCGTCGATGTACCAGGCCTGGTAGGTCCTGCCCTCGGGAGCCGCGCTGAGCCCGTCGAAGAGGATCGCCGACTGGCCGCGCTCCGCCGACCAGATGACGGTCGCCGTCGAGCCGTCGGGCATCGCGACCTCGGTGCGCTCCGCGTCCGCGGCGCTCACGACGGCGCCGAGCGCCTCCTGCCGCGAGTCCCCACCCAGCTGCGAGCCGAGCGCGACGCCGCCGAGCAGGAGCGCGGCGCCCGCCGCGATCGCACCGACAGCACGGATGGGCCGCCAGCGAGCGCGAGCGCGACGCTCGGCCGGCCCAGGGCCGTCCGAGGTGCGCGCGCTGACACGGTTCGGGTCCGTCGCCCGGGCGTCGAGCGACTGGGACTCGACCGACACGGGCTGCAGGGCGACGGGCTGGGCGGAGGCGTGCTCGGTCGCCGGGCGCTCGGTCGTCGCCTCGGCGGGCAGCTGCGGCTCGCGCCCGATCGCGTCGAGCACCGACACGCGCAGCGATGCCGGCGCGGCCACCGCGTCGCCTGCGAGGAGGGTGGCGGTGTCGGCGAGGGCGGCCGCCTCGGCACGCGCCTCGGGCGAGGCGAGCGCCTCGAATCGGGCGCGCTCGTCGGCGCTCAGCGCGTCGAGCGCGTACGCCGCGGCGAGGTCGTCGATGGACCGCTGGTCGTCGCTCATGCCGTCGCCCCCAGGATGCCGCGCAGACGGACCATGCCGTCGCGCAGGCGCGTCTTCACCGTGCCGAGCGGCGCCCCCACGCGCTCGGCGATCTCTGTCTGCGTCAGCCCGTCGAAGTAGGCGAGCTCGATGGCCTGCCGCTGCGGGTCGCTCAGCTCGCGCAGCGCCTTGCGAGCGCGAGCGGCCTCGAGCGAGACCTCGGCCTGCTCGGAGACCAGGTCGATGGGCACAGCGGTGTCGCGCACGCCGATGCGGGCGTCGCGGTCGCGCTGCGACTGGGACGCGCGCACGCGGTCGATCGCGCGTGCGTGCGCGATCTGCAGCAGCCAGCTGATGGCGGCGCCGCGGTCGGGGTCGAAGCGCTTCGCCTGCCGCCACGCCTCGAGGTAGACCTCCTGCGCGACCTCCTCGGCCTGCGCGCGATCGACCAGGATGCGGAGCACGAGCCCGAAGACCCGCGACGACGTGGCGTCGTACACCTCGGCGAAGGCGCGCTGATCGCCGTCGGCGGCGCGCACGAGGCACTGCTCGAGGGTCGTCTCCACGAGCCTGAGTATTGCAGGCTGGGAGACGAGAGCGAGCGCGGTCATGACGGTGGTTCGTCACATCCGCCTGCCCGGATTGGACGATCCGCCCCAACGGGTAGACTCGGGCGGTGGTCCGCCCTCTCGCGGCGGATCCGGCGCGCCCAGGCGCGTCGCGGGCATCCAGTGCCCGCCCATCGACGAACCACAGGAGACCACCTCGTGAAGACCACGGTCGAGAAGATCGAGAACACGCGCACGAAGCTCACCATCGCGGTGGAGCCGGCGGAGCTGCGTCCCGCGATCGACCAGGCGTACAAGACCGTCGCCGAGCAGATCAGCGTCCCCGGCTTCCGCAAGGGCAAGGTGCCCTCCGCGATCATCGACCAGCGCGTCGGCCGCGAGGACATCCTGAACCAGGCCGTCTCCGAGTCGATCGACGAGTTCTACCGCCAGGGCGTCGCCGAGGCCGGCATCCGCCCGATGGGCCGCCCGCAGGCCGACGTCGTCGCGTGGCCCGAGGTCAAGGACTTCTCCGGCGACCTCGTGCTCGAGATCGAGGTGGATGTCCGCCCCGAGTTCGACCTGCCGACCGTCGAGGGCCGCACCATCACCGTCGACGCGATCGAGGTCGGCGAGGAGGCCGTGGCGAAGGAGCTCGACGAGCTCCGCGGCCGCTTCGGCACGCTCGTCACGGTCGACCGCCCCGCCGCGAACGGCGACTTCGTGCAGCTCGACCTCACCGCATCCATCGACGGCGAGGTCGTCGACAGCGCGAGCGGCATCTCGTACGAGGTCGGCTCCGGCGAGCTCATCGACGGCATCGACGAGGCCGTCGAGTCGCTCACCGCCGGTGAGGAGACCACCTTCACCTCCACGCTCGTCGGCGGCGACCACGCCGGCAAGGACGCCGAGGTCAAGGTCGTCGTCGAGGCCGTCAAGGAGCGCGAGCTGCCCGAGGCCGACGACGACTTCGCCCAGATGGCGAGCCAGTTCGACACCATCGACGAGCTCCGCGAGGACCTCAAGGCGCAGGCCGGCCGCAGCGGCCGCCTCGGCCAGGCCGAGCAGGCGCGCCAGCGGCTGCAGGACGAGCTCGTCGAGGCCGTCGAG
This sequence comes from Agrococcus sp., assembly GCA_031178105.1. Taxonomy (GTDB): domain Bacteria; phylum Actinomycetota; class Actinomycetes; order Actinomycetales; family Microbacteriaceae; genus Agrococcus. The sequence goes on along the minus strand of JAPSJX010000060.1, from coordinate 1,467 downwards.
ATCGAGGTGCCCTCCGCCGTCGTCGAGGACGAGGTGGTCCGTCACCTCGAGGCCGAGAACCGCGCCGAGGACGCCGAGCACGGCGAGGAGGTCCGCCAGGAGACCCGCAAGGTGCTCAAGCAGCAGATGCTCTTCGACCGCTTCGCGGAGGAGGAGGGCCTGCAGGTCACGCAGCAGGAGCTGACGCAGATCATCGTGCAGCAGGCGGCGCAGTACGGCATGGCGCCGCAGGAGCTCGTCACCGCGCTCGAGGCGAACGGCCAGCTGCCCGTGCTGCTGGGCGACATTCTCCGCGGCAAGACGCTGTCGACGCTGCTCGGCCGCGTCACGGTCGTCGACGACAAGGGCGAGACCGTCGACCTGTCGGACTTCCTGCCGTCGAACGAGGTCGACGAGGATGACGTCGAGGGCGCGATCCGCGAGGCAGAGGCGAAGCTCGCCGCGCAGCACACCGAGGACTGACGCACCGAGAGGGGCCGGGCCGCGCGCCCGGCCCCTCTCGCATGCCCGGATGCGGCGTCCGCCGCGAGCCTCCGCCTGCGGCGAACACGGCGGATCGGCTCGCGAACGCCGCCTAGGGTTGAGACGAATCGAGAGAAGGAGTCACCCGTGGCTGAACCCGTCTTCGCGCCGTCGGTCTTCGACCGGCTGCTGCGCGATCGCATCATCTGGCTGGGCGAGGAGGTGCGCGACGAGAACGCGAACGAGATCTGCGCCAAGATCCTGCTCCTCGCGGCGGAGGACCAGAACAAGGACATCTACCTCTACATCAACTCGCCCGGCGGCTCGATCACGGCCGGCATGGCGATCTACGACACGATGCAGTTCGTGCCGAACGACATCGTCACCGTCGGCATCGGCATGGCAGCCTCGATGGGGCAGCTGCTGCTCACCGCAGGCACCGCGGGCAAGCGCTACATCACGCCGAACGCGCGCGTGCTGCTGCACCAGCCGCACGGCGGCTTCGGCGGCACGTCGAGCGACATCCAGACGCAGGCGCAGCTCATCCTCGACATGAAGAAGCGCCTCGCGGAGATCACGGCGGACCGCACGGGCAAGAGCGTCGAGCAGATCAACGCCGACGGCGACCGCGACCGCTGGTTCACGGCGCAGCAGGCGCTCGAGTACGGATTCGTCGACCACGTCCGCGACTCCGCAGCCGATGTCACCGGCGGCGGCGGCACGGACCAGGACACGACCGGCCAGGAGGACAACTGATGGAGACCCCCACGTTCCAGGCGGGCGGCAACGCGCTGCAGATGCCCGGCTCGCGCTACATCCTCCCGAGCTTCGAGGAGCGCACCCCGTACGGCTTCAAGCGCCAGGACCCCTACGCGAAGCTCTTCGAGGACCGCATCATCTTCCTCGGCGTGCAGGTCGACGACGCGTCCGCCGACGACATCATGGCGCAGCTCCTCGTGCTCGAGTCGCAGGACCCCGACCGCGACATCGTCATGTACATCAACT
>JAPSJX010000108.1 GCA_031178105.1 Agrococcus sp. | reverse complement strand
TCGACGAGGCCGTCCGCCGCATCGTCGAGGCCATCGAGACCAAGGCCCACGTGTGACCGAGCGCGCCCTGGGCGAGCCGGCCGACCGCGCCGCCGTGCACCGCGATGCGCTGCCGGCCTTCGACCCCGCCGAGGCGCCGGAGCCTCCGCTCGTCGGCGAGCACGCGTGGGGCGCACCCACGCAGATGTCGAGCGAGCTCGCGGGCGTGCCGGACCACTTCCAGCGGCTGTGGACGCCGTACCGGATGGTGTACATCCAGCAGGGGCAGATGCCGGAGGAGCACGCGTGCCCGTTCTGCCGCGCCCCCGAGCTCTCCGACGACCAGGGGCTCATCGTGCACCGCGGCGAGACGTGCTTCGTGCTGCTCAACCTGTTCCCGTACAACACGGGCCACATCATGGTGTGCCCCTACCGGCACGTCGGCATGTACGACCAGGCGACCACCGAGGAGGTCGCCGAGATGGCCGTGCTCACCCAGACGGCGATGCGCGTGCTGTCGCAGGTGACGCGCTGCCAGGGCTTCAACATCGGCCTCAACCAGGGCCGCATCGCCGGCGCCGGGATCGCCGACCACCTCCACCAGCACATCGTGCCGCGATGGAGCCTCGACTCGAACTTCTTCCCGATCATCGCGAAGACCAAGGCGCTGCCCATCCTCCTGGAGGACATGCGCCAGGACATCCAGGCAGCCTGGCCGGTCTGATGCCCCATCCCCACTCCGGCCGGCGAGCAGAAGGCACACCATGAACGAGTCCACCACCGGCTCGGCCCGCGTCAAGCGCGGACTGGCCGAGATGCTGAAGGGCGGCGTCATCATGGACGTCGTCACCCCCGACCAGGCGCGCATCGCCGAGGACGCGGGCGCCGTCGCCGTCATGGCGCTCGAGCGGGTCCCCGCCGACATCCGCGCGCAGGGCGGCGTCGCGCGCATGTCCGACCCCGACCTCATCGACGCGATCAAGGCGGAGGTGTCGATCCCCGTCATGGCGAAGGCCCGCATCGGCCACTTCGTCGAGGCGCAGGTGCTCCAGGCCCTCGAGGTCGACTACATCGACGAGTCGGAGGTGCTGAGCCCCGCCGACTACGTCAACCACATCGACAAGTGGCCGTTCACGGTGCCGTTCGTGTGCGGTGCGAAGAACCTGGGCGAGGCGCTGCGCCGCATCACGGAGGGCGCAGCGATGATCCGCTCGAAGGGCGAGGCCGGCACCGGCGACGTGTCGGAGGCGACGAAGCACATCCGCACCATCACCGGGGAGATCCGCAGGCTGCAGGGGCTGTCGAAGGACGAGCTCTACGTCGCGGCGAAGGAGCTGCAGGCGCCGTTCGAGCTCGTCGCGGAGGTCGCCCAGCGGGGCGCGCTCCCGGTCGTGCTCTTCACCGCCGGCGGGGTCGCGACGCCCGCCGACGCCGCCCTCATGATGCAGCTCGGCGCCGACGGCGTCTTCGTCGGCTCCGGCATCTTCAAGTCGGGCCAGCCCGAGCGCCGCGCCGCCGCGATCGTGCAGGCGACCGCCGCGTTCGACGACCCGAGGGCGATCACGGACGCGTCGCGCGGGCTCGGCGAGGCGATGGTCGGCATCAACGTTGCCGACCTGCCCGCGCCGCACCGCCTCGCGCAGCGCGGCTGGTAGCGGTGGGTCGGCCGGCGGCCCACGTCGGCGTCCTCGCCCTGCAGGGCGATGTGCGCGAGCACGTCGCGGTGCTCGAGGCGCTGGGCGCCGCCGTGTCGCTCGTGCGCACTCCAGCGCAGCTCGCCGCCGTCGACGGCCTCGTGCTGCCCGGCGGCGAGTCGAGCGTCATCGACAAGCTCTCGCGCGCGTTCCAGGTGCGCGAGCCGATCCGCGCGCGGATCGCCGCCGGGATGCCGGTCTACGGCACCTGTGCGGGCCTCATCCTGCTCGCCGACCGCATCCTCGACGGCCTGCCGACGCAGTTGCCCTTCGGCGGTCTCGACATCGACGTGCGACGCAACGCCTTCGGCAGCCAGGTCGACTCCTTCGAGGCAGAGCTCGCGGTGCCCGCGCTGGGCGAGGAGCCCGTGCACGCGACGTTCATCCGCGCGCCCGCGGTCGAGCGGCTCGGTGACGACGTCGACGAGCTCGCGAGCGTCGACGGCCGGGTCGTGGCCGTCGAGCAGGGTCCGCTGCTCGGCACCGCCTTCCACCCCGAGGTGGGCGGTGAGCTGCGCTTCCACCGGCGCTTCCTGGATCGCGTGTCAGCGGTGCGTGGTCGGATGCCCGAGTGAGCGATCGAACCATGCCGGCGACCGACGCGCCCGCCGGCGTGCCCACGAGCATGCGCATCGACGGCCGCGTCGGACGCGTGCCGTGGCAAGCGCTGTGGATCGGGCTCGCGGTGATCTGGGGCTCGTCGTTCCTGCTCATGAAGCTGGGCCTCGAGGCGCTGCACCCGATGCAGATCGCCATGCTG
>JAPSJX010000059.1 GCA_031178105.1 Agrococcus sp. | reverse complement strand
GCCCCGCCCCCCCCCCCCCCCCCGCCCCCGGGGGGGCCACCCCCCCCCCCCCCCGCCGCGCCGGGGGCCCACCCCCCCCGGCGGCCGGGGGGCGGGGGCGGGGTGGCGCCACCACCCTCGTCCTGCCGCGGGAGGTGCGGCGCCGGCGCGGTTCTCCACCGGGGCGGGCGGATGCGCGACGGCACCGCCGACGCTCGGGGCACCATGCCGGCGTGGACCAGCCGAGCGTGTTCCGAGTCGCAGACGCCCGCGCCGCCGGCATGCTGGAGCGACAGCTGCGCGGCCGCAGCCTCGTCATCCCCACGCGCGGGGTGCGCGCGCTGCGGGAGCTGGTCGACGCGCAGACCCTCATGGATGCGCTCGCCCTCGTCGCGCGCGACGATCACTTCTTCTCCCACTCGACCGCCGCGCGCATCCACGGGATGCCGCTGCCCGCGGTGCTGCCGGGCGACGGCATCCACGTCTCAGCACCGACCGCCGGCAGCCGCATGCGCCGGCCCGGGATGATCCCGCACCGGCTGCGCGCCGAGACCGTGATCGTCGACGGGCTGCGCGTCGAGGCTCCGGCCGATGCGTTCGTCCACCTCGCGGCCATGCTCGACCACGCATCGCTCGTCGCGGTCGCCGACTGGCTCGTCTCGCACCAGCGCGGCGCCGCCCGCGTGACGCGCGAGGATCTGCTCGAGCACTGCAGGCGGCGGGCGGCGTCGCGCGGCAGCTCGGCGGCGCGGCGTGCGGTGCTCGACTGCCAGGTGGGCGCGGAGTCTCCGAAGGAGACCGAGTTCCGTCTCGTGCTCGCCGCGCTCGGCGCCCCCACGGCGGAGCTGAACTTCTCGATCTTCGACGAGCGCCGGAGCTTCCTGATGCGTCCGGACGGCGGCTGGCCGGAGCTGCGATGCGCGTGGGAGTACGACGGCGAGCAGCACTTCACCGACCCGCGCCAGGCCGCGCGCGACCTCGACCGGCTCGAGGCGCCCGCCGCGCTCGGCTGGCGCACGCGCCGCTTCGCGAAGCAGCACCTGCGCGGCAGGCGCGAGGCGATCGTCGCCTTCGCCGAGGAGGTCCGCGACCGGGCTCGCCTCGCGGCGCTCAATCCCCTCGACCTCAGGGGCTACTGGTCGACGTGCCTCCACCCGCAGACCCTGCGCCGCTGACCTGCTCGCGCCCCGCATCCGCAGCGCACCTGCACTGCACTGCACCCCGCCGCACCGCACCGCGCTGCCTGCACCCCTGTGCTCGCGGACGGGTGGTCACGACACGGCGTCGCCAGCCGCCGCGCACGGCGTGTCGTGACCACCCCGCGCCCGACGCGCGGCGTGTCGTGACCACCCCGCGCCCGACGCGCGGCGTGTCGTGACCACCCGCGGGGGGCGAGGGTCAGGCGTCGAAGTGGGCCGCCGCCGCTCGGGCGCGGTAGGCGACCTCGTCCATGTCGTCGCCGATCGCCGTGACGTGGCCGACCTTGCGACCGGGACGCGTGGCCTTCGCGTACGAGTGCACCTTCACGTCGGGGTGGGAGGCGAGCGCCGTCGCGTAGCGGTCGGCCATCGCTCCGGATGCCGGGCCCCCGATCACGTTCACCATCACGCTGGCCGGTGCGAGGATCGCCGTCGAGCCGAGCGGCAGGTCGAGCACCGCGCGCAGGTGCTGCTCGAACTGGCTCGTCACCGAGCCGTCGATCGTCCAGTGCCCGGTGTTGTGCGGCCGCATGGCCAGCTCGTTGACGAGCACCCGCCCGTCGACGGTCTCGAAGAGCTCGACCGCGAGCACGCCGGTCACCTGCAGGCGCTCGGCGATCGAGCGCGCGACGTCGTCGACGAGCGGCTGGACCTGCGACGCGTGCGGGGCGGGCGCGAGCACCTCGGCGCAGATCGAGTCCCGCTGCACCGACTGCACGAGCGGCCACACGACCATCTCGCCCGACGGGCGGCGCGCGACCAGCTGGGCGAGCTCGCGCCGGAAGGGCACGAGCTCCTCGACGAGCAGCTGCGGACCGCCCTCCGCGGCCCCCGCGAGCCAGTCGGAGGCCTCCGCTGCGTCGCGCACGACCCGCACGCCCTTGCCGTCGTAGCCGCCGGTCGCCGTCTTCACGACGCCCACGCCGCCGTGGTCGGCGAGGAACCGCTCGAGGTCCTCCGCGCTGTCCACCGGCGCCCAGTCGGGCTGCGGCGCGCCGAGCTCGGCCATGCGCTGCCGCATGGCCCGCTTGTCCTGCGCGAAGCGCAGCGCGTCGGGCCCCGGATGCACGGCGTGCCCGGCGTCGACGAGCGCGCGCAGCACATGCTGCGGCACGTGCTCGTGGTCGAAGGTCACGACGTCGACCCCGGCCGCGAAGGCCAGCACCGCCTCGACGTCGCGGTAGTCGCCGACGGCGGTCGCCGCGAGCGCGGCCGACATGCCCTCGGACTCCGCGAGCACCCGCAGCTCGATGCCGAGCTCCACGGCCGCGGGGATCATCATGCGGGCCAGCTGCCCGCCGCCGACCACGCCGACGATCATGCTGCCTCCCCCGCATCCCCTGCGGCCTGCACCGCGGCCGAGCGGCCGCATCCGATCACGGCGATCCTCATGGAGCTCCTTCAAGCCGGCGCGTCAGCCGCGCGCGATGGTGGTGGCGCCGTCGCCGGCGTCCGGGACGACGATGCCGCGAGCACCGAGCTGCTCGGACAGCATGCGCTGCACGAGGGATGCGCTCGGCACGTCGGCGAGGATGACGGCACGGTCGCCGCCCGTCGACAGCAGCACGTCGCCGGCGCCGAAGAGCGCCTGCAGGCCGCGCCGACGCACGGTCACGTCGTGCACGCGCGCGAGCATCGTCTCGCGGCGCGTGCCGCCGAAGCTGCCGCGGATGATGACGCGCTCGGTCGTGAAGACGAAGCCGCGGGAGAGCCACGCGAGCGTGGGCACGAGGGTCAGCAGCGCCGTGATGAGCCCCGCGACCGTCAGCACCGCGACGTTCCAGAGCGGCCAGTCGACGCGGTCGACCAGGAGAGCGACGAGCCCGACGCATCCCCACAGCACCAGCACGGGCACGATGAGCACGCGCGCATGCGGTCGCATGCGCGCGATCACGCGCTCCTCGCCGGTCGCCACGGGTCGATCATCTCGCATCACCGCACGTGCACGACGTCGCCCGCCCGCACGTCGACGATCCCGTCGTCGGTGCTGACCCGCAGCTCGCCGTGCGGGCCGAGGTCGATCGCGCGGCCGACGAGCTGCCCATCGGGCAGCGCGACGCGCACCTCTCGGCCGATCGTGCTGAGGTCGGCCGCGACCGCCACGCGCAGCGCCTCGCTGCCGAGGGCCGGCAGGAGGGCGTCGAGCGACCGCAGCACGTGGCAGAGGATGGCGTCGGCGAGCACGGGCGCGGTTCCCTCCGCGCCCTCGAGCGTGAGCGACGTCGCGTGCGGTGTCGGCAGCTCCTCGGCGGCGAGCGTGAGGTTGACGCCGAAGCCGACCGCGACGCCGGTCCTGCGCCGCTCGCACAGGATGCCCGCGACCTTCCTGCCGTCCACGAGCACGTCGTTCGGCCACTTGATCGATGCCCTGTCGGCGACGAGCGGCCCGAGCGCGTCCGCGAGCGCGAGGCCGGCGGCGAGCGGCAGCCAGCCGATCGCCTCCTCGCTCAGCCGCTTGGTGCGCACGAGCACGGTGGCCGCGAGGCACTTGCCGGCGGGTGAGACCCACTCGCGGCCGAGCCGCCCGCGCCCGGCGCGCTGGTCGAGGGTCGCCCAGGTGGTGAGGTGCTCGGCGCGCTCGTCCACCGCGTCGAACGTCGAGCCGACCGTGCCGAGCTCGACGACCGTGCCCGCACTCGACGCGCCTGGGAAGAGCATGGCCCCAGCCTAGGACGAGGGGCGCTCGCCCGGCAGCCGATGATGGAGAGGATCACCACCCGGGCGCGCTCGGACGCTGTGGGAGTCCACAAAGGCCGGGCATGGGGCGCCGTCTAGAGTGGCATCCGTGACCGACGAGACCACTGCTGCTGCGCCCATGTCGACGACGGCCGAGCGGATCGACGATCTCCGCCTGCGGCACCGGGAGGCGGTGACCGACAAGGAGGCGAAGGCCAAGCAGCGGCAGGGCGCGAAGGGCAAGAAGACCGCTCGCGAGCGCATCGAGCAGTTCGTCGACCAGGGCTCGTTCGTCGAGTTCGACGCCTACGTGCGCCATCGCACGACCGCCTTCGGGATGGAGGGGAACCGGCCGTACGGCGACGCCGTCGTGACCGGCATCGGCACCGTGCACGGCCGACGCGTGGCCGTCTACTCGCAGGACTTCACGACCTTCGGCGGCTCGCTCGGCGAGGTGGCCGGCGAGAAGATCATCAAGATCCAGGACTACGCGATGAAGGTGGGCGTGCCCATCGTCGGCATGCTCGACTCCGGCGGCGCCCGCATCCAGGAGGGCGTCGTCGCCCTCGGCAAGTACGGCGAGATCTTCAAGCGCAACACCGCGGCGTCCGGCGTCATCCCGCAGATCTCGATCGTCATGGGCCCGGCTGCGGGCGGCGCCGTCTACTCCCCCGCGCTCACCGACTTCGTGATCATGGTCGACAAGTCGAGCCACATGTTCGTCACCGGCCCGGATGTCATCAAGACGGTCACGGGCGAGGAGGTCGGCTTCGAGGAGCTCGGCGGCGGCCGCACCCACAACACGGTGTCGGGCGTGAGCCACTACCTCGCGGCCGACGAGGACGACGCGCTCGACTACGTGCGCGCGCTGCTCGCGTACCTCCCCGACAACAACCAGTCGGAGGTGCCCGCCTACGACCACGCCGCCGAGCGGGTCGTCAACGACAGCGACCGCCGCCTCAACACGCTCATCCCCGACTCGCCGAACCAGCCCTACGACGTGCTGGGCATCATCGAGACGCTCATGGACGACCGCGAGTTCCTCGAGGTGCAGCCGCTCTACGCGCCCAACATCGTCATCGGGTTCGGCAGGCTCGAGGGCCGAACGATCGGCGTGATCGCGAACCAGCCGAAGCAGATGGCGGGCACGCTCAACATCGAGGCCGGAGAGAAGGCCGCGCGCTTCGTGCGCTTCTGCGACTCCTTCTCGATCCCGATCCTCACCGTCGTGGACGTGCCCGGCTACCTGCCCGGGACCGACCAGGAGTGGTCCGGCGTCATCCGTCGCGGCGCGAAGCTGCTGTACGCCTACGCGGAGGCGACCGTGCCGATGGTGACCGTCATCACGCGCAAGGCCTACGGCGGGGCGTACATCGTCATGGGCTCGAAGCAGCTCGGCGCCGACATCAACGTCGCGTGGCCGTCGGCCGAGATCGCCGTGATGGGCGGCCAGGGCGCCGTCAACATCCTCTACCGCAACGAGATCCGCGACGCCGAGGCCGCGGGCCACGACGTGGCGGAGGTGCGCAAGCGCCTCGCGAGCGAGTACACCTACAACGTGGCATCCCCGTTCCTCGCCGCCGAGCGCGGCGAGCTCGACGGCATCATCGAGCCGGCCGAGACGCGCGTCACGATCACGCGCGCGTTCCGCGCGCTGCGCACGAAGCGCGTGCAGCGGCCGGAGAAGAAGCACGGGAACATCCCGCTGTGACCGGCGACGCGTCCGAGCCGATCATGACCGTCGTGGGCGGATCGCCCACCGACGAGGAGCGCGCCGCCGTCGAGGCCGTGCTGCTGGGCCTCGCCGACGAGTGGGCCGAGACGAAGCACCGTCGCGTGCTCGACACCGAGAGCGAGTGGCAGTCGCGCGCGCGCACGGCGACCGGCCGGGGGCGCCCGCAGGAGTGAGCGCGATCGCCCACGGCTAGCATCGCCCCATGGTGAGACTGCGCAAGGCGCGTCCGCGGACGGATCCCGGCATCCGACGGCGCAGGTCGGGGCGCGGCTGGTCGTACCGGCACGACGACGGGCGACCCGTCACGGCCGAGGAGCGCGAGCGTGCGGAGACGCTCGCCGTGCCGCCCGCGTGGAAGGACGTGTGGATCGCCGCCCACCCGCTCGCGCACATCCAGGCGATCGGCGTCGACGACGCCGGGCGCACGCAGTACCGCTACCACCCGCACTGGCGGGAGCGACGTGACCGCGCGAAGCACGAGCGGGCGCTCGACCTCGCGGAGTCGCTCCCCGCGATGCGCCGCAGGGTCACGCGCGACCTCGCGCTCGAGGGACTGCCGCGCGAGCGGGTGCTGGCCGCCGCGCTGCGCATGCTGGACACCGTCGCGATCCGCGCGGGCGGGGACACCTACGCCGAGGAGCGGGGCTCTCGGGGGCTCATGACGCTCCTGTGCCGGCACGCGATCGTGACGGGCGATGCCGTGCGGCTGCGCTTCCCCGCGAAGTCGGGGCAGCGCTTCGACGTCACGATCGACGACGCGGCGCTCGCCCGCTGCGTCGAGGAGCTGCTCGCGGGCCGCTCGCGCACCTCGCGGCTCCTGACGTGGCACGACGCCGCCGGCGCGCATCCGCTGCGCGACGTCGACCTCAACGACGCGGTGCGCGAGGCCACCGGCGGCGAGTTCACCGCGAAGGACTTCCGCACCCTGCACGGCACGATCGTGGCGGCGGTGTCGCTCGCGCGCGCCCGCGACGTCGGCACGAAGACCGCCCGGGCGCGAGCGGTGCGCGCCGCGATCGTCGAGGTGTCGCAGGCCCTCGGCAACACGCCGTCGGTGGCGCGGGCGAGCTACATCGACCCGGAGGTCTTCGCGCGGTTCGAGGCCGGCGCGACGATCGGCCTGACCGGCTCGCGCGAGCGGGCGCTGCTCGACCTGCTCCGCTAGTCCTGCAGCAGCGGCGCGATCGCGTCGGCGACGACCCGCTGGCGCATCGTCGACGCAGCCGCGCCCATGTGCGTGCGGTCGACCCACGTCGGCACGCCCCGCAGGATGCCCGGGCACGTGCCGGTCCCGCGGTCGCAGAACCAGCCGAGCGTGTCGACGACGGCGACGCCGCCAGCCTCGAGCCCGGCGTCCAGCGCCTCGTGGCGCGCGATCTGCGCGTCCTGCAGCACGATCGTGCACGCGTCGAGCGAGGTGCCGGCCGCGTGCGCCTCGATGCAGGCGTCGGGCCGGGGGCCGGGCGGCGGACTGTCGAGCCAGAGCGTGCGGATGCCGAGCGCGTGCAGCTGCTCGGCATAGGCGAGCGTGCCCGCCGCGAGCTGCTCGCCGGTGTCGGCGGGGCGGTCCTCGTAGCCCTCACCGACCCACCAGGCGCCGTAGCTGATGATCACGAGCTCCGGGAGCCGCTCCGCGGCGAGCTCGAGCACGGTGCTGGCGTGCGCCTCGCACACGCGCATGAAGCCGCCGATCTGCTGCTCGACGGCCGGGCCGCTCGAGAACGGGCACATCTCGCGGCCGAGCAGCTGCACGTCGGCCCAGCCGCCGAGGGCGCCGCGCACCGCGGGCGACCACGTCACGGCCTGCGAGTCGCCGACGACCCACACCTCGCGGTCGCTCTCGGAGTCGTCGAAGCGGCACTGCGCCTGCTGGTCGGGACCGACGGTGAGGCAGCCGTCGACGAGCCACTCCGCCGAGCGACCGTCCTCGCCGACGACCGCGCCGGGCGAGGGCGTCGAGGGCGTCGCCGCGGCCTCGGCGATCCAGCGGGCGAGCTCGGCGGCATCGGCGGCGACCGGATGCGTCGCCGCGGCCTCCGCGACGGCCGCGCGCTGCACGACGGGCGCGATGACGATGCCGACCGCGCTGAGCACCGCGACGACCGGCAGCGCGTAGGCGAGCAGCGGCCGGCCGCGGGCCGGCCTCGCCTCGGGTGCCGCCGCGCGCCGCCTGCTCGGGCGATGGAGCAGCGCGATGAGGCGATAGGAGCCGTAGGAGAGCCCGATCGAGAGCGCGAGGATGGCGGCGCCCTCGATCGCGTCGATCTCGAGACCGGCGGCCGGGAAGAGGGCGATGAAGCCCTTGAGCACCGGCCAGTGCCACAGGTAGAGCCCGTAGGAGATGCCGCCGAGCCAGACGAGCGGCCGCAGCCGCAGGAGCCGCGTCACCGGCGCACGCTGATCGCCCTCGCCCGCGAGCAGGATCAGCAGTGCGCCCCCGACGGGCCAGAGCGTGACCCATCCCGGCTGCGCCCACTCGGGCGGCAGCAGCCCGGCCGTGAGCACGAGCGCGAAGCCGACGACGCCCATGACGACCCGGGCGACGCGGTGGAGCGGGATGCGCGTGACCACGAGCGCGGCGAAGCCGCCGAGCGCGAGCTCCCATGAGCGCGCGAAGGTGTCGTAGTAGGTCGGGACGGGGTCGATCGACAGCTGCACGAGGGCGAACACGAACGAGGCGATCGCCGCCGCCCCCAGGACGACGCCGAACCACAGCCGCGCGTCGCGCATCCGCGTCACCTTGGCCACGATCGCGAACAGCCCGGCCGCGATGATGCACATGGCCGTGAACTGGCCCTGCGCGCTCATCGCCCAGAAGTGCTGGAACGCCGACTTGTCGTGGCCGGCCGCGACGTAGTCGGTAGCGTCGGCCGCGAGCCGCCAGTTCTCCCAGTACGTGGCCGAGGCGAAGATGTCGGTCATCACGCGGTCGATGCCCAGCGGGCCGGAGGCGACGAGCGCGACGGCGCCGACGACGAGGAGCACGAGGACCGCCATCGGGAACAGCCGCTGCGCGGTGCGCCACAGGGCCTTCGGCACGTGCACGCCGCCGGTGCGCTCGAGCTCGCGCATGAGGCTCATCGCCAGCAGGTAGCCGCCGATCGCGAAGAAGACGTCGACGCCGCCGGAGACGTTGCCGAACCAGATGTGGTAGCTCGCGACGAGCAGGGAGGCGATGGCGCGAAGACCCTGGATGTCGAGCCTGCGATCCTTCGTCTGCGCTGCCATGGCCCCTTGCTGTCCGGTGGTGGATGCGTCCGGCGCGGCGCGCGCCAACGAGCCATGCTACCGGGGGCGGTTCGGCGGGCGATTCCCTGCCCGGCGCGAGCAACGCGCGCTAGCGTGCGCACATGCACGCGATCGTCTCCGGCGCCGGTGTCGCCGGGCTCGCGCTGGCGGGCCGGCTGGCGCTCGACGGATGGACCGTCGACGTCGTCGAGCGGGCCCGCGCGCCGCGCGCATCCGGGTACCTCATCGACTTCTTCGGGCTGGGCTTCGAGGCGGCGGACCGGCTCGGGCTGCTGCCGGCGCTGCGCGCGCACGCCGAGTGGTACGGCGAGCTGCGCTCGGTCGACGCGTCGGGGCGGGTGCGCGGCCGGCTGCCGATCTCGCTCGTCGAGCAGGCGGTCGCCGGGCGCTACCTCACGATCCTGCGGCCGCGGATCGTCGAGGCGCTGCAGTCGTCGCTCCCGGAGGGCGTGCGGATGCGCTGGGGCGCGCAGGTCGAGACCGTCCACGACGACGGCGCGCGCGTGCAGGTGCTGCTCTCCGACGGCGAGCGCTTGGAGGCGGACGTGCTCGTCGGTGCCGACGGCGTCGGCTCGCGCGTGCGCCAGCTGCTGTGGGGGCCGAACGAGCAGTTCGTGCGGCCGGTGGCCGACCTGCTGGCCGTCGCGTGGATCGGCGACGACGCCGAGCTCTCCGCCGATCTCGGCAGCCGCGTCGCGATGCAGGTCGAGCTCGACCGGCAGCTCGTGGTGGCGCCGCTCGGCGAGGTGGGCGTGACCGGCTTCGCGGTGCTGCGCGGCGTGACCCCGCAGGGCGCTCGCTCGGCGATCGCCGGGATGGGCGCGCTGGGCAGACGGGCGGTGCGCGCCATCCGCGAGCCGTACGTCGACCATGTGGCGCAGACGGTGGTCGAGCGCTGGGTGCGCGGGCGGGTGGTGCTGCTCGGCGACGCGTGCGCGGCCGTCTCCCTCGTGGCCGGGCAGGGGGCGTCGCTCGCGATCGCCGGCGCCGAGCGGCTCGCCGAGGAGCTCGCCTGGGCCCGGCACCCCAGCGACGTCGCGGCGGGCCTCGCCGCCTACGAGCGCGATTGGCGACCGATCGTCGAGCGCGAGCAGGCGCGCGGCCGGCGCGCGGCCACGACGTTCGCGCCGCACACCCGGATCGAGCTCGAGGCGAACCGGGCGATGTGGCGCGCCGCGGCGATCCCGGGCGTCGCGCACCTGGTCGCCCGCGCTGCGGGCGGGGTCACGAAGGCGGGCTGACCGCAGCGCGCGGCATCGTCGTCAGCGGCGGAAGCTCGCCACCGCTTCGACGTGGTGCGTGTGCGGGAACAGGTCGAACGCCTCGAGCGAGTCGACCTGCCAGCCGGCCTCGCCGAGCAGCTTCGCGTCACGGGCGAGCGCGACCGGGTCGCACGCGACGTAGACGATCTGGCCCGGCTCGAGCCCCACGAGCCGGTCGATGACCTCGCGGCCGGCGCCGGCGCGCGGCGGGTCGAGCACCACGACGCCGCGCGACAGGCGCTCGCGCTCGGCGCGGCTCGCGCGCCGGTCCAGCTCCTGCAGCCAGCGGTCGACCTTGCCGGTCTCGGCGCTCGCGCCCAGCCACTCGGCGAGGTTCTCGCTCGCATGGTCGGTCGCGACCTCGTCGGCCTCCACGCTCGTGATGCGCGTCCGCTCCCCCAGCGCCTCCGCGACGGTCGCCGCGAAGAGGCCGACGCCGCCGTAGAGGTCGAGGCTCCAACCGCCCGCATCGACGCGGTCGACGTCGATCGCGCG
>JAPSJX010000107.1 GCA_031178105.1 Agrococcus sp. | reverse complement strand
GCAGGCGGGGTCACGGCGGCAGCGGGCAGCCTGCTCGTGGTCGCCTCCGCCTCGGTCCCCGCGGCGCTCGCCGGGATGGCGCTCGCGGCGCTCGGCACCGCCACGCTCTTCCCGACGCTCCTGAGCCAGGCCGTCCGGCGGATCCCGCCGTCGAGCAGGGGCGCAGCGACGTCCGCCATCGCCGCGACCGCGTACCTCGGCTTCCTGCTCGGCCCCGCGGCCTTCGGCCTCCTCGCCGGCAGCACGGACCTGCGCGGTGCGTTCGTGGGCGTCGCGGTGGTCGCGCTCGCGTTCGCCGTCGTGTCGTGGCCGGTGAGCGCCTGGGCGTCCCGCCGGGGTCGCGTGCCGGCGCCGACCGCGGCGGCAGCAGGCGGAGCGTGAGCGGCAGCGAGCTGCGGCGCGCGAGCGAGCTGAACCTCGCATCGCACGCCGCGTGCCTCCACGGCGACGTCCCCGGCGCACTGGTGCTGCGGTTCGGCGACTTCCAGGTCGCCGACAGCGGGATGCAGCACGACACCTACAACGTCGTCGCCCGCGCCGGCTTCCAGCGTGGCTTCGACACGAGCGACGTGGTGGCCGTGCGCGAGCACGTCGCGACGTCGGGGCGTCCGTTCTCCTGGTGGGTGGCCGATGAGGCGATCCTGCCTCGCGCCGAGCTGGCCCTGACCGAGGCGGGATTCCACGAGAGCGAGGTGGAGGACGCGATGGTCCTCGCGCTTCGGGATGCCGTCCTCCCGCCGATCGATGCAGGCCTGGACGTGCGGGTGGTCGACTCGGCGCAGGGTCTGCGGGACTACGGCGCGATCCTCGCCGCCAACTGGGACCCGCCCGCGGAGGACGTGCAGCGATTCCTCTCCGCTGCCGCTCGCGCGCCGGGCACGACCGGCGAGCGAGGAAGCACGTTCTACCTCGCGCACGTCGAAGGGCGGCCCGTGGCGGGCGCCGAGGTGCACGTAGCGCACGGCGTCGCGGGCGTCTACGGTGTCGCGACGCTCGCGGCGCATCGCGGGCGGGGCCTGGCGACGCAGCTGATGGCGGCAGCGCTTCGCGACGTCGACGCGCGCGGTGTGCCGTGGGCGGTGCTCGAGGCGACCGAGGGCGGCAGCTCGATCTACCGTCGGCTTGGGTTCCGGTCCATGGGGCGCTGCGTCGAGTTCGGCTTCGCTCCACGCGCGACGGGGTGACGCCTCGAGGGCGCGCCGCGCGCGATCGCGCGGCCCCGACGTCGATGGCTCGGCGATCGCGCACAGCGCCCGCATGGACGGTCGGTCCGCGTCGGCGGCCCGCCGTAGGCTGATCGCATGGCAGCGAGCACCATCCCCAAGATCGGCTGGGAGCAGGTGTCGCCCGCGCCCGTCGTGCTGGTGTTCGGCAAGGAGTCGTTCCTCGCAGACCGCGCGCTGCAGCGGCTCCGTGCGCTGCTGCTGCTGGAGGACCCGGAGCTCGAGGTCCACGACGTCGACGCCGGTCAGTACAGCGACGGTGCGCTGGAGCTCATCGCGAGCCCCTCACTGTTCGACGAGCCGCGGCTCGTGCGGGTCGAGAACGGCGTCAAGGCGACGGATGCGTTCATCGCCGACGCGCTGCGCTACCTCGCCCAGCCGGTCGACGGCACGACGCTCGTCATCCGCCACGACGGGTCGACCGTGCGCGGCAAGAAGATGCTCGACGCGATCCGCTCGACGCCCGGTGCCATCGAGGTCGTCTGCCAGCCGCTCAAGCGCGGCGACATGATCCCGTTCGCCCGCGCCGAGCTGCGGCTGCTCGAGCGCGATGCGACGCCGGGCGCGATCGCCGCGCTCGTCGACGCCTTCGCGAGCGACATCGCCGAGCTGGCCAACGCCATCCGCCAGGTTGCGCTCGACACCGAGGGCGACGTCACCGAGCAGGTCGTGCGCACCTACTACTCGGGCCGCGTCGAGACGACGGCCTTCGCGGTCGTCGACGCCGTGATCGCCGGCGACGTCGCGCGCGCCCTCGTCACACTCCGCCATGCGATCGCGACGGGCGCCGACCCCGTGCCGATCGTCGCGGCGTTCGCGATGCGGTATCGGCAGCTCGCGAAGGTGTCGGGTGCCAGCGGCTCCGACATGCAGGCGGCGCGCCAGCTGGGCATGCAGGACTGGCAGGTCGGGAACGCGCGACGGGATCTGCGCGCGTTCACGGATGCGGCGCTGTGCGATGCGATCGAGGCGATCGCGACGGCGGATGCCGCGGTCAAGGGTGCGGAGCGCAACCCCGGCCACTCGGTCGAGCGGCTCGTGCGCCAGCTCGCGAACCGCCCCGGAGCCTGACGCGGGGTCTGACGGCGGGCGCCCCGCGCGGCTTCCGGTACGGAGCGGCGGATGACGCGCGCCGCCACCCGCGGATCGGTACCGCACGTGCATCGCCGGTGCGGGCTCCGGTACCGAAGTGCGGGTCGCGCGCACCCGCACCCGCGGATCGGTGCCGGAAGCGCGCTCGCGCCGCCAGCTCGGTGCCGGAACGACGAAGGGGACCCCGCCGGGGTCCCCTTCGTGCAGC
>JAPSJX010000009.1 GCA_031178105.1 Agrococcus sp. | reverse complement strand
TTCGACGTCTCGCTGCTCGAGGTGGGCAAGGACGACGACTTCTCGACCATCCAGGTGCGCTCGACCGCCGGCGACAACCGCCTCGGCGGCGACGACTGGGACGACCGCATCGTCGAGTGGCTCAAGAAGCGCTTCCAGGAGCAGACCGGCGTCGACGTCTCGAAGGACAAGATCGCCATGCGCCGCCTGAAGGAGGCCGCCGAGCAGGCGAAGAAGGAGCTGTCGTCGTCGTCGACCACGAGCATCCAGCTGCCCTACTTCTCGCTCACCGAGAACGGCCCCGCGAACCTCGAGGAGACGCTCACCCGCGCCCAGTTCGAGAACATGACGAAGGACCTGCTCGAGCGCACCCGCAAGCCGTTCGAGGACGTCATCCGCGAGGCTGGCATCACGGTCTCCGAGATCGCGCACGTCGTGCTCGTCGGCGGCTCGACCCGCATGCCCGCCGTCTCCGACCTGGTCAAGCAGCTCACGGGGGGCAAGGAGCCCAACAAGAGCGTCAACCCGGATGAGGTCGTGGCCGTCGGCGCCGCGCTGCAGGCCGGCGTGCTGAAGGGCGAGCGCAAGGACGTCCTGCTCATCGACGTCACCCCGCTGTCGCTCGGCATCGAGACCAAGGGCGGCATGATGACGAAGCTCATCGAGCGCAACACGGCCATCCCGACGAAGCGCTCCGAGACCTTCACGACCGCCGAGGACAACCAGCCCTCGGTCGCCATCCAGGTCTTCCAGGGCGAGCGCGACTTCACGCGCGACAACAAGCCGCTCGGCACCTTCGAGCTCACCGGCATCGCACCGGCCCCCCGCGGCATCCCGCAGGTCGAGGTCACGTTCGACATCGACGCGAACGGCATCGTGCACGTGTCGGCGAAGGACAAGGGCACCGGCAAGGAGCAGTCGATGACGATCACCGGCGGCTCGAGCCTCTCGAAGGAGGACATCGAGCGCATGGTGAAGGATGCCGAGGAGAACGCGGCCGCCGACCACGCGCGCCGCGAGGCCGCCGAGCTGCGCAACACGGGCGAGACGCTCGTCTACTCGGTCGAGAAGGTGCTGACCGACAACGGCGAGCAGCTGCCCGCCGACGTCAAGACCGAGGTGCAGGCCGACGTGGATGCGGTGAAGTCGGCGCTCGCGGGCGACGACGACGAGGCCGTGAAGACCGCGGTCGAGGCGCTGCAGCAGTCGCAGTCGAAGCTGGGCGAGGCGATCTACCAGCAGGCGCAGGCGCAGCAGGGCGCCGAGGGCGCCGACGGCGCACAGGAGGACGGTGCCGCGCCGCAGGGCGCGCAGTCCGCCGAGGACGACGTGGTCGACGCCGAGGTCGTGGACGACGAGGACGAGAAGAAGCAGCCGTGAGCGAGCGCGAGGAGTCGAACATGCCCGACGAGTCGAACGAGCCCAACGGTCACGACGAGACCGGCGGCCTGGACGAGACCGGTGCGCAGCCCGCAGCCGGCGAGACCGAGGAGGCCGCGCCCAGCGCGGCCGCCTCGGCGCCGGGCGCCGCTGACGCTTCGGCAGGCTCAGGACAGGACGACCTGAGCGACGAGGACCGCGCCCTGCTCGAGGGCGAGGCCGCGGCCATCGAGGCCGAGCGCGCCGAGTTCGAGGCCAAGTCGGCCGCGCAGCTAGACGAGCTGCAGCGGCTGCGCGCCGACTACGTGAACTACCGCAACCGCACCGAGCGGGAGCGGGCGGGCGACCGCGACGCCACCACGGCATCCGTCATCAAGGCGATGCTGCCAGCGCTCGACGACCTGTACCTGGCCGAGAAGCACGGCGACCTCGCCGAGGGGCCGCTCGCGATCGTGGCGCAGAAGCTCCGTGCGTCGTTCGAGCAGCTGGGCGTGGTCCGGCTGGGCGAGGTCGGCGAGGCGTTCGACATCGACAAGCACGAGGCCGTGGCGCAGCTGCCGAACCCGGAGGTGACCGAGATGGTCGTCGCCGACGTCGTGCAGTCGGGCTACCGCGTCGGCGAGCGCATGCTGCGCGCCGCCAAGGTCGCGGTGTTCGTGCCGGCCGAGTAGTCGGGGGGCGAGGCGCATGGCCAGCAACGACTGGTTCGACAAGGACTTCTACGCCATCCTCGGCGTGCAGAAGGACGTCACGCCCGCAGACCTGAAGAAGCAGTACCGCAAGCTCGCGCGCCAGTTCCATCCGGACTCCAACCCGGGGGATGCGAAGGCCGAGGCACGCTTCAAGGAGATCTCCGAGGCGCACGCGGTGCTCTCCGACGCGAAGCAGCGCCAGGAGTACGACGCGATCCGCGCGATGGCCGGTGGCCGTCCGCGGTTCGCGCCGGGCGGCTCCGGCGGCTTCGAGGACGTCTTCGGCGGCTTCGGCGGCGGCCCCAGGGTGCAGTACTCGCAGGGCGACTTCGACGACCTGCTCGGCGGGATGTTCGGCGGCGGCAGCCCGTTCGGCGCACGTCGTCCGGCCAAGGGTCGCGACGTCACGGCGCGCGCGGCGCTCGACTTCACGTCGGCGGTGCAGGGCGACACCCTGAAGCTGACCGTCGGTGGCAAGACGATGACCGTCAAGGTGCCCGCGGGCGTCCACGACGGGCAGAAGATCAAGCTCACCGGCAAGGGCGACCCGTCGCCCACCGGCGGCGAGCCTGGCGACCTCATCCTCACGGTGCAGGTGCGGCCGCATCCGGTCTTCACGATGGATGGGCTCAACCTGCGCGTCGATGTGCCGGTCACCTTCGCGGAGGCGGCCCTGGGTGCGACGATCGAGGTGCCGACGCTCGGCGGCAGCCCCGTGCGGCTCAAGGTCGCACCGGGCACGCCGTCCGGCCGTGTGCTGCGCGTCAAGGGCCGCGGCGTCGCCGGCAAGAAGGGCACGGGCGACCTGCTCGCGACCATCCAGGTCGCGGTGCCGAGCCACCTCACGAAGGAGCAGGTCGAGCACCTCCAGAAGTTCGTCGAGGCGGGTCCGAGCGAATCGCCGCGAGCCGAGCTGCTCGCGAAGGCGAAGGCGGCCTGATGGCGAGCGCGCCGGCCGGCTTCGACGAGACGTCGCCGATCTTCTCGATCGCGGCGGCCGCCGAGCTGGCCGGCCTGCACGCCCAGACGCTGCGCCAGTACGACCGGCTCGGACTCGTGCAGCCGAGCCGCACCGCCGGCAACACCCGCCGCTACTCGATGCGCGACATCGGGCGGCTCAAGCAGGTGCAGCTGCTCTCCGGTGAGGGCGTCTCGCTCGAGGGCATCCGCCGCATCCTCGAGATGAGCGACGAGAACCGCGACCTGCGCGTCCGGGTGCGCGAGCTCGAGTCGGCGCTGGCGGATGCCGTGATGCAGCAGCAGGGACGCCGCGTCTTCGCCGCGGGCACCGCGGGCATCACGACGATCCGGGCGGGGGCGCGCCCGACGAGGCCGGGCTCCATCGTGCTCTGGCGGCCCTCCGCCCGCTGATCAGCCACCGCTGATCGAGCAGCACGCGGCCGCCCGCTTCTGCTGATCGAGCCGCACGCGGCCGCCAGGCCGCGCGCGAGTCGAGATCATGACCGTTGCGGGGGGCCCGGGCCTCCGCCGCCGCTCACCGCCGGGTGGGAGGATGTGGCCATGGATCGGGAGCCTCGCGAGCGCATCGACCCCGCGGCGCCCCCGCCGCCGGGCACCGACACGCCCGTGCCGTCCGACGCGACCGCGCGCGCCGCTGCCGCAGGGCGCGCACCGCGCCGTGCGGCACCCGTCGCGCCCGCGGCCGATCGGCTCGTGCCGACGATCGCGCTCGAGACCCGTGCCGAGGAGCGGGCGCGACTGCGGCGCGAGCGGCTCGCGCTGCCACCGTCGCGCATGCACGGTGTCGCCAATCCCGCTGCCGGCATCGCCCCGACCGGCACCTCCGCATACGGCGCGAACCCGTACGGCGCCCGCTCCTACGGCGCGTACGGCGCGTACGGCGCGTACGGCGCCCACGGCCTGACGCCGTACGCCCCCTACCCGCAGGTCGCGCTGCTGCCGCCGCGCATCCGCTGGACGCGGCGGCAGCGGGGCGCGGCGCTCCTCAGCTCGTGGGTCGGGCAGACCGTGATGGCGCTCGCGACGCACTTCCTCACCGCGTTCGTGCTCATCGTCGGGTTCGCCTTCCTGCTGCACGCATACGGCGAGGGGACCGGCGAGTTCGAGGCCGACTCCCTCACGAGCATCGTCTCGCTGTGGTCGACGCCCGAGCGCGTGGGAGCGACCGCCGTCATCGGGCTGCTGGTCGGCGGCGCGGTGCTCGCCCTCGGCTGGCTCACGCAGGCGCTGTGGTCGTCGTCGGCCGGGCTCGCGAAGCCCCATCGCTCGACCTGGCTCGCGTGGCTGTGCACGACCGCCACGACCGGCCTCATCGGCGTGATGCTGTGGCCGATCGCGCTCATGGGCGGGCTCTTCCTCATCCTGGGTGCGAGCTCCGCCTCGCTCACGACCGGCACGATGTGGTCGACGCTGTTCGCGCTGCTCGGCGTCGCCGTCGTGCTGACCGGCGGGGTGGGACTGCTGTACGGCTGGCTGTTCCTCTCGACGGCCCGGCCCCGGGAGGATCCCGCCGCGATGGCAGAGGCGGAGGAGGCCGCGGCGCGCGCTCGCGACGAGGCGGAGCTCGCGCGCCTCGAGCTGCGCGGCGAGCCGAGCATGCGGTGAGCCCGGCGCGGGCTGCCGCGCCCGACCCGCTCGATGCCGCCCAGCGTGCCGCGGTGCGCGGCGCCGGCAGCATCGGTCTCGCGCTCGTCGCGGCCGGCGCGAGCCTCGTCTGGGCGCTGCTCGTCGTGGCGATCGTGGTGCTGCTCGTCCACGCGCTGGTGATCGACCTCTTCGACGACGTCGCGTGGGGCCGCTCGGTGATCGAGTGGATCGAGCAGATCGATGGCACGCCGCTCGTGGCGGTCGTGGTCGTGCTCGTGCTGGTGGCGGCGGGCGCGATCTCGCTCGGCTGTGGGCTGAGCACCCGGCGGATGCGCCGTGCCGGCGTGCGAGCCGCCTCGGCCGTCACGCTCCGCGGCGCTGCGCTCGGCACGGTCATGCAGGCGGTGCTCTCGACGCTCTCGAGCTGGCTGCTCGGGCTGTCTTCGCTGCTCACGGGCGTCGTGGGCTTCTGGATCGTCGCCGCCATCTACGTCGTCGGCTCGATCATCGCCTCGACGCTGATCGGATGGCTCGCCGGGCCGCGCACGTGGCTCGCGATCGCGCGTCGAGAGGCGCGACGGGCCTGAGGTCACGCGCGCACGGTGAACGTGTGCAGTCCCCACTCCGTGATCGGGACGCCTCCGACGCGGGTGCCGGCCAGGCGGAGGTGCTCGGGGCCGATGTCGGTCGACCCGGTGCTCCACCGCACGATGCTGTCCGCCTGCACGCCGTAGCGATAGTTGCGGGTCCACTGCGTGGTCGTCTGGGTGGTCTCCACGGCGCTGTGCGTGATCGAGAGCGATGGCCCCCCGCTCCCACCTGGATCTTGCCCGCTCGAGCCGCCCTCGCCGCCGGCCAGGGCTCGAACCCGGCTCATCCAGAAATCGAGGCCGAGCTCGAGGCCGAAGCCGCCCGTCGACTGCAGAGGATGGGTCGAGACCTTCTCGGTCACATCCACCTCCAGCGCGAACCGCCCGTCGATGCGGAGCAGGTGGCTCTGGACCTCCGGCAGCGACTGCAGCGAGCTGGCGGCGATACCTTCCAGCTCGGGTGTCACACGGACGGAGAGCGGCACGAGCGCGCCGTTCGTGAGGTGTCCGACGCGCGTCCGCAGCACCCAGCGGCCGAATCGCTCCGTGCCGAGCACCGATGAGTGGCCCTCGAGCGCGATGCGGGTCTCGAGCGTCCTGGGCGCTGCCTTGAGGCGGATCTCGCCGTCGACCGGCGGTGCGGCGGGGGTCCGCCGGATCGCGCGCCGTCGCGGAGCCGGTCGGGGCGGGTGCGTGTCACCAGTCCGGCCGGGTGCGCCATCGGTGCCGGCGGTGCCGTCCGCGCCGGCGGTGCCCCCTGCGCCGGGGCTGCCGTCCGCGCCGCCCGTGCCGCCCGCACCCTGCCCGGGCGCCGCGGAAGCTCCGCTGCCAGCGCTGCCGCCGCCCGATGCGGGGGCGGCGCCGCCCAGCGCCTGCGTCGTGAGCGCGCTCGCCTGCTTGTCGGTGATGGTGCCGCGTCGGCGCGCTGCCTCGATCTGCTCCAGCCGCCGCTCGGTCGCCTGCGACTCGACCGCGGTCTTGTACGCCTCGGTCGCGTTCTCGCCGGCCTTCTCCCCGAGCTCCTTCGCCGCGTTCACTGTCGTCTCGAGCGCCGAGGCGGCGTTGCGGGCCGTGGCGTCGACGCCGGTGATGTCGCGGAAGATGCTCGCGGTCGCCACCGCGGCAAGCGCATCGTGGAGCCCGGTGGGCGACGGCAGCGACGACAGCCCGGGGAGCCCGACCGCCGCGGCATCGAGCGCGGTCGAGCGCAGATCCATCGGCGCGGAGCGCGAATCGGTCGACACCGGGGCGATCTCCGGCCCCTCCGGGATGGGTGCTTCGTGCCACTTCCAGAACCTTCGGTCGTCGATGAGCTCGCTCGCGTTCGACGTGCCGAGCACGGCTTCCGCGAAGACGCCGGCCGTGGGCACGGTGACGCGGTCGACGTCGACATGGGCGTCGGAGAGGTAGTCGGCCCGGCAGTCGACCATCGACCTCCCCAGCACGGCGGCCGAGAGGTCGAGCCCGGCTGAGACCGGCATCACCCAGCTGTTGCCGACGAAGCCGAGCAGTCGGTTCTCGACCACGCTCGCGAGGCTCGCGCGGCGCCCCGACAGGCCCGGCGCCAGCACCCGGTCCAGCGCGAGGAAGCGCGCATCCGCGTCGAGCGACGCCCACACCGCCTTCGAGTACGCGAGCGCGCGGACGTCCAGGTGCCGGAGCAGCCGCGCGGCGGCGGATGCTCGCGTCGATGCGTCGGAGTCAGCGAGGTCCGCATCCCCGACGAGCGCCACGGTCGATGCCGATCCGGCCCTGACCGTGCTCGGTGCCGTGAGCGGGCGCGTCGCGCCGTCCGCGCTCCACGACAGCGCGTCGACCCGGAGTCGCGCCAACGCATCCCAGGCACTGCGATCGAGCCGCAGCGAGATCGCCGCCACCGATCGCCGCGACGCCGCGATCGGTGCCCGCAGCTGCGCGACGAGCTCTCCGTCACCGTCGGGCTCGAGCTCGTCGAGCTGCAGCTCGGTGGTCTCCGTGCCGCCGTCGCTCCTCGTCACCACGAGCGACCCGGACAGCCGCAGGGGCGCGTCGAAGGGCAGGCCCAGCCGGGTCCAGCGCTGGGCGGCGGATCCCGGCGCCTGATCGGTCGACTCGACGGTGTCGGGACGGAGCCGCAACCGACCGGTGACGAGACCGAGCGGCCTATCGACCGCCCGTGTGGCCGCGGACCCGTCGAGCCCGTCGAGCACTGCTTTGATGCCACGGGTGAGGTGCGACGCGCGCAGCGTCGTCCGCAGCACGTGCTCGTGGCGCGCGATGGCCTGCGGCGTCCACCGGATGACCGGAGCGGGGATGAGCAGCGCCTCGTCGACGGCGTGCAGGCGCGATTCGACGACGAGGTGCCGCAGCACCTCGAAGTACTGCATCGTGAGCGCGTGGCTGTGGTTGTGGTTGGCGACGACCTCCGTGGTGGCGTGCGCCGACTCCGACTGCTCGACGGCTTGCACCGTCGTGGTGCGGCGGCTCCGGACCGCGGTCGCGGATTGACGCGTGGCCTCCCGGACGCGCTGCGACGAGCGACCCGAGATCTCTCTCAGCGCCGTCTGCTGCGCCTCGGTCGACGCGTGCCCGACGCCGCCCGAGAAGCCGAGCATCGCGGAGAGGCCCACCCCGTTCGCGCTGCCGGTCGCGCCGGCACCGCTGCCGACGCCGACGCCGACGCTCGTCGACGTGCTGCTGCCGCTCATGCTCTCCTCGGCGGCGCTCCGGACCATCTCCTCGATGTCGCGCTGCTGCTGGGTCTCGGCGCTCAAGCGGTCGTCGGCGTGCGCCTCGTCTTGGCGGGTGCCCGCGTCGCGGCGGCGCCAGTCGACGATGGCGACCTGCTTGCGCTGCCCGGGGGCGAGCGGGAGCGAGTAGAGGAGCGTCCCCAACGAGTAGCCGTCCGCCCGCCACTCCTGTCGATGCCGGAGCACATGGGCGAGCGACACCGTCGTCGCCGCCGCGCGGTCGGAGCTGTCGATGTCGAGCAGGCGCTCGGGACCGAGCGGGGTCCGGCTGATCGACCCGTCCGCGACCGCCGGGTGGTGCTGCGCCAGCCGTGCGATGGTCTCCGCTGGACGCAGCGAGTCGACCGAGTCGGCTTGGACTGAGGGGGCGAGCCCTGCGAGCGCGCTCCCGGGTCGGGCGGCGCCGCCGGCGCTGGCGGCCACCCAAGGAGCGAGGACCGCCCAGGACAGCGCGCCGGCCGTCTCGGCGGGCCCGGGGTCCTCGTCGCTCGCGCCCTTGGTCGCGCCCCGCCCGCCCTTCGCGCTCGCCTGCGCGACCGGTGCGTCCTCGCCCGGCGCCACCCCGCCGCTCACCCGCGCCTCCGCGCCCGCAGGCGGGTGCGCGGACGCAGGACCGCCTCCGCGAGCCAGCCCGAGCTCGACCGCGCGCTGGGGCACGGCGAGCACGGGCTCCTGCACCCGGACGAGCGTCGCGAGCTCCGACACCTCGACGGAGCGGTCCGGGACCCACAGGCTCCTGCCGTCGCCGAGATCCTGGCTGACGCCGTCGCTCGTCGCCCACGTCTTCGCGTCCCGCGGCCTCGGTGGCAGGGCGGCTTCCGCGTCGGGATCATCGACCACGACGAGGTGCTCGAGGCGCACGGTGGGCACCGGCTCACCCGTCTCGAGCACGAACGAGTCGTCGTACTCCTCTGCCCGGATCCGGAGCGTGACCGGTCTCGCCGGCAGCTGCAGCGCCCAGGAACCGGTCTCGTCCGTCCGGACGCGGCCGATCTCGGTGTCGTCGATGGTCGCGACCACCTCGACGTCGGGGATACCGATCGCCCGATGGTCGATGACCGAGGCGCGGACCGTTCGCGGCGCTCGCGCGACGAGGCCGTCGGCGGTCCCTGCTGTCGCCGAGATCTCGACCTCGATCGTCCCGTCCTGCTGCTCGTGCTGCTTCACGGAGCGAGTCGCGACCACCACGCCGTCGGCGCGCACGACCTCGACGTCGGTGACGATCGCGCCCGGCTCGAGGTCGAAGCCTGCCCGGCCCTCGTCGACGAGCGCTTCAGCGGTGAACGGGGGGCGGCCATCCTGTCCGCTCGCGCGCGTCCCGCGGACGATGGCGCGGAGCGGCCCGACGTGGATGGGAGATGTGACCACGATGGAGATGTGCACGGCAGCCTCCGTGTCGGGCCTCGCACGAGCGTTGAACACCGCTCGTCGAAGCGGGGACGACCGAGGACCGACCCTTCGGACGAGGGCGGTCGGCGCGCCGGGCCGTGGTGCGCGACGGCGGGCGCCGCAGCCGACCGAAGCGTGGTCCGCTCGGGAGGCCCGCGCGGACGGGAGGACTGTGGCGGCATCCTATGCGTGCGCGCTCGGCTTGTCACGGTCGGCCGCCCGCAGACGCAGCAGCGCCCCTCCGCGGAGGGGCGCTGGTGTATTCGGTCAGGCCGTCGCCGTCGAGCGGTCGCTCGACTCCGAACCGGCGGTCTCGGAGCCGCTCGAGAGCTGCGACTGGCTGGAGCGCTGCTCGACCGAGATCTTGCGCGGCTTCGCGCGCTCGGCGACCGGGATCGTCAGCATGAGCACGCCGTGCTCGTAGTTCGCCTCGATGCGCTCGAGGTCGACGTCGTTCCCGAGTCCGAGCTGGCGCATGTAGCGACCGGCGGGCCGCTCCTGCGCGAGCCACTGCGCTCCGTCGGCGGAGCCGATCGTCCGCTCGGCCTGGATGGTGAGCGTGTTCGCGTCGACGTCGAGGTCGATCGAGCCGGGGTCCACGCCCGGCAGGTCGACGTTCACGATGTAGTGATCGCCGGCGCGGTAGAGATCCATCGGCATCCAGCTCGACGAGCGCTCGGTGCCTCCGCTGGTGAGCAGGCGGGCGGCCATCCGGTCCATCTCGCGGAACGGGTCGAAGGTCAGTGCCATTGACAACCACCTCCTCAGATTCGGGCCGTCGCCCCGTGCGACGGTCCCCGGTGTCTGTGGCGAGCCCCTCGGGGCGTGCCCCGCGGAGCAGCGCCAGATTAGCACTCAGCCTCCGAGAGTGCCAGCGGTTCTCAGCGATCTCACGGCTCGATCTGACCTCTTGCGAAGCCTCCACGAGCACCGCATGCTCGTCGGCATCGCGGCGAGCACGGACGCCGCCGCGCCCGGTCCGAGGAGGCGGCCATGCGGCTGATCGCGCACGAGTTCATGACGCTCGACGGCGTCATGCAGGGCCCCGGTGGCGCCGACGAGGACACCTCCGGCGGCTTCCGGTACGGCGGGTGGGTGGCCCCGGCCTTCGACGAGACCGTCGGCGAGGTCGTCAGCGGCTGGTTCACCACGACCGACGCGCTGCTGTTCGGTCGCGTCACCTACGGCATGATGGCCGACTACTGGCCGCAGGTGACCGACCCCGCGGACCCGGTCGCGCAGCGCCTCAACACCGCGCCGAAGCATGTCGTCTCGACGACGCTCGGGCAGGAGGGTGCGACCTGGAGCGGCACGGAGTCCGTCATCGCCGACCACGTCGTCGAGCGCATCCGCGCCCTGAAGGCGACCGGGGACGGCGAGCTGCAGGTGCACGGGTCGTGGCAGCTGCTGCAGACGCTCATCGCCGAGGGCCTGCTCGACGAGCTCCGGCTCATCGTCTTCCCGGCGATCGTCGGACCGGGCAAGCGGCTCTTCGACGACGTCGCGCAGCCGTCGGGGTTCGAGGTGACGGATGTGCGTGTCGCCGGGAGCGGCGCCGTCGCGCTGACGCTCACCCCGGCGCCGTTCCGCACCGCGACGTACGCGATCGTCGACGGCAAGGAGGTCATGGTCGAGGGCTAGGGATCCCCGACCGGAGGGTCAGGCGCGCGCCGAGGCCCGCGCGAGCATGCGGCGGGCCGCTCGGACCCGCACGGGCCGGCATCCGGCGTCGGTCAGCCGCGCGACGATCACCGGCTCTCGGCGCGCGAGCAGCGCGCCGCGCCGCACGAGGAACGCGGGGCTCTTGCGGCGCTCGCGGAGGTCGCGCACGAGCCGCAGCGCCATCGTGACCCAGCGCGATCGGTGCACGCAGAGCGCGTCGGCGAGGATGCCGCGGCGCTGCGCCTCGGCCACCACCTCGCCGACGAAGACGCCCTCGGCGACGAACAGCGCCGCTCCGTCGAGCGTGACGTCGCGGCTGCCGACGGTCGCGCTGCGCGAGATGTCGTAGACCGGTGCGCTCGTGCGACCGGTGCGGGCGAGCTGCTCGAGGGCGTCCGCCGCCCGGTCGAGGTGCCACGAGCCCGGGTGGTCCCAGTCGACCTCGCCCGTCGCGAGCCGAGGCAGCGCCGGGTCGTCGCCCTCGCGGTAGAAGTCGTCGAGCCGCAGGACCGGCAGCCCCGAGTGCTCCGCGATGCGCGACTTGCCCGAGCCCGATGCGCCGCCGATGAGCACGACGCGCGCGAGGGGCTCGGCGACGGCAGGCATGGGCTCCATCTTCCCAGATCGGCGGACCCGGTCGGGTCGCTCGGCGTCGTTCAGCGGCGCGTCAGCGCCGAGGCGGCATGCTCGACGCATGCGGGTGCTCCTGGTCGATGACGAGGTGCGGCTCGCCGACGGCGTCCAGCGTGGCCTCCGCGCCGAGGGCATGACGGTCGACGTCGCCCACGACGGCGTCGACGGGCTCTGGCGCGTGCGGGAGTTCGCCTACGACGTCGTGCTGCTCGACGTCATGATGCCCGGCATGAGCGGCTATCGCGTCTGCCAGACGATGCGTGCGGAGGGCAACTGGACGCCGGTGCTCTTCCTCACGGCGAAGGACGGCGAGTGGGACGAGGTCGAGGGCCTCGACACGGGCGGCGACGACTGGCTCACCAAACCCTTCTCGTTCCCGGTGCTGGTGGCGCGCATCCGCGCGCTCGTGCGTCGCGGGGCGCGCGAGCGGCCTGTCGTGCTCGAGGCGGGCGACCTGCGGCTCGACCCGGCCGCGCGCACGGTGCACCGCGGCGAGACCGAGGTCGAGCTCACGGCGCGCGAGCTCGCGGTGCTCGAGCTGCTCATGCGTCGCCGGGGCGAGGCCGTGATGAAGGGCGAGCTGCTCGACGACGTGTGGTCCGAGGACTTCGAGGGCGACCCGAACATCGTCGAGGTCTACGTCGGCAGGATCCGGCGCAAGGTCGACCGGCCGTTCGGGAGGGATGCGATCCAGACGGTGCGCGGCGCCGGGTACCGGTTGGCGGCGGACGGTGGCTGACCCGACCCGCCGAGCACCCGGCGGCGCGTCCATCCGCCTCCGCATCACGGCTGCGGCGCTCGCGGTCGTCGCGCTCGCGCTGGGTCTCGGCGCCGTCGGCTTCGTGTGGTCGCTCGATCGGCTGCTCACCGCGTCGGTCGCCGAGCAGCTCGGCGACGAGCTCGCGGCGCTCGCCGACGGCGTCGACGCGGGCACGATCCAGACCGCGGCGCTCGTGCAGCGCGACGACGACGTGCTCGTGGCGCTGCGCTCCGACACGGGCGTCGTCGTGAACGACGACCGGGCTGCGGCGGTGCCGGTGCCGACGGGGAGCGGGCCGGCAGCAGCCGAGCCGAGCGCGACGGGACCGCTCGAGGTCACGCTCGAGGGCGAGCGCTACGTCGTGATCGCGGAGGAGGTCACCGCCGGCACGCTCGTGGTGGCACGCTCGACCGCCGCCATCGACGACGCCGTGCGGCTCGCGACCTCGCTGCTCATGACCGCCGTGCCGCTCGCGATCGTGCTCGTCGGCACCGTCGTGTGGATCGTCGTCGGCCGCGCCCTCGCGCCGGTCGACCGGATGCGCGCCCAGGTCGACGCCATCGACGCGTCAGCGCTCGACCGCCGGGTCCCCACGAGCGGCCGCGACGACGAGGTCGACCGACTCGCCGCGACCATGAACCGGATGCTCGCCCGCGTCGAGGAGGGCGCGCGAGCGCGACGCCGGTTCGTCGCCGACGCGTCGCACGAGCTGCGGTCGCCGCTCGCCTCTATGCGTCAGTTCGCGGAGCTCTTGCGCGCGCATCCCGGCTCGACCGCGCCCGGCGAGCTCGCCGACGTCGTGCTCGAGGAGGGGGAGCGGATGCACGGCATCGTCGAGGGACTGCTGCTGCTCGCGCGGCTCGACGAGCACGAGGCGGGCCAGCGGCGACCGGTCGACCTCGACGATCTCGCGCTCGCGGAGGTCGAGCGCGTGCGCGCCCTCGGGCGCGCGGCAGACGGCGTGGCCGTGCGCGTCGCGCCGGTCGTAGGCGATGCCAGGCTGCTCGCCCGCGCGCTCCGCAACCTCGTCGACAACGCGCTCCGGCACGCGCGCGACGGCATCGCGCTCGGCTCGGTCGTGCGCGACGGGCGCGCGCTGCTCTGGGTGGACGATGACGGCGCGGGCGTGCCCGACTCGGAGCAGGAGCGCGTCTTCGAGCGCTTCGTGCGGCTCGACGAGGCGCGGGCGCGCGACGACGGCGGCTCCGGCCTCGGCCTCGCCATCGTCCGCGAGGTCGCGAGAGCGCACGGCGGCGACGCGTGGATCACCGGCTCGCCCTCGGGCGGCGCGCGCTTCGTGCTCGAGCTCCCCGCCGCGACCGATCGATCCTGAAGCATCGTTCAGCATCGTTCAGACCCGCGTCAGCACTCGTCGAGCAAGGTGATGGCCATGAACGAGCAGACCCCCCGCGATCCCCAGCCGCCCTACGACCCGGCCGGCGACGGTCCGGCCGATCACGGCCGGACCGACCACGTCGGTGCGAACGACCCGCTTCCCCGGGACCCCGCTGCCGGCGACCCCGCGCGCGCCGATGCACCGGACGACGCCACGACGCGCGTGCACGAGCCCGTGCCCGCGGCCGCCGCCCAGCGCAGCCGCGGCATCCTCAAGCCCGTGCTGATCGGCTCGGCCGCCGCGCTCACGGTGCTCGCGGTCGCAGGCGTGGGCATGACGATCGCAGACGCCGTCGACGACGACGGCGGCGACCCCTCGTCGTCCTCGTCGTCGGCGCCGCTCGCGTCCGCGCCGGCCCCGACGGCGCCGGGTGCGACCGACGACCCGGGTGCGACCGACGGCCCGGGTGCGAACCGGGCCCCCGGCGCCTCGGTCGAGCCCGGTGACGACCGGGGTGGTGACCGCGATGGACGCGGCCACGACGATGACGGCCGCGGCGAGGGTCCCGGCTCCGGCCACGCATCGGGCGCAGGCGCAGCGTCGTCAGAGGCTCCCGACCTCGTCGCCGCGATCGAGACCGCGATCGCGGCGGCCGGCGGCGGCTCGGCCACGAGCATCGAGGTCGAGGGCGGCGGGTGGCACGTCGACGTGCGCCTCGACGACGGCAGCGAGCTCGACGTGCGCGTGCCCGTCTCCGGCGATGCCCTCGTCCGCGAGGACGACCACGACGACCGGTCGAGCGACCTCGCGCTCGACACCGCGCGGATCCCCGCCATCGTGGATGCCGCAGTGGCAGCGGCGGGCGGCGGCAGCGTGCGGTCGATCGAGTCCGAGGACGACGAGGTGCGGTACGAGGTGGAGGTCGCGATCGACGGCGACGACACCGACATCGACCTCGCTGACGATCTCACGGTGCTCGCCGTCGAGCGCTGAACCGGCCGACCCTGAAGCTCGGAGGCCCACCGTCATCGGTGGGCCTCCGAACTGGTTCAGGCCTCGAGGAAGCGGTCGAGCAGCCCCGCGACGACGGCCGGCTGGGCCGCGTGCACCCAGTGCCCCGCGCCCTTGACCGTCACGCGCCGCGCGCGCGGGAACCGCGCCTCCATCGCCTCGCGATGCTCGTCGCGCACGTAGTCCGAGTCGGCGCCCGCGATCCACAGCACCGGCCCCTCGTAGACCGCGTCGGTCTCAGGCCATGAGCGCAGCTCGTCGAGGTCGCTCCGCAGCAGCTCGAGGTTCGGCAGCCAGCGCCACGCGTCCCCCTCGCGGCGGAGGTTCTGCAGCAGGAAGCCGCGCACGCCCGGGTCAGGCACGGCGGGCGCGAGCGCCGCGTCCGCGTCCGCCCGCGACTCGATCGACTCGAGGTCCATGCCGAGCATCGCGTCGATGAAGCCGCGGAACTCGTCGCTGCCGCGGTAGGAGACGGGCGCGACGTCCACGACGCACAGCCGCTCCACGCGGCCCGGGTGGCGGAGCGCCGCCAGCATGGCCGCCTTGCCGCCCATCGAGTGCCCCACGAGCGCGACAGGCTCGTCGATGAGTCCGGCCACGGCATCCGCCATCTCGGCGTAGTCGAACTGCTCCGTCCAGGGGGACCGGCCGTGGTTCGGCATGTCGACGAGCGTCACGCGATGCCGGTCGGCGAGCGACTTCGCGATCTGCGTCCAGTTCTTGCCCTGCCCGAAGAGGCCGTGGCAGAAGGCGACGGGGGAGCCCCGATCGCCGAGCCGCGTCGTGTGGAGTGCGCGCATGGTCACACGAGTCTGCCCCATGCGCGCCCCCGCCAGCGTGCGTAGGCGATCAGCACCCCCGAACTGAGCAGGACGACCGCAGCGATCACCATGCACACGATCGCGACACCCGCGTAGCCGCTCATGTGGATCGCCGGATCCAGGAACGGATACGGGTACCACCAGCCCAGGCCGTTGACCTGGTTGGGCGTGACGGGCCCGCGTGCCAGCGTGTACGCGAGCCACGCCACGGGGAAGAGCACGACGATGCCGAGGTCGCGGTAGCGCACGGCCCGCTTCCGCCCGCTGAGGATCCAATCGATGAGCATCCACAGCGGCGCGATGTGGTGCAGCACCTCGTTCGCCCAGCCCAGCGTCGCCCCCTGCTGCAGCTCGACGCCGCGCAGCAGCGTGCTGTAGACGAGGCCCATCACGACCATGTACGTCGTCATGGACAGGAGCACGACGTCGAGCAGACGGCCGACCCTGCGCCGTCGCAGCTGCGCGACGACGAGCGCACCGAGCGCCAGCATCGTCATGAGGTTCGACTGGATCGTGAAGAAGCTGAAGAAGTTCAGCACGTCGAGCGGGATCGACGCGTCGCCGCGGGCGGTCCAGAACGCGATGCTCGTGGAGAGCTGGCCGATGACCGCGGCGAGGATGGCGACCGCGACGATCGCGCGGCCGACGAGCAGCACACGGCGGACGAGCGACACGGTGGTCGGGATGCTCTGCATCGGCGCTCCTGACGCTCGCGGCTCGGAGCTCGAGCAGTCGCTCCCGCCCAGCCATGGTGAGCGTAGTCGGGCGCAGGGGTGCGCTCGCGCAGCCGGCCCTACCGGTTGCCGATCGGGAGCGGATCGCCGTCCCCCGGGGGATGCTCGACGACGGCGAGCGTCTCGTGCTTCGTCAGGTGGTTCGGGTAGAACGACTTCGAGAACCGCCCGGTCGGGTCGTGCGCGTCATGCGGGAGCGCCGGCTGAGCGAGAGCACGAGGGTGCGCGCCGTCGCATCGGCCACGAGCGGCGCGCCCAGGAGCGCGCTCACGCCCGCGAGGCGGGCGCGCGTGCTGCGCCTGCCGTCCTCGAGCGACGTCCCAGCCGACACGCGCCGTGTCTACCACGGTCGGCGGCGGCTACGCGCGGCCGGCCTCCACGGCCTGCGGCGCCGGGGTCCGCGCGCGCCAGCGAGCGACGGCCACGAGGGCGGCCGCGGCGAGCAGCACCGTCGCCGCGATGATGAACCCCATGACCGCCACGCCGGCGTAGCCGTTCGCGTGGGTGGCCGGATCGAGGAACGGGTACGGGTACCACCAGTCACGGCCGGTGGCCTGGTCGAGCGCGCCCGGACCGCGCAGCAGCGTGTAGCCGAGCCAGACGACCGGGAAGATCGCGACGATGGCCAGATCGGCGAAGCGCACCTGACGCTTGCCCGAGGTGAGCAGCCAGTCGACGAGCAGCCACAGCGGCGCGATGAGGTGCAGCACCTCGTTCGACCAGCCGAGCGTCGCGCCCTGCGGCAGCTCGATGCCGCGCAGCAGCGTGTTGTAGACGATGCCCGTCACGACCATGTACGTCGAGACGCACAGCAGCAGCACGTCGAACCGGCGACCGATCCGTGGCCGTCCGAGCTGCGCGGCGACGAGCACCGCGAGCACGATCATTGCGAGGATGTTCGACTCGATCGTGAAGAAGCTGAAGAAGTTCAGCAGGTCGAGCGGGATCGACGCATCGCCGCGGGCGGTCCAGAACGCGACGGAGGTGATGAGCTGGCCGATCACCGCCGCGAGGATCGCCAGCGCGGTCAGCGCTCGCCCGACGAGCACGACGCGGCGGATGGGGGAGGCCGCGGTCGGGCTGGTCGGCATGCGCGCTCCTGACTCGGGCGGCTTGGACGTGCGCCGCGCTCACCGCGAGCGTAGCCGGGCGGTCCTGCCGCCTCTGGAGCCGCGCTCGGTCCGGTTAGCCTTCGCGCATGTCCCCGATCTCCATCACCGATGATCTCGCGCGCATCGACCTCGACGTCGTCCACCGCTGGCTCTCGACCGACGCCTACTGGGCGCTCGGCCGGTCGCGGGAGAAGGTCGAGGCAGCCGCGCGCGGCTCGCTGAGCTTCGGCGCGCTGACCGACGACGGCGAGCTCGTCGGCTACGCGCGCGTCATCACCGACCGCGCGACCTTCGCGTGGCTCTGCGACGTCTACGTCGCGCCCGAGGCGCGCGGTCGCGGCGTGGGATCGGCGCTCGTGCGGGCGGTGCTCGAGACGCTCGAGCCGATGGACCTCCTCCGCGTCATGCTCGCGACCCAGGACGCGCACGCGGTCTACGAGCGCCTGGGCTTCGTGGCCCCGGCGCATCCGGAGTGGCTCATGGCGCTCGCGCGGCGACCGACCGGGCAGGCATCGCTCGACATCTAGCCAACGTCCAGCATCGCGAGTAAACTTGAGCCATCAGCACTCAAGTTTGATCGGATGGGGGATTCCATGGCACGGATGGGCGGCATGATGCCCGGTCAGGACGACCAGCGGTCGGCGCTCGAGCAGTTCGGCACCGACCTGACGGAGATCGCCCGCGCCGGCAGGCTCGACCCCGTGATCGGACGCGACGCCGAGATCCGCCGCATCAGCCAGGTGCTCTCGCGCCGTACGAAGAACAACCCGGTGCTCATCGGCGAGCCCGGCGTCGGCAAGACGGCCGTCGTCGAGGGCCTCGCGCAGCGCATCGTGGCGGGCGACGTGCCCGAGAGCCTGAAGGGCAAGTCGCTGGTCTCGCTCGACGTCAACGCGATGATCGCGGGCAGCAAGTACCGCGGCGACTTCGAGGAGCGCATGAAGAACGTGCTCGCCGAGATCGCGAAGGCCGAGGGCCGCATCGTCACGTTCATCGACGAGCTCCACATCATCATGGGCGCCGGCGCGGCCGAGGGCAGCCAGGGCGCGAGCAACATGCTCAAGCCGATGCTCGCCCGCGGCGAGCTGCGGCTCATCGGCGCGACGACGCTCGACGAGTACCGCGAGTTCGTCGAGAAGGACGCGGCCATGGAGCGCCGCTTCCAGCAGGTCTACGTGGGTGAGCCGAGCGTCGAGGACACCGTCGCGATCCTCCGCGGCCTCAAGGAGCGGTACGAGGCGCACCACAAGGTGACGATCGCCGACAGCGCGCTCGTCGCCGCCGCATCCCTCTCGAACCGCTACATCACCGCCCGGCAGCTGCCCGACAAGGCGATCGACCTCATCGACGAGGCGGCGAGCCGGCTGCGCATGGAGATCGACCGGCCCCCCACCGAGATGTATACGCCCCGCCGCACGGTCGACCGCATGGAGATCGAGCGGCTCGCGCTCAAGCGCGAGCGCGACGACGCCTCGAAGGAGCGCCTCGCGGCGCTCGAGGAGACCCTCGCGACCCACCGCGCCGAGCTGTCGGAGCTCGACGCCCGCTGGCAGACCGAGCGTGCGAGCCTCAACCGCATCGGCGGCCTGCGCGGGCAGCTCGACGAGCTGCGCATCCGCGCGGAGCGCGCGCAGCGCGAGGGCGACCTCGAGCGCGCGTCGCGGCTGCTCTACGGCGAGATCCCGCAGGTGGAGGCGCAGCTCAAGCAGGCCGAGGCCACCGCCGCCGAGGCGGGCGAGCGGATGGTGGGCGACCAGGTGACCGCGGACGACATCGCGGCCGTCGTCGCGGCGTGGACAGGCATCCCGGTCGGGCGGCTCCTGCAGGGCGAGACCGAGAAGCTGCTCGCGCTCGAGGACGAGCTCGGGCACCGGGTGGTCGGGCAGCGCGAGGCCGTCTCGGCGGTCGCGGATGCGGTGCGCCGCACCCGCGCGGGCGTCTCGGATCCCGACAAGCCGACCGGTTCGTTCCTCTTCCTCGGACCCACCGGCGTCGGCAAGACCGAGCTCGCGAAGGCGCTCGCCGAGCTGCTCTTCGACGACGAGAAGGCGCTCGTGCGCATCGACATGTCGGAGTACGGCGAGAAGCACTCGGTCGCCCGCCTCGTGGGCGCCCCTCCCGGCTACGTCGGCTACGAGCAGGGCGGCCAGCTCACCGAGGCGGTGCGCCGCCGCCCCTACTCGGTGATCCTCATGGACGAGGTCGAGAAGGCGCATCCCGAGGTCTTCGACCTGCTGCTGCAGGTGCTCGACGACGGCCGGCTCACCGACGGCCAGGGACGCACGGTCGACTTCCGCAACACCATCCTCATCCTCACCTCCAACCTCGGCTCCGCCTACCTGACCGACCCGACGGTGGCGCCGGCAGCGGCGCGCGACGAGGTGATGGGCGCGGTGCGCGCGGCCTTCAAGCCCGAGTTCGTGAACCGCCTCGACGACATCGTGATCTTCGACGCGCTCTCGATGGAGGAGCTCGGCTCGATCGTCGGCATCCAGGTGCTCGGTCTCGACCGACGGCTGCGCGAGCGCCGGCTCGTCGTCGAGGTCACGGAGGCCGCCCGGCAGTGGCTGGGGGAGCGCGGCTACGACCCGATGTACGGCGCGAGGCCGTTGCGCAGGCTCATGCAGCGCGAGATCGACGACCGCCTCGCGCGGGCCCTGCTCGCCGGCGAGGTGCGCGACGGCGACACCGTCGTCGTCGACGTGCAGCCGGGCGGCTCGGGCCTGTGGGTCGGGGCGCAGGGGGCGGAGCGCCCCGCGCAGTGGTCGTTCGACGCCGATCCGGACCTCGACGACGCCGACGGCGTCGTCGAGGGCGAGGCGCTCGACGACCGCTAGCGGGCGTCGGGTCGACGGCGCGCTCAGCTCGGGTCGGCGGCCCCGAACGAGACCGAGAGCTGGTTCGGCTCGAGCAGCGCCAGGTAGACCGGGCACCGGCGGCGCCACTCCTGCTGCAGCGCCGCGACGGTGTCCGCATCGGCGGACGAGGCGATCACGACGTCGAGCCGCACGCCCTGGAGCCGCCCGTCGGCGCCCTCCACGCCGACGAGCGCAGCCAGATCGGCGGAGCAGCTCGCGGTCGCGGTGATGCTGTCGATCTCGACGCCGTGCTGCGGCCCGAGCGCGTCGGCCACCAGCACGACTGCGCAGGCCGCGAGCGAGCCGAGCAGGTACGCGATGGGGGTGGGCGCCTGGTTGCCGCCGCCGATGACCGTCGGCAGGTCGGCCTCCCAGTCGAAGGGTCCGGATCTGACCCGGGCCCGCCCGTTCTCGAGGGTCGCGACCGCCTGCGGCGAGACGCGTCCCGACTGCGGATCGGCGGTGAAGCTCTCCACCGCGCGCGAGATCGTGTCGGTCATCTCCTTGCTCCTTCGCACGTTCGACGAGCGGGCATCGGTCGTCGATGGCCGCACGATACGCCTGGCACGCGGGCTGGTCGAGGGGGGTGTCGCGGCAGATCGAGGTCGCCGCGAGTGCCTCCGGCGCCGCCGGAGAGCGGCGCGCAGGGCATGATCGTTCGGTGCGATCGTGCACGGAATCGGAGGACCACCCGTGGCTGTCGCATCGCGTCCCCACCGAACCGAGCCGAGCCTGCCGCCGCTGACGCCCGGTCCGCACGGTCGTCGCCTGGGAGTCATCTCGATCGTCGCCTGCTTCGGTGGGCTGCTGTTCGGCTACGACACCGGCGTCATCAACGGTGCGCTGCGGCCGATGAGCGCCGAGCTCGGGCTCGACCCCCTCACGGAGGGGATCGTCACGAGCTCGCTCGTGTTCGCGGCGGCGGTCGGTGCGCTCGTGGGTGGCCGGCTCTCGGATCGCTTCGGCCGCCGCAGGCTGATCGTCGCACTCGCGGTCCTCTTCATCCTCGGCACCGTCGTGCTCGTCGCCGCACCGGGGTTCGGGGTGCTCGTCGCGGGTCGGATCCTGCTCGGCCTCGCGGTGGGCGGTGCCTCGACCGTCGTGCCCGTCTACCTCGCCGAGCTGGCGCCCTTCGAGATCCGCGGCTCCATCTCGGGGCGCAACGAGCTCGCGATCGTCTCCGGGCAGCTCGCGGCGTTCGCCGTGAACGCGATCATCGGCAGCGCGCTCGGACACATCGACGGCGTCTGGCGGATCATGTTCGCGGTCTGCGCACTCCCCGCGCTCGCGCTCTTCGTCGGGATGCTCCGCATGCCCGAGTCGCCCCGGTGGCTCGCCGAGCACGGCGAGCACGAGCGGGCTCTCGCGGTGCTGCGGAGCGTGCGCGCCCCCGAGCGGGCGCTCGCCGAGCTCGCGGCAGTCGATCGCATCGTCTCGCGCGAGTCGACCACGAGGATGGGCCTGCTCGCGGTGGCCGGCAGCCCGCGGTTGCGGCGCATCCTGCTCGTCGGGATCGGCGTCGGTGTCGCCCAGCAGCTCACCGGCATCAACTCGATCATGTACTACGGCCAGACGGTGCTCGTGGAGTCGGGCTTCTCGGAGTCGGCCGCGCTCATCGCCAACGTGGCACCGGGCATCATCGCCGTCGTCGGCGGCGTGATCGCGCTGTGGATGATGGACCGCCTCGACCGCCGCAGGACGCTGCTCACCGGCTTCGCGCTCACGACGGTCTGCCACGTGCTCATCGGCGTCGCCTCGCTCGTGCTCCAGCCCGACGACCCGCGGCGCCCGTTCGTGATCCTGGCGCTCGTCGTCGCATTCGTCGGCTCGATGCAGACGTTCCTCAACGTCGCGACGTGGGTCTACCTGTCGGAGATCTTCCCGCTGCGCATGCGGGGGCTCGGCATCGGCATCGCCGTGTTCGCGCACTGGACCGCGAACGGCGCGCTCGCGCTGGCGTTCCCGTCGCTCATCGACGCGGCCGGCATCACCGGCACGTTCTTCGTGTTCGCCGCCGTGGGCGCCGCCGCCCTCGCCTTCATCGCCACGCAGGTGCCCGAGACGCGCGGCCGCACGCTCGAGGAGCTCGAGGTCGACGTCACGTCGGGCGCGATCTTCCGTGCCCGGCGCGGGCGGCAGGTGCGCTGAGCGGGCAGCACCCCGGCGAGGGGCCGCCCGTGGCGCCTGTGCCCCTGACCCGGTCGACGCCGAGCTCCGTGGTCCGGTTCAGTGGAACGGGCACTTCCGCTCGGCGGCAGCGCCGTCGTGGGCGGATGCGGCGCGCACGCGGCCACCGGACGACGGCTTCGTGGGCATCCGGCGCCGGGGCACCTCGAGCCCCTCACCGGAGATGGTCACCCGCGGGTCGCTGAGCGCGGCGATCGCGCTCGTGAGCGTCGACAGCGTGACCTTCTCGCCCGGGCAGCGGTGGCCGTCGTTCGGCCGGCCGCCGCCCTGCGGCACGAACGCCTCGATCGATTCGACATCGTCGACACCGACGAAGCGCTCCGGGTCGAACGTCGTGGGCGTCGACCAGCTCGCGTCGTCGAGACCGGTGCCGAGCACGTCGATGAAGACCTTGCCGCCCGCGTCGACGCGCTGTCCGTCCAGCTCGATGTCGCGGATCGCCTCGGCGGGCAGCATCGGCACGAACGGCACGGTGCGTCGCAGCTCGTGCGCGAAGGCGGTCGCGAGCGGCCCGTCGGTGAGGCGGCCGCGCTCCGCGGCCTCCTCGGCGATGCGCGCGCGCCATTCGGGTCGCTCGTGGAGCGCCTTCGCCGCGAACGCGACGAACCGCGCGACCGCGATCGCCGGTCGGAAGGAGTTCTGCAGCTCGATGCCCGCGAGGCGCGCGTCGAGCAGCTCGCCGTCGCGGTCGCGATGCCAGGCCCAGGCGTGCAGCGCGGTGCCGGCAGTCGCCTCGAGCGTGCCGATGCGGACGGCCTCGATCAGCTCGCGAGCGTGGCGATCCGACCAGACGCGATTGAGCATGGTCAGCAGGTACTCGGGGGAGTACGGCGAGCCGAAGCCGTCGACGATCTGCGCCTGCCGACGGGCCCATCGCGTGCGCGCGTCCGCCGTGCCCGGCAGCCCCGCCCAGGCCTGCATCGCCCGGCCGATCGCGCCGACCGCCGCGTCGTAGGCGGTGCGCTCCCCGCCGTCGTGCCAGTGGTCGAGCTCGCGCTGCCACTCGCGCTCCAGGAACGGCTCGAGCCGCGTCACCTGCGCGTCGTCGTAGGCGAGCCCGAGGAACGTCGCCTTGCGGTGCCGGTGCTCGGCGGCGTCGAGGGTGTGCACCGAGCCGTGCCCGAAAAGTGTCTCCTGGATGAACGACGGCATCGCGCCATGCCGGCGCACGCTCTCGTCGTCGTAGAAGAGCCGCACGCCCTCGGCGCCACGGACGAAGATCGCGTCCTCGCCGAGCACCCGCATCGGCGCCGCCCGGGCGCCCGGGCGCACGCGCTTCCAGATCTCGGCGCCCGCGTCGTAGCCGCGGGTCATGATCAGGAGGCCGTCGTCCTTCAGGGGGTTGGGCATGAGGGGACACTAACGAGCGCGGATGAGCGGGGCGCCCAGGCGAGCGTGCGTGCGCGCGGCACCGCAGATCGGTCGGGCGCTCCGGCGGCAGGGGCACGTCGCATGCCACGTCGTCGCGCTCCGGCCTGGCGGGATGTCTGACTGCCCTGCTAGGCTGGGGGCACTGTGCGAGCAGGGCGTCAGAAGCCGGCTCGTCAGGGGAATCACTTCCCAGCGTCGTAGAACGCTCCTCTCTCCGCCCGGCTCGCCCGGGCGTCGACGAACTTCCACGGCGAACGATCGCGACCACCGTCGCGCTCGCCGAACTGCGTCGACGCATCCACTGCACGTCCCGCACGGTCCGCCGTGCTGGGAGCCGGGATGCGCGCGCACGCTCAACGAAAGAGCACGCTTTGACTGACACCACCATCACCTTCGCCGAGCTCGGCGTTCCCGCCAAGCTCGTCAGCGCACTCCAGGCCATGGACCGCGCGAACCCGTTCCCGATCCAGGCCGACACCCTGCCCGACACGCTCGCCGGTCGCGACGTGCTCGGCCGCGGCAAGACGGGCTCGGGCAAGACCCTCGCGTTCTCGATCCCGCTGGTCGCGCGCCTCTCCGGCGAGCTCGCCGGCGGCGGCCGCCGCAAGGGCCTTCCGCTCGGCCTCGTGCTCGCCCCGACCCGCGAGCTCGCGACGCAGATCGCCGCCGAGATCGCGCCGCTCGCCAAGGCCGCAGGCCTCACCGTCACCACGATCTTCGGCGGCGTCTCGCAGCGCCCGCAGGAGACCGCGCTGCGCGCCGGCGTCGACATCGTCGTGGCGTGCCCGGGCCGCCTCGAGGACCTCATCAACCAGGGCGTCGCGAGCCTCTCGGCGATCGAGATGACCGTGATCGACGAGGCCGACCACATGGCCGACCTCGGCTTCCTGCCGGTCGTCACGAAGATCCTCGACAAGACGCCGAGCTCCGGTCAGCGCCTGCTGTTCTCCGCCACGCTCGACAACGGCGTGGACAAGCTCGTCAAGCGCTTCCTCACGAACGAGGTCATGCACTCCGTCGACGAGGCGCACTCGCCCGTCGCCGCGATGACGCACCACGTCTTCGAGGTCGGCGCCGACGACAAGAACCTGCTCGTGCGCCGCCTGGCGTCCGGCCAGGGCCGTCGCATCCTCTTCACCCGCACCAAGCACCAGGCGAAGAAGCTGGCGAAGCACCTCACCGCGTCCGGCATCCCCTCCGTCGACCTGCACGGCAACCTGTCGCAGAACGCCCGCGACCGCAACCTCGCGCAGTTCTCCGACGGCACCGTGCGCGTGCTGGTGGCGACGGATGTCGCCGCCCGCGGCGTGCACGTCGACAACGTCGAGCTCGTGGTCCACGTCGACCCGCCCATGGAGCACAAGGCCTACCTGCACCGCTCGGGCCGCACGGCTCGCGCCGGCTCGGCGGGCGACGTCGTCACGGTGATGATGCCCTCGCAGCGCGGCGACACGATGTCGCTGCTGCGCAAGGCCGGCATCGCGGCGAAGCCGCAGATGGTCATCGCGTCGTCGGACGCGGTCGACGAGCTCGTCGGACCGTACGCGCCGCACGTGGCTCCGGTCCCCGGCGGACCGGGCTCGGGCAACGAGATCCAGCAGCAGCAGGGCGGCGGGCGCTCCGGCGGTCGCGGTCGTCGTGAGCCCCGCGCGGGCGTCGCCGGCTCCGGCGCGCACGGTGCGGGCGGCGGCGCGGCTCGCGCCGAGCGCCCCCGCAAGGACCGCTCGGGTCGTCCCGACGTCAAGCAGCCGGGTGCCGGCGTGAGCGCCGGTGGCCGCGGCGGCCAGGGCGGCGCCCGCTCGGGCCAGCCCGCGCGCCAGGGCGGCGCTCGCGGCCAGGGCGGCGCGCCTCGCGGTGGCTCCTCGGTCGCATGGTCGTCGACCGGCGGCGGCTCGCTGCAGAGCGGCGGCGCCTCGCGCGACGCCGCGCCGCGCCGCGGCTCGCGCCGCGCCCAGGGCTGATCCGCACGCAGACCCTCACGTGAGGCACGAGATGGCCCCTCCCGCTCGCCGGGAGGGGCCATCTCGTGCATAGCGAGGCATCCGCTCGGGGCGTCTCCGGTACCGACCTGCCCTCTCGAAGCAGCGTCTGGCGGCACCTCGGTGCCGCATCCTGTCAGCGCCGCACGCGTCGGGCGGGAGCGGTCAGCGCGAGGCGAGCACCGCAGCGCCGATCGCGGCGGCGTGGCCGCCCAGCCGCGCGAGCTCGAGCCGCCGCGGCTGCGGCACGCCCTGCAGGGGCGCGTGCGCGGCCAGCTCCCGCTCGATGACGGGCAGCAGCAGGTCGGCGCACTCGAGCATCACGCGCCCGCCGAGCACGACCACCTCCGGGTCGAAGGCGGGCAGCAGCCTGCGGAGACCTGCCGCCACGGCCCAGCCGGCCCGCTCCACCACCGCGAGCGCGGTCGCGTCGCCGGCGCGTGCCGCGCGCTCGAGGTGCACCGCGGTGGCACGCCCGCCGGGTGCGAGGGCGACCGCCGCGGGCACCGCCGCCGCGTCGCGCGCGAGCGCGTTGCCGCCCGCGTACGCCTCGATGCAGCCGCGGGCGGTGCACGAGCACACCGGCCCCTGCTCGTCCACCGTCACGTGCCCGAGCTCGCCCCCGAGCCCGTGCGCACCGATGAGCGGCTGCCCGCCGACGACGTACGCGCCACCCACACCGGTGCCGAGCGCGATCAGGATCGACGACGACGCGGCCGCGGCCGCGCCCATGGCCGCCTCGCCGAGCAGGTAGCCGTTCGCGTCGTTGTCGATCGCCACCGGCATGCCCAGCCGGTCGGCGAGCGCCGACCGCAGGGCGAAGTCGCGCACCGCGAGATGCGCCGCCCAGGTGACGACCTCGCGGTCGCGCGTCAGCCACGCGGCGATCGCGAGCCCCACCGCCTCGATCGGGGCATCGCCCTGCTCGACGAGCCGCTCGTCGAGCTCGCGCACGGCCGCCTCGAGCGCGTCGAGCAGCGCGCCGGGCCCGTGGATGCGGTGGGCGCGATGCGTGCGCACGAGCACGTCGTCCTCGGTCCAGGCGGACGCGGGGGCGGCGCCGTCGCTGCTGCGCGCGCGAAGGGCGACCCCCGCGATCTTCGTCCCGCCCACGTCGAGCCCTGCGATCGTCACGGTCTCATCCTGCCGTGCCGGCGCATCCGCTGCGCCCATCGACCCTGCCGCCCGAGGTCGACCTGCGGTGCGGCGCCGACGGGGGCAGACTGGACGGCATGCGCATCCTCGTGACCGGATTCGAGCCGTTCGGCGGCGACGCCGAGAACGCGAGCCTCGAGGCGGTGCGCCGGCTCGAAG
Organism: Agrococcus sp.; assembly: GCA_031178105.1. Classification (GTDB taxonomy): domain Bacteria; phylum Actinomycetota; class Actinomycetes; order Actinomycetales; family Microbacteriaceae; genus Agrococcus. The sequence continues at coordinate 15,934 of JAPSJX010000009.1, read as the reverse complement.
CGGCCTGGTCGGCGGATCCGCAGCCTGGCGTGGAGCTCGTCACCGGCACGCTGCCGGTCGCGTTCGCGACGGCGGGCAGGACCCTCGACGCGCTCGTCGCGGAGCACCGACCGGATGCGGTGCTCGCCGTCGGCGAGGCAGGCGGCCGCGCGGCCATCACGCCCGAGCGCTGGGGCGTCAACGAGGACGACGCCCGGATCCCCGACAACGCCGGCGACCAGCCGCGGCAGTCGCCGATCGATCCGGATGGGCCGGCGCGCCGCGAATCCGGCTTCGACACCGACGCGCTCGCCGGCGCGATGCTCGCCGTGGGTCTGCCCGCCCATCCGAGCGCCGACGCCGGCCGCTTCCTGTGCAACCACGTCGCCTACCTCGTCGCCGGGCTCGCGGTGCCCGGCGGCTTCGTGCACGTACCCGCGGTGCGCTCGAGCGGCACCGCGGGGGTCGGCGCCGAGACCGACACGGATGCGTCGCCCACGACGTCGGCGCTCTCGTTCGACGACCTGGCGCTGGGCCTCGCCGCGGCCGTGCGGGCGATCGCGAGCGGCCGCGTCGGCGCGGCGGACGCCTCGGAGGCCGGCACGCGCGTGGATCGCGCCGGCACGGTGATCGGTGTGGCGCCGGACCGCGTCTACCAGGCGCTGCTCGACCCGGCGGCGCTGGCCGCGTGGCTGCCGCCCGAGGGCACGACCGGCACGATCGAGGACATGGATGCTCGCGAGGGCGGGGGATTCCGCGCCGTGCTGCGCTTCGAGCACCCCGACGACACGAAGACGACGGGCGACTCCGACGCGTCCGTCGTCACGTTCGTCGAGCTCATCCCCGGCCGGTTGGTGGTCCAGCGGATCGCGTTCCAGACCGACGAGCAGCGCTTCCGCGGCGACATGCGCATGACGTGGCAGCTCGAGCCGGTGGCGGCGGGCACGCGCGTCACGGTCTCGGCGACGGATGTGCCGCCCGGCATCGCGCAGGACGACCACGAGGTGGGCCTCGGCTCGTCGCTCGCCAACCTCGCGCGCTACCTCGGGCAGTAGCGCTCGTCCCTGGGCTCTCGGCGCAGCAGGCGCCGTCCGGGCGCCGTCCGGGCGCCGGTCGGCTCGATCGGCACCGGCTCGATCGGCACGGGCTCGATCGGCACCGGCTCGATCGGCACCGGCTCGTCAGCCGGCGGCGCGCGCCGCGGCCGCAGCCCGTTCCACCCACTTCGGGGTCTCCCCGTAGCGCTGCGGGGGGATCAGGCGACCGGCGGCGGAGTCCTCGGCGAGCTGCCGCGCCCGCTGCTCGCGCGTATCGGCGCGCTTGGCGCCGAGCACCCACGCGAGCGCGCCGCGCCGGTAGCTCTCGGTCGCCGCGTCGAGGAACGCCCGCGCGGCGGGCGACGCGTCGAGGTGCGTCTGCAGCTCGGCCGGCAGCGCGTCCGGCGGCGTCTCGTAGGCGTAGATCGCGGTGCGGTCGTCGCGTCGCGCCTCGAACGCCGCGATGCCCGCCGGGCGCATCCGCCCCTCGGCCGTGAGCCGCTCGACGTGCGCGACGTTCACGGCGGACCAGTTCGACGTGGCCTTGCGCGGCGTCCATCGCTGCCGCCGGGCGTCGTCGTCGATGCGCTGCGAGAGCGAGTCGATCCAGCCGAAGCAGAGCGCCTCCGGGACCGCCTCGGCCCACGTGAGCCCGCGCGGCTCCACGTGCTTGGCGTTGAGGCCCATCCACAGCTCGGTGGCCGTCTCGTGGTTCGCCTCGAGCCACGATCGGAACTCCGCCGCGTCGCGGAAGAAGACCGCGGGCCGCTCGGACGACCCGCCCGGTGTGCCGATCGCTCCCATACACGAAGCGTCGCACACCCCGGTGATGCGCCACACACCGCGTCTGGATGGAACGTTCAGGATCGGGGTACAGAGTCGCAATAGCGGGAGAGCCCTCCCGCGTCAACAGGATTGGATGACTCATGACCGACGCATACCAGCCCAATGACCCGCTCCGTCGGCCCGCTGGGATCCCGCCCGAGGCCGAGGCAGTCTTCGACAGCCCGACCGTGCCGGCAGCGGGCACGCCGGCAGTGGGCACCACCGTGCCCCCCATCCCGACGCCGTCGACCGGCGCAGGCCAGACCTCCGGCGTGAAGGACACCGCCAAGGAGGAGGCCTCGAACGTCGGCGAGTCCGCCAAGGACGCCGCGGGCCGCGTCGCAGGCACGGCGAAGGACGAGGCGCGCAACGTCGCCTCCGAGGCGAAGCAGCAGGCTCGCCAGCTGCTCGACACCACGCTGCAGGAGGCGCGCGAGCAGGCGTCGACGCAGCAGGGCCGCGCGGCTGACGGCATCCGCACCATCGCCGACGACCTCAACTCGATGGCCGCCGGCAACGGCGCGACCGACGGCATCGCCGCGCAGATCATCGGCGAGGTCGGCAGCCGCGTCGAGGCTGCAGCCAGCTGGATCAGCGAGCGCGAGCCCGCCGACCTGCTCGACGAGCTCAAGACCTATGCACGCCGTCACCCGGTGACCTTCATCGCGGTCGCGGGCGTCGCCGGCCTGCTGGTCGGCCGCCTCACGAGCGGCCTGATCGCCGACGCGAAGGACGAGCGGGCCGCCGCCAGCGGCACGACCGGCCCGACGTACGGCAGCACCACGGGCACGGCGGGCTACGTCGCCACGCCGCCGCGCCACTCCGCTGTCGACACGGGGGCATGGGTCGACGAGCCCCTGACCGGCACCGTCGCGGACGACGCCATCTACGGGACGCGTCCCACGGAGGAGCGCGGGCTGTGAGCAGCTCCGATCACGGCGCGCACGGCGCGCATGCCGCCCACGAGGATCCGGTCGTCGCGGCGGCCACCAACGACGCGGAGCGTCGGGCGGCGCAGCAGTCGATCGGCGACATCGTCGGCGACCTGATGCAGAACGTCTCCACGCTGATGCGCGAGGAGATCGCGCTCGCGAAGGCTGAGGCCACCGAGCAGGCGAAGCGTGCCGGCAAGAGCGCGGGGCTGCTCGGGGGCGCCGGCTACGCCGGTCACCTCGCGGTCCTGTTCCTGTCGCTCACGCTGATGTTCCTGATCGGCGGCTGGCTCGACCACCTCGGATGGGGGGCGATCATCGTCGCCATCATCTGGGGCATCGTCGCCCTCGTGCTCTACCTGAAGGGCCGCAAGGCGCTCAAGCAGGTCGAGCCGATGCCCGAGACGGTCGACTCCGTCAAGCACATCCCGGATGCATTGCACACCAAGGAGGAGAACCGATGAACGAGACACCCGAGGAGATCCGCGCGCGGATCGACCGCACGCGCAACGAGGTCAGCAGCGACGTGGACGCGCTCGCCGAGAAGGTGTCGCCCAGCAGCATGGTCGATCGCCAGACGACCCGCGCGAAGGCAGCGATCGGTGACGTCAAGGACCGCCTGTTCGGCAGCGACGACTCGTCCGACTCCGGGGCCGTCGGCCGCGTGGGCGACAGCGTGCACGGCGCCGTCGGCAGCGTGGGCGACAGCGTGCACGGCGCCGTCGGCAGCGTACAGGGCGCGGTCGGCCGTGTCGGCGACAGCGCGCAGGGCGCTGCGCAGAACGTCGCTCGGAAGGCGAAGGGCAACCCGCTCGCGGTCGGTCTGATCGCCTTCGGCGTCGGCGCGCTCATCGCGTCGCTGATCCCCGCGAGCGAGCACGAGAAGCAGGCCGCCGCCAAGGTGAAGGAGAGCGCGCAGCCGCTCATGGACGAGGCGAAGGATCTCGCGAAGGAGGCCGGCGAGCACCTGAAGGAGCCCGCGCAGGACGCGGCTCAGTCGGTCAAGGAGACGGCGCAGGAGGCGACGTCCAACGTCAAGGACGAGGCGCAGGGCGCCGCGGGCCAGGTCAAGGACGACGCGCAGCAGGCGAAGGACCGCGTGCAGGGCGAGGCGCAGTCCGGCTCCTGAGCCAGCAGGACATCACGGCCACGGGGCCTCGGCGGAGTACCGTCGGGGCCTCGATGGTGTCTGCGGGCGCTCAGCTGGTGGGCGGGAAGGGCGCCGCCGGCAGCGGCTCGTCCGGCTCGGCCGCCTCGACGGGCTCGCCGCCGACGGCCTCCCGCACGGCCTCGGCGAGCGCATCCACGTCGGCCTCGGTCGTGTCCCAGGTGCACATCCAGCGCACCTCGCGCGCCGCGGCATCCCAGTCGTAGAAGAAGAAGGCCTCGCGCACGAGATCGGCGACGCCCTCCGGCAGGCGCGCGAACACGCCGTTCGACTGCGTCGGGTAGGCGAACGAGACGCCCGGCAGCTGCTCGACCGCCGCGCGCAGCCGGGCCGCCATCGCGTTCGCGTGCACCGCGTTCTCGCGCCATAGCTCACCTTCGAAGAGCGCGACGAGCTGTGCCGAGATGAAGCGCATCTTCGACGCCAGCTGCATGTTGAGCTTCCGCAGGTACACGAGCCCGTGCCCGGCGCGCTCCGACAGCACGACGACCGCCTCGGCGCCCATCGCGCCGTTCTTCGTTCCGCCGAGCGAGAGGATGTCGACGCCGGCATCCGTCGTGAACGCCCGGAGCGGCTGGTCGAGCGCGACCGCCGCGTTGGCGATGCGCGCGCCGTCGACGTGCAGCAGCATGCCCTTCGCGTGCGCGTGGTCGGCGATCGCTCGGATCTCGTCGGGCGTGTAGAGGGTGCCGAGCTCGGTCGACTGCGTGATCGACACCGCGAGCGGCTGCGCGCGGTGCTCGTCGCCGTAGCCCCACGCCTCGAGGTCGATGAGCTCCGGCGTGAGCTTGCCGTCGGGCGTCGGCATCGTGAGCAGCTTCATGCCGCCGACGCGCTCGGGCGCGCCGCCCTCGTCGACGTTGATGTGCGCGCTCTTCGCCGCGACGACCGCGCCCCAGCGCGGCAGCAGCGACTGCAGCGCGAGCACGTTGGCGCCGGTGCCGTTGAAGACCGGGAAGGCCTCGGCCTGCTCGCCGAAGTGGCGCCGGACGACCTCCTGCAGGTGCGCGGTGTAGTCGTCCGCGCCGTAGGCGGTCTGGTGGCCGCCGTTCGCGGCCGCGATCGCGGCGAGCACCTCGGGGTGCACGCCGGAGTAGTTGTCGGAGGCGAAGCCGCGGCGATCCGCGTCGTGGAGCGTCTGCACGGGTCCATCCTCGCAGGGCGCGGAGGTCCCGGCCGTCGAGGCGGTGTCCAGTCGGATTCCAGGTCGGGGGACGAGAGTGCTGGTGCGAGCAGCGGTGCCGCGGGCGCCGCGCGACGATCGGAGTGGGCATGTCGGACGACAACGAGCAGGCTGGCGCGACCGAGGGCTCGGGAGTGGTGCTCCCGGACGACGCGATCCCAGCATCGGCCGACAGCCTGGGCGCGGCGGAGTGGCCGGCGGGCGAGGCGGACGAGCCGCAGGGCCAGGACGAGGTGCCGTCCGGCGACGGCGGCCAGGTGGCGGGCACCGCGTCCGCCGAGGAGGAGCGTGTGCGGGCCGACCGCGAGACGGATGGTGGCGAGCTGACGCCGAGCGATCCCTCGAGCATCGAGCAGGGGAAGCCTCCGGCGAACCTCGCCGAGCCGCTCCGCTGAGCGCACACCGGCCGTCCGGCGCACGGCAGTAGCCTGCCCCGCATGGGTGCCCAGATCGTGTGGTTCCGGCGCGACCTCCGCGTGCGCGACCATCCGGCGCTCGTCGCGGCCGCGGAGGCCGGCGACGTGCTGCCCGCGTTCATCGTCGACCCGGCGTTCGTGCGCGCGGGCACGGCGCGGGCCGCGGCCCTGCGGACCGCGCTCGCCGCCCTGCACGAGGCGACCGACGGCGCGCTCGTCGTGCGCGAGGGCGCGCCCGAGCAGGTGCTGCGCGAGCTCGTCGATGAGGCGGGGGCGGATGCGGTGCACATCTCGCGGGAGTCGACGCCCGGCGGTCGTCGGCGCGATGCCCGCGTGGAGCAGGCGCTCGACGTGCCGCTCGTCGTGAACGGCACGCCCTACGCCGTCTCGCCCGGCCGGGTGCGGAAGGCCGATGGCTCGCCGTTCCGCGTCTTCACCCCGTTCTCGCGCGCGTGGCTCGAGCACGGCTGGCGAGCGCCGGCCGAGCTGCCGGATCGGGTGCGCTGGACGAGGGGTGTCGACACCCTGCCGCTGCCGGCGGTGCCCGAGACGGAGGCGGAGCTGTCCTGGGCGGCGGAGGAGACCGCGCTCGAGCGCTGGGCGGCGTTCCTCGACGGACCGATCGACCGCTACGACGAGCACCGCGGCCGCCCCGACCTCGATGGCACATCGCGGCTCTCGATCGCGCTGAAGCTCGGCACGGTGCATCCGCGCACCCTGCTCGCCGACCTCGACCGCGTCGCGCCGCAGCGCAGCACGGCGGCGCAGCGGTCGCTCAAGCGGTTCCAGGCCGAGCTCGCCTGGCGCGAGTTCTATGCCGATGTGCTGTGGCACCACCCCGGCTCGGCGTGGCGCGACTTCGGCGACCAGCTGCGGGGCATGGCCTACGACGAGCCGGGTGCAGGCTTCGAGGCGTGGTGCGAGGGGCGCACCGGGTTCCCCTTCGTCGACGCCGGCATGCGGCAGCTGCGCGCGCAGGGCTGGATGCACAACCGGGTGCGGATGGTGACCGCCAGCTTCCTGACGAAGGACCTGCACGTGTGGTGGGTGCACGGCGCCCGGTTCTTCCAAGCGCAGCTCGCCGACGGCGACCTCGCCTCCAACAGCCACGGCTGGCAGTGGGTGGCCGGCACGGGCACGGATGCGGCGCCGTACTTCCGGATCTTCAACCCGGTCGCGCAGGGGCAGCGCTACGACCCCGACGGCGAGTACGTGCGGCGCTGGGTGCCGGAGCTGCGGCACATCCCCGGTGCCGCCGTGCACGAGCCGTGGAAGGCCGCCGACGGGCATGCCCGCGGCTATCCCGCGCGCATCCTCGACCACGCCGCCGAGCGGCAGGAGGCGCTCGACCGCCTCGCGGCGGTGAAGGGCTGACGAGTCGAGCGATCGCGCTCAGTCGCGCTCCAGGTTGCCGGAGAAGACTCGGCTCGCGGATCCAGCGGCGCCGGCCGGCGCCGTCCGCCCAGCGGAGGGAGACCCGATGACGGACGCATCGCAGACCGGCGACGAGCTGCAGCCGGGCGGCACCACGGGCGCAGAGCACGACGGCGGCGAGCAGCAGGTGGCGGCCGAGGCGCAGGACGCGATCGACGAGGGCCTCGACGGCTCGTCGCCCTTCGGCGCCGACCGGCCCGTGAGCGGCGGCAGCGACGATCCGCTGGCCGGATCGGGAGCGCCGGTCGCCGGCGCGAGCGGCCTGGACGAGGAGGCCGTCGCCGCCGACGAGGAGGGCGAGACGGCGCTGTAGGGACAGCGAGCCGCAGGCGGCGGTTCCACGTCGAAGGGGCCCGTCCGCACGTCGATCTCGACGCGCGGGCGGGCCCCTCGGCCGTGCGCCGCCTAGCGGGCCTGCGCGCGGCGGACGAGCGCGAGCCACACCGCGGCGCCGATCGCGCCGATCAGTGCGATGACGCCCATCCAGGGCAGCCAGCCCATGGTGCCGAGGTCGCCGACGAAGCCGCGGAACGGCTCCGACAGCACCATCCCGGCGACGAAGCCCAGCACCACGAGTGCGAGCCCGATCCAGAAGGACCACAGGAACGACTGGCCCCAGCGGTGGAACGCGGTCGTGATCGCCGCGCCGACGAGCATGACGGTCAGGATGAGCAGGAAGGTCTGCACGAGCGTCTGCCACCACTCGCCGAAGCCGGTGTAGGCGACATCGAAGAAGCGGATGCCGAGGCCGAAGCCCCCGGTCGCGAGCTCGATGACCTTGCCGATCGAGATGATGATCGCGTAGAAGGCCGCGTTGCCCACGAACACGAGCGCCGTGCCGGCCGCGAACTCGCGGCGGGTGAGGCCCAGGCCGAGCGCGAGCGGGAAGTACTGCCCCATCGCGGTGAAGCCGAAGCCGATGAGCGGGCCCAGCAGCGCGAAGATCGCGCCGTTCCATCGCATGCCCTGGTTCATGCTCGCGCGCGCGTCGGGCTCGCCCGCGGCGGTCACGTGCACGATGAGCGCGCCGATGATGAGCACGACGACGAGCGAGAGCGCCATGAAGACGAGCGGCCAGCCGAAGGCCTGCAGGCGGTTGACGGTGTGGAGCTGGACGACGTTGCGGATGCGCATGACGACTCCTCTCAGTTCGTCGCGACGTCGGTCGCGGGCGCGGTGGGGGATGCGGCGCCGGCCGCACTGGCTGTGGTGAGGTGGACGAACAGCGCCTGCAGCGAGACGGGGCTGACGTCGAGGCCCGCGTCGCGGGCGGCGCGCTCGTCGCCGTCGTGAGCGGTGACGGTCGCGCTCGCGAGCGAGCCGAGCGCGGTGCGCTCCAGCACCTCGCGGCCGGCGAGGAACGCATCCACGTCGGCCGCGCGACCGGAGACGCCGATGGCGGCGTGCTGCAGCTCGTCGGTGTCGGCGTCGAGCAGCACCCTGCCCTGGTCGAGGATCACGACGTGCTCGAGCAGGTTCGCGACCTCGTCGATGTGGTGCGTCGAGAGCACGATCGTGCGCGGGTGCTGGCTGAAGTCGGCGAGCAGGTAGTCGTAGAACATGCGGCGAGCGACCGCGTCGAGCCCGAGGTAGGGCTCGTCGAAGAACGTCAGCGGCGCCCGCGACGCGAGCCCGATCACGATGCCGATCGCCGAGAGCTGGCCGCGCGAGAGCTTCTTGATCGTCCGCTTGACCGGCAGCCGGAAGTCGTCGACGAGCTGGTCGGCGAGCGCCTGCTCCCAGTTCGGGTAGGCGCCGGCCGCGATGCGCAGCACGTCGATGGGGCGGAACGTGTCGGGGTAGCGCTGGCTCTCCTGGATGAAGCACGTCTGCGAGAGCACGTCGGCGTTCTCGACCGGGCTCGCACCGAGCACCTGCATGCTGCCGGCCGTGGCGAACACCTGGCCGGTGAGCAGCTGCATGAGCGTGGTCTTGCCGGCGCCGTTGCGGCCGAGCAGGCCGTGGATGCGGTGCTCCTCGAGCTCGATGCTGACGCCGTCGAGGGCGCGCACCTCGGGGTAGTGCTTGGACAGGCCTTGCGTGACGATGGCGGTCATCGTGCGACTTCCTTCGTGATCATGTCCGCGAGGTCCTCGGCCGTGATGCCGAGCTGTGCTGCCTCGCGGAGCAGGGGTGCGATGAACTGGTCCTGGAACGCAGACCTCCTGCGCTGCCGGAGCGCCTCGCGGGCGCCGGGGGCGACGAACATGCCGATCCCTCTCCTCTTGATGAGCACTCCCGCATCCACCAGCAGGTTGAAGCCCTTGCCGGCGGTCGCGGGGTTGATGCGGAGGAAGGCGGCGAGCTCGTTCGTCGAGGGGACGGGGTCCTCCTCGGCGTACGTGCCGTCGAGGATCCCGTCCTCGATCTGCTCGGCCACTGCTACGAACAGCGGCTTGCTGTCGTCGAGCATCGTGCTTCCTTCGGTCGATGGGGCCGGATGTGCGCACATCCGGGAGCGGCCGACCGGTGCCGTCGCACTGCCCGGCCACTCCGTTGGTTCATTACTCGACCAATGAACCACGCAACCCGACCGCTGTCAACCCTCCCGCCCGACGCTCTCGAGGGACTGGTCACGATCTACGGATCCGGAGCGCTCCTGATCGCAGATCGTGACCAGTCCAAAGGGCGGTGGCGGTGGGCGCAGCGATCGGCCACGCTGGCGGCATGGACTTCGCCGACGCCGACGGCCCGCTCGATGACCCGCCGACCCTCGACGCGGTCTCGGCCGCGTTCCCGGTGCGGCTCGCCACGCTGACGGCGCAGCCGAGCATCCGCGAGATCGGCGTCAACACGATCGCCTCGAGCAGCGACGGGGGTCCCTTCCGGCTCGAGGCCGCGGCGATCTCGTACGCGATCCTGTGGAACCCCGACGACCTGGACGACCCGATGAACCACGTCGAGCTCGCGCCCGACGTCGAGGCGGCGCTCGCGGATCCCTCGCCGCGCTTGTCCTCGACCACCGTCGAGTGGATGCGGTGGATGCGCTTCCCGTCGGCCTACGAGGCGGTGCAGACGGTGGTGCCGCGCGACGGCGAGTCGGTCGCCGACGTGCTCGCGCTCCACATGCGCAACGTGATCGGGAACACGTTCCGCGACGAGCGCGATCCCACGCCGCACGAGCCCGACGCCTTCATCGACGAGCCCTCAGCGCTCGATGCGATCGACAGCGCCATCCTCATCGACGGCGCATGGGTGCCCTGCGTCGAGATCGGCGACGAGCACGTGATCGGCCTGGGCGTCGCCCTGGAGGATGCGGTCGCCGCGGTGGTGTGGCCGCGCCACCTGCTCCCGCTCGTGCGCCTCGAGCTGACGCGGCGGCCGCGGCCGGTGCCCGACGCGTAGCGACGGCGGTCGCGCCTCGTGCCGCGCCTCGACGAAGCGCATGCCGCCGTCAGGCTGGGCCGCGACGCCGTAGCCCGGGACGATCCGCTCTCACGCGGTCCTCATCCACGCCCAGCACGTGGGAGCTCGGGTGCGGCCTCGGCGTCGAGCGGCAGCCGCATGAGCCACCGCTCCCTGCCGCCGGACTTCGACGACGTCTTGACCACCCGCTCGAAGCCGGCCGCCTCGAAGAGCGACGTCGTGCCGACGTAGGCGAGCGCCGTGCTGATGCGCGGCTCGCCGGACTCGATCGGATAGGCCTCCAGCATGGGGGCGCGACGGCTTCGGGCGAAGTCGATCGCTCCGGCCAGGAGCGCGTGACCCAGCCCCTGTCGGCGGAAGCCCGGACGCACGACGAGGCAGACGACGCTCCAGACGGGCACGTCGTCGATGGACGGGATCGTGCGGGAGCGGGTGAGCCGGTGATGGCTCGAGCGCGGGCTCACGGAGCACCAGCCGGCCGGCGCTCCGCCGACGTAGGCGATGACGCCGGGCGGCGTGCCCTCCTCGGCGAAGCGCCGGAGCCGCGCCGGCCGCTCGGCGCCCGAGAGCGAGCTGAGCTCGCCACCGGGCACGCGATAGCTGAGGCACCAGCATGCCGGCGCGTCGGGGTCGCGCGGGCCCAGGATCGCCGCGAGGTCGTCGAAGCGGTCGGGCGTCGCAGGGTGCACCTCGATGGCGGCGTGCACCTCGATGTCTGGCTCCATGGGCCGACGGTAGTGCGTGCCACCGACATCCGCACTCGCGCGACGACCTTCGCGGAGCGCGCTCCCGGTCACCGGTGCGAAGGTGGGCGCATGGACGATCGGGCCGAGACCGCACGCGCCGGGCAGGCGCGCGTCGGCATCTCGGGCTGGCGGTACGCCGAGTGGCGCGGCGACTTCTACCCGCGCGGGCTGCCGCAGCGACGCGAGCTCGAGCACGTCGGCGAGCGGATGTCGACGCTCGAGCTCAACGGCTCCTTCTACTCGCTGCAGCGCCCGGCGAGCTACGAGCGCTGGCGCGACGCCGTGCCCGATGGCTTCGTGTTCGCGGTGAAGGGCTCGCGCTACATCACCCACATGCTGCGGCTGCGGGGCGTCGAGGCCGGGATGGCGAACTTCTTCGCCTCGGGCGTGCTCGCGCTCGGCTCGAAGCTGGGCCCTATCCTGTGGCAGCTGCCGGAGCGCGAGGAGCTCGACACGGAGGTGCTCGACCGCTTCCTCGCCGGGCTGCCGCGTACGACCGGCGAGGCGCTCGAGCTCGCACGGCGCCACGACGAGCGCATGCAGGGGCGCACGTGGCTCGAGGAGGGCGCCGACGTGCCGCTGCGGCATGCGCTCGAGCCGCGCGCGCGATCGTTCGAGGATCCCGCCGCGGCCGAGCTGCTGCGGCGCCACGGGGTCGCGCTCACCGTGGCCGACACCGCAGAGCGCTGGCCGGCGTTCGGCGAGGTCACGGCGGACATCGTCTACGTGCGGTTGCACGGCTCGCGCGAGCTGTATGCGAGCGGCTACACGCCCGACGAGCTCGACGCGTGGGCCGAGCGCATCCGCGGATGGACGAGCGGGACGGCGACGCCGGATGGCGTGCCGCGCGACGTGTACGTCTACTTCGACAACGACATCCACGGGCACGCCCCGCACGACGCCATGGCGCTCGCGCAGCGGGTCGAGCGCGCCTGAGTCAGCGCGACCACGCGGCCGCGCCCGCCGGGACGCGCTGCGCGCGGCCCGACGTCAGCCGCCGGGCGCGACGACCGCGTGCTCGTAGGCCCAGATGACGGCGTGGATGCGGTCGCGGATGCCCAGCTTCAGCAGCACGTTCGACACGTGCGTCTTCACCGTCGCCTCGCCGACGAAGAGCTCGCGCGCGATCTCCGCGTTCGACCGCCCGCGGGCGAGCAGCAGCAGCGTCTCGCGCTCGCGGTCGGTGAGGGCGGTGAGCGCGGGGGCGTGGCGGTCGGCGGTGCAGATCGCGCGCGTCGCCTCGAGGCCCGCGCGCACGAGCGCATGGTCGTCCACCAGCTGGATGCGCGTCACGCGCCCAACGCTACCGGCGTGCACGGCGGCGGGATCCGGCCGACCGCGTCCGGACGATCCTCGCCCGAGCGGCGATCGCGCGCATAGGCTGAGCGCGAACCCTCCCCGACTGAACGGTCCTCCGATGCGCCTCCGCCCCCGTCTCGTCGCCGCCGCAGTCCTCGCTGCGCTCGTCGGCACCGTGCTGACGGTCGTCCCGCCGACGGGCACGGAGGGCAGGGCGACGGCCGCGGTCGCCGCCGACTTCGACGCCGGCCACCTCGTCTCCGACGAGCAGTTCTATGACGGCTCGGCCATGACGGCGGCGCAGGTGCAGGCGTTCATCGACGCGAAGCACCCCGGTTGCAACGCCGGCTACACCTGCCTCGACACCTACAGCCAGAAGACGCCGACGATCGCCGCCGACGCCTACTGCGCGGCGATGGAGGGACGCGCCGACGAGTCGGCCGCCAGCATCATCGCCCGCGTCGGCGAGGCCTGCAACATCTCCCAGCGCTATCTGCTGGTGCTGCTGCAGAAGGAGCAGGGCCTCGTCACCCATCGCTCTCCGAACGCGTCGCGCTACGAGAAGGCGACCGGATTCGGCTGCCCCGACACCGCGCCGTGCGACGCGAGCGTCGCCGGGTTCTTCTACCAGATCTACTACGGGGCCAGGCAGTTCCAGCGCTATGCCGCGCATCCCGAGCGATGGAACCATCGCGCCGGCGTGGTGAACATGGTGCGCTTTGACACCGAGCCGGAGTGCGGGTCGAGCCCCGTCTTCATCCGCAACCTCGCCACGGCCGGGCTGTACAACTACACGCCCTACCAGCCGAACGCCGCGGCGCTCGCGAACCTCTACGGCACGGGCGACGCCTGCTCCGCGTACGGCAACCGCAACACCTGGCGCATCTGGACCGACTGGTTCGGCGACCCCACCGAACCGCTGCCGAGCGCAGAGCGGGTCGCCGGGGCGGACCGCTACGCGACCGCGGTGGCGATCTCGCGCCGCGCCTTCCCGACGGGCGCGCCGGTCGTCTACCTCGCGAGCGGCGAGGACTTCCCGGATGGCCTGGCCGCTGGGCCGGCGGCCGCGCACGCGGGCGGGCCGGTGCTGCTGACGCCGCGCGGCTCGGCGCTGCCGGGGGTGCTGGCAGAGATCACCCGGCTCAAGCCGACGCAGATCGTCATCGTCGGCGGCACGCCGTCCGTGTCCGACGCGGTCGAGACTGCCGTGCGCGACCTCGACCGCCGTCGCGACGTGGTGCGGCTCGGCGGCACCGACCGCTTCCACACCAGCCGGCTCATCGCGGAGCACGCCTTCCCGTCGGCCGACGCGGCCTTCATCGCGACCGGGCTCAAGTTCCCGGACGCGCTCGCCGCGGGCCCCGCCGCCGCGCTCCGCGACGGTCCGGTGCTGCTGGTCAACGGCTCGAGCGCCACGGTCGACCCGGCGACGACGGCGACGCTGCAGAGGCTGGGGATCGGATGGGCCGGGATCGTCGGCGACGCCGGCTCGGTCTCGACAGGCATCGCCTCCGGCCTGTCGGCACCCGGGCGCGACGTCGAGCGCTACGCCGGCGCGGACCGCTTCGCCACGGCGGCGCAGCTCGCCGACACCTTCGGCGCTGTGGGCACGGTCTACGTCGCGAGCGGCACCGACTTCCCCGACGCGCTGGCCGGCGCCGCGGCCGCGGGCGCGGAAGGGGCACCGATGCTGCTGGCCCGGCGCGAGTGCATGCCCGCCGCCACCCGGAACGCGCTGCTCAGCTCTGGCGCCGACGAGGTGCTGGTGCTCGGCGGGCTGCCCACGCTCAGCGAGGCGACCGCCCGCTACGCCCGCTGTTGAGCGTTCGCGTCCGAGTTGCCCTGCATTCGGACGCAAACGCTCAACGATCCCCGTCGGCGGTCGCGGCGGGCATGGGCTCCAGCGCGGGCGTGCGGATGCGCCGCGCGCCTCCGCTGTTCGGCGGGCGGGTGCGCGGTCGCCTCCGCCTCGCGGGGAGCCGCGCCTGCGGTGGAAGCTCGCAGATCGGTCCGGCGCGGGCCGCGCCTCGCTCTCGGCTCCGCGCCGGCCGCGGCCGACCGTGACCGAATCGTGACTCCCGCCGAGCCGGCGACAGGCGCATCCTTGATGCACCTGGACCGACGCAGGAGTCGCGACCAGAAGGAGCATGGCCATGAACCGCACTCGGCCGACCGCTCGGGTGGTTGGCGCTGCCGTGGCGATCGCCGTCGGCATGACGCTCGCAGGCTGCGGTCCCGCCGCGCCCGACGCCCCGTCCGCGACCACCAGCCGGCCGACCCCCACGGGGACGTCCGCGACACCGACGCCCACCGCGTCCGCGTCGCCGACGCCCACCGCATCGGCCGCACCGAGCCCGACGGGCACGCCGCGACCCACCGAGGCGACCGGTCAGACGTTCGAGACGCAGAACGGCACGATGCGGGTGCAGCTGCCCGCGGGCTGGACCGTGGACGACGGCAGCCGGCTCACCGAGGACTTCGAGGGCGACCCGTGGTGGGAGAACAGCGTCGGCTTCACCTCGCCGTCGGGCACCGAGCTCGCGTACTACGACGGCTTCGGCGACTCGGCCGGCTTCTTCCGCACCGACTTCGGCGTCGTCGAGGAGCGCGCGCTGGACCTCGACGGGGTCGCGGCGATGTCGTGGTGGGTGCACGACTCGGGACGCTGGTTCGTGCACGCCGCGGTCGCGCGGCCGCCGCGGGAGGGGCTCGAGCCCATCCCGCTCTTCGGGCTCCCCGACATCGATCGCACCCACACCTTCACGATGCTCCTGCTCGACGACGACCAGGCGGCCGTCGGCTCGCGAGCGGAGGCGGAGCAGCTGCTCGGCAGCGCCGCGGTGGTCGAGGCGCTCGACGTCATGGCGACGCTGGAGCTCACCGGCGTCGACCCGTCGACGCTGCCGCCCGGCGTCGAGCCGTAGCGCCCCGACCTGGTTGGTCTCGCGTGTAACCGCTCGCCGCATGCCGGACAATCCTGGATGTGGACCTCGCGCAGACCGACGAGCAGCTCTGGCGTGCCGTCGTGCGCGGGGACGGCGTCGCCTTCGCCGCGATCTTCGATCGCCACGGGGACCGTGTGTGGCGACACGCATGGAGGCTGATGCAGCACCGGCAGGACACCGAGGACGTCACGGCCGCCGTCTTCGCGGAGGCGTGGCGCAGGCGCTCGCGGGTCCGCATCGTCGACGACTCGGTCCTGCCGTGGCTGCTCGCCACCACGACCAACTGCGCGCGCAACGCGCGCCGCAGCATCCGCCGCAACGAGCGGCTCATCGCGCACATCCCGCTCGGCCCGGACTCCCCCGACACGGCCGACGTCGCGGGCGACCGCATCGAGCGGCTCGATGCGAGCAGCGCGATCGGGGCGGCGCTGCGCGCGCTGTCCGAGACGGATGCGCGGCTCGTGTCGCTCGTGCTGCTCGAGGAGATCCCGCTCGCCGACGCGGCGCGTGCGATCGGCGTGAGCTACGGCGCGGCGAAGACGCGCATCCACCGCGCGAAGCAGCGGCTGCGCGGCCACCTCGAGGCGGCCGGCGCCGGCACGCT
>JAPSJX010000106.1 GCA_031178105.1 Agrococcus sp. | reverse complement strand
CGCGAGCCGTCGAGCCAGCCCTGGATCTTCTTCCTCGTGAACATCGGCGTGGTCGCCGCGATGCTCGCCTTCACCACTCGGGTGCAGCTGATGTGGGCGCTCACCCTGCCGATCCTGTACGGCTGGGTGCGACTCGTGCAGGGCGATTTCGAGCAGAGCTGGTGGATCAGCACCGGATTCGACGTGTCGTTCACGATCATTCTCGGTGCCGTGATCATCTCGCTCGCATGGATGTTTCGCCAGGTCGCCGCCGGCGTCGACGAGGCTCGGACCCAGGCGGTGGAGGGCTACGCCTCCGCGGCCGCCGCGTCCGCGGCGGAGGAGGAGCGCCTCGCGATGTCCGCGCTCATGCACGACAGCGTGCTCGCCGCGCTGATCGCCGCGGAGCGCGCCGACAGCGAGCGGGAGCGCGCGCTCGCCGTCGCGATGGCGCGGGAGGCACTGACGCGGCTGGCCAACACCGAGGCGTCGATCGCTCAGGAGGGCAGCGATGCGCCGGTCGCGCGGTCGCAGATCGTCGCCGAACTGCGACGCACGCTGTCGGAGCAGGGCGTCGACGCAGTGGTCGAGGAGCGCGGCGAGGTGGCGGCCGAGGTGCCGGGCAAGGTGGCCCGCGCCATGGTGCTCGCGGCCAGGCAGGCGATCGGCAACGCCCTCGCGCACGCGGGCGGACGCGGGCTGCACATCATCGCCGACTCGGCGGCGGCCGACCGCCTCAGCGTGACGGTGCTCGACGCGGGGCCCGGGTTCGATCCGGATGCCATCGGCGAGGATCGCCTGGGCATCCGAGCGTCGATCGTCGCACGCATGGCCGCGGTCGCCGGCACCTCGGAGATCGAGACGGATGCCGACGGAACCACCGTCGTGCTCGCGTGGGAGCCGTCATGAGACGCTCGGTGCGCAGCATCACCACGTCGCTGGCCCTCGGGTTCGCGCTCTACTTCGCCGCGCGAGCGATCTGGTGGACGGTGCAGCCGGAGGCGCCGCTGCTCATCGTCGCGGCCATCGCCCTCTACCTCGCCGCCACGCTGACGGCCGTGCTGGGAGCACCACGAGAGGTGCGGATGCCGGTCGCGCCCGCCGTGCTCGCCATGGCGAGCAGCGCGATCGTGCCGACATTGGTGAGCCTGGCGCTGGAGCCGTCGCTGCGGGGCGCCCCGTTCGCCACCTGGTACATCGGTGCCACCGGTCTGCTCGCCGTCGTCTGCATCGTGCGCAGGCGAGCGCTGTTCGGCTGGGGGATGCTGATCACCCTGATCGTCGCAGCCTCGGCCTTCATGGGTATCGGTGAGGCGTTCACGCTGGGCCTGGTCGGCTCGATCACCTGGGTGGTGGTCGCGCAGCTGCTCGTGCTGTTCTGGGACCGCGCGGTGCGTGACACCGAGCGGCTCGCCGACATCCAGCGGGCCGCATCGGCGTGGCAGGCTACGCAGCTCGTGCGTCAGCGCGAGCGCCGGGTGCGCGCCCAGCGGGCGCTCGCCGTGGCGGGGCCCGTGCTCAGCCGCACTGTGGCGGCGCGGGGCGAGCTCTCTGAGGATGAGCGACTGGAGGCTCGGCTGGCCGAGGGCACGCTGCGCGACGAGCTGCGCGGTGGCACCCTGATGAGCGAGGCCGTGCGCGAGGCGATCACCGAGGCGCGTCGCGCTGGCGCGACCGTGACGGTGTTCGACGAGGGGGGCTTGGACGGCATCGACGAGACGCGCATCGAGGAGATCCGCGCTGAGCTCGCCGACGTGCTGGCGCGAGCGCACTCCAATCGCCTCATCATCCGCGCGGGACGCGACGAGACGAACGCCGTGACGGTCGTGGGCCGCACGGCGGGAGGAGCCGTCGACGACGATGCCGTCGAGCTCTGGCACGAGATCCGCCGCGTCGCGGAATGAGCAGGCCGCGTGCGAGGGCGCGCGACACGACATGAGAAAGGCGAGGGGCGGCACATGTGCCTGCCCCTCGCCATGTGCGGAACAGCTACCCGAAAACTGTCCGCTGGTGGGCGGTGCTGCGTCTGCCTACCCTGGGAGCAGAGCAGCCGCCTAACGCGAAGCGTCACTATCAGTTTCGTGGTCTGCGACGGCTCTGTCTGTAGGTATTTCGGGGGACAAGCTTCTTCGGCTTCTAAGCACTGGTATACCGGCATCCGGTCATCCGGTCATCCGGTCAGCCGGGCATCCGGGCATCCGGTCAGCCAGGCGCCCGGTCAGCCCGAGTACCGACCCCAGGGGATGTCGCGGCGCAGCGGGCGGCGGATGCCGCGCTGCGTGCGCTGCCACGCGGAGATGTGCGGCACCTCGGCGACCGCTTCGGCGGACTCGTGGGAGTACGCCTCGGTGACGACGGCCATGAGCGCGGCGAGCTCTTCTTCGGTGGGATCGCCGCGCACGATCTCCATGCGCGGGGACTGGTCGGGCTCGGTCACAGTGGAATGTTCCCGTGCTTCTTGGGAGGCAGCTCGGCGCGCTTGCCGCGCAGGGCGCGCAGCGCCTTCGCGATGGCGACCCGGGTGCCGGACGGCTCGATGATGCCGTCGATCTCGCCGCGCTCGGCAGCGAGGAACGGGCTGGTCACGCTGTAG
>JAPSJX010000008.1 GCA_031178105.1 Agrococcus sp. | reverse complement strand
CGCGAGCCCGATCCCGAGCACCGCCGCCGGCAGGCCCGCGGCGTGCTCGGCCGTCACCGTGCCGAGCTCGCCACGGGTGCCCCCGCTACTGCACGGAGAGCGCACGCCCCACCATGTCGGTGAGCATGCCGCGCACCTCGTCCGAGCGCAGGATCACCACCAGCAGCCCCGCGAACCCGACCGCCGCCATCGTCGCGATGACGTACTCCGCCGTCGCGGCGCCGTCCTCCTCCTGCACCAGCCTCTCGAGCATCCGCATGCCCGCCTCCTTCCCTTGGGAGGCCCAGCGTGCGGCACGATGGCGGGTCCGCGAGCGCGGGTCGGCCACGCCTGTGGACGGCGGCTGCGACGCTGGGCTGGATGCGCGCTCGACCGCGCTCAGCGCGCGGTCGGCCGGCATGGGGGCTGGCGGGTGCTCGAGGCGATCGGCGCGACCGATGGTGCTGACCTCAGCCGAGCGGCGCGAGCGCTCCCTCGAGCATCGAGACCACGAGCGGCACGACCACGAGCAGCGAGAACGCCGGCAGCACGCAGACGCCGAGCGGCAGCGCGAGCCGCACCGATGCTCGCGTCGCTCGCGCCTCCGCCTCGAGCCGCGCACGCGTGCGCGCCGCCGACGCCTCCGCGAGCAGCAGCCCTCGGACGGGGACGCCGGCCCGGCGCGCGAGGTCGAGCGCCGCGTCGACGTCGTCCCAGCCGCTCGACGCGACACCCGCATCGATGAGCGCGGCCGCGGCGGCGGTGCGCGCACGATCGACCGCGCCCCCGCCCGCGAGCGCCACCGCGACGAGGTCGAGCGCGATCCCCGGCGCCTCGTCGCCTCGCGCGGCGTGCCGGACGATCGCGTGCGACCAGCCCCAGGCGGCGACGAGCAGCGCGGCTCCCGCGAGCACCGACCACGTCGCGAGCCCACCGCCTGCGAGCGCGCCGACCACGTCGAGACCGAGCACCGTGCCGAAGCCGAGCCCGACGATCGGCAGCACCATCACGAGCCGCGCCGTCGCGCGCGGGCCCGCGAGCGCCGCCTCGAGCGCCCGAGCCTGCGCCGCGCGCTCACGCAGCAGCGCGGCGAGCCGCTCGAGCGTGGGCGCCGTCGGCGCGCCCGTCCGCCGCGCGACGTCCAGCACGGCGGTGACGAGGCCGCCGCCCGCGCGCACCGCGCCGATGCGGGCGTCGACCTCGGCCGCATCCGTGCCGAGCATCCGCCACGCGCGGTCGAGCGGCAGTCCGCCCGCGACGAGCGCTGCCAGCCGGTGCACGGTCGCCGCCGCATCGTCCGTCGCCGTCGCGTCCAACGCCGTCGCGCTCATCGCCGTCGCACCACCAGCCGGTCGCCATCGAGCGCGAGCTCGCCGACCGCGGCGACGCGGCGCCCGTCGGTGCCGCGCTCGACGTGCAGCACCGCGTCGAGCGCGCTCACCGCCTGCCTGGCGAGCGCCGCGGCCGTGAGGCCCGCGAGCGCCCCGAGCGCCTCCAGCCGCGCCGGCACGTCGTCGAGCGAGTTCGCGTGCAGCGTGCCGGCACCGCCGTCGTGCCCGGTGTTCAGCGCCGCGAGCAGCTCGCGCACCTCAGCGCCGCGGCACTCCCCCAGCACGAGCCGATCCGGCCGCATCCGCAACGCCTCGCGCACGAGCTGCTCGAGCCCGACCGCCCCCGCGCCCTCCGCGTTCGCCTGCCGCGCCTCGAGCGCGACGACGTGGGGGTGGCGGATGCGCAGCTCCGCCACGTCCTCGATGGTCACGATGCGCTCGGTGCCCGCCGCCGCCGAGAGCATCGCGCCGAGCAGCGTCGTCTTGCCCGACCCGGTGGCCCCGGTCACGAGCACGTTCGCCCGGCGCGCGACGAGCGCGCGGACGAGTCGCAGGGGCACCGCGGCGAAGGTC
Source organism: Agrococcus sp. (assembly GCA_031178105.1). Lineage (GTDB taxonomy): Bacteria > Actinomycetota > Actinomycetes > Actinomycetales > Microbacteriaceae > Agrococcus. Next base: position 41,383 of record JAPSJX010000008.1, on the reverse strand, counting down.
CCGGCCGCTTCGAGCTCGTCGAGCGAGAGCGCCTGCACCCTCGGCAGCCGGATCGAGAGCTGCGTCCCCGACACCGCGATCGGCGGCAGCACCGCGTGGACCCGGATGCCGTCGTGCAGCCGCACGTCCACGCACGGCGTGGCCTCGTCGACGTGCCTGCCTCCCGCGGCGACGAGCGCCACCGCGAGCGCACGCGCGCGGTCGGGGTCGAGGTGCATCCCCACCCTCGCAGCGCCCGCGCCCCGGTCGGCCCAGACCTCGCCTCCGGTGACGAAGACATCCGTCACCGCCGCCTCCGCCACGAGCGGGGCCAGCTCTCCGAACTCACGCAGCGCCGCCCCGTCGGCGGCCGTGCGCACCGGTCCTGCGGCGACGGCGCGCGCGGCTCCCGCGACGAAGGGGATGCCCGAGCGAGACGGTCCCTGCATGTCGCGCACCGTAGGCGGCGCCGGCCGCGGCCGCCGGCCGGACCGGGCCGCCTGTGGACGGCTGCACCGGTCGCCTCGGCCTGATCGCGCACGTCACCGAGGCTCTCGGGGCTGCCGGCCTCGCTAGGCTCGGGCTCGACGACGTCGTCTGAAGGAGAGCCTGTGTCTGACCGCATCGACCACCTGCTGAACGAGACGCGCCGCTTCGCGCCGCCGGAGGCGCTGGCCGGTGCATCCGCGACCTCCGCCGCCCTCTACGAGCGGGCGCGCGAGGACCGGCTCGGCTTCTGGGCCGAGCAGGCCCGCGAGCTGCAGTGGGCGACGCCGTTCACCGAGGTGCTCGACTGGGAGCCGCCGCACGCCCGGTGGTTCCACGACGGCACCTTGAACGTCGCCGTGAACTGCCTCGACCGCCACGTCGAGGCCGGGCACGGCGACCGCGTCGCCCTCCGCTGGGAGGGCGAGCCCGGCGACCGCCGCACGCTCACGTACGCCGACATGACCGCCGAGGTGAAGCGGCTCGCGAACGTGCTGACCTCGCTCGGCGTGCGGGCGGGCGACCGCGTCGCGATCTACCTGCCGATGCTCCCGGAGGCCGTCGCGGCGATGCTCGCCTGCGCGCGCATCGGCGCCGTGCACACCGCCGTCTTCGGCGGCTTCAGCCCCTCCAACCTGCGAGGCCGCATCGACGACGCCGGCGCGACGCTCGTCATCACCACCGACGGCGCGTGGCGCAAGGGCAAGGTCTTCCCGCTCAAGCCGACGGTCGACGAGGCGCTCCGCGAGCCCGGCCACGGGGTCACGAACGTGCTCGTCGTGCGCCGCGGCGAGAACGAGATCGAGTGGACGCCCGGCCGCGACGTCTGGTACCACGACGCGATGGCCGCCGCCGACGCCGAGCACGAGGCGGAGGCCTTCCCCGCCGAGCATCCGCTCTTCATCCTCTACACGTCCGGCACCACCGGGAAGCCGAAGGGCATCCTGCACACGAGCGCCGGCTACCTCACCCAGACCGCGTTCACGCACCGGCACGTCTTCGACCTCAAGCCCGAGTCGGACGTCTACTGGTGCACCGCCGACATCGGGTGGGTGACCGGCCACAGCTACATCGTCTACGGCCCGATGGCGAACGGCACGACGCAGGTCATGCACGAGGGCACCTTCGACACCCCGACGCCCGAGCGGCCGTGGCAGATCATCGAGCGCTACGGCGTCACCGTCTTCTACACGGCCCCCACGGCCATCCGCACGTTCATGAAGCTCGGCCGCCAGCACACGCAGTCGAGCGACCTGTCGAGCCTGCGCGTGCTGGGCACGGTGGGCGAGCCCATCAACCCGGAGGCGTGGATGTGGTACCGCGAGGTCATCGGCGGGGGCACGACCCCCGTCATGGACACGTGGTGGCAGACCGAGACCGGCGCGATCATGATCTCGGGCCTCGCCTCGGTGACGACGCTCAAGCCCGGCAGCGCCCAGGTGCCGATCCCGGGCATCGACATCGACGTCGTCGACGAGCAGGGCGAGCCGGTCGGCGACGGCGACGGCGGGCTGCTGGTGGTCACGAGCCCGTGGCCGTCGATGCTGCGCACCATCTGGGGCGACGACGACCGCTACCGCGAGACGTACTGGCAGAAGTTCGGCGACCGCTACTTCGCCGGTGATGGCGCGCGCAAGGACGACGACGGCGAGATCTGGCTGCTCGGCCGCGTCGACGACGTCATGAACGTGTCGGGGCACCGGCTCTCGACCGCCGAGATCGAGTCGTCGCTCGTCGCCCACGAGTCGACCGCCGAGGCCGCCGTGGTCGGCGCGAGCGACGAGACCACCGGCCAGGCGGTGGTGGCGTTCGTGATCCTCAAGCAGCGGTTCGCCGACGAGCTGACGGTCGAGGAGTCGGAGGCGGTGCTGCGCAAGCACGTCGCGGCCGAGATCGGCGCGATCGCGCGCCCCCGGCAGGTGTTCATCGTGCCGGACCTGCCGAAGACCCGCTCGGGCAAGATCATGCGCCGCCTGCTCCGCGACCTCGCCGAGGGCCGCGACCTGGGCGACACCACGACGCTCGCCGACCAGACGGTCGTCGACGCGATCCGCTCCCAGCTCCGCTGATCCCCTCCGCTCGCTCCTCCTCCGCCGAACTTCCCCGAACTGCGGGTTCTCGCCTCGAGAACCCGCAGTTCGGGGAAGTTCGGCGGTAGCGGCGGGCGGAGGCGCCGCGGCGGAGCGGGGCGGCTGTCCTCAGCGCGACCGGCTCCGGTCCGCGCGCGGGGCGATCGGGGTGCACCATGCGTCTCGTGGAGGACGCCTGGAAGCTGCCCGAGTCGCTGCGCGGCGACCTGTTCACGAGCGCGGACGCGCGCCGGGCGGGCGTCGGGGCGGAGCGCCTGCGCGGCCACCGCGCCGTGCGTCTCGCTCGTGACGTGTACGTGGATGCGTCGGCGCCGATCGATCTGCACCGACGCGCGAGCGCGGCCCTGCGATCGCTGGATGGCAGCGCGTGGGTCAGCCACGCGACCGCCGCCGCGCTGTACGAGCGCCCGCTGCCCCGGCGCCTGCGAGCGCTCGACCGCATCGATGTGACGGTGCCGAGCCCGCAGCACGCACCGCGAGGCACGGGCATCCGGGGACGGCAGCGCACGCTCGATCCCGGGCAGATCCGCCTGCACGACGGCCTCCGGATCTCGAGCCCGGCCCAGGCGTTCGTCGACGGCGCCGACTACCTCGGCTTCGAGGACCTCGTCGCGCTCGGCGATTCGATCATCGAGGAGCGCGCGCCGCTCGCGTCCCGCGATGAGCTCCGCGTCGCGGTGTCCGCGCACGTCGGCCAGCGGGGTCACCGTCGCCTGCTCGCGGCTGCGCACGCGATGCATCCGCGCGCGTGGTCCCGGCCCGAGTCGATCATGCGGCTGGGGCTCGAGGCGCTCGAGCTGCCGGAGCCGTGGTGCAACGTGCCGGTCGTGCTCGCGGGGGTGACGCTGGCCCCCGACGTCGCGTTCTGGCGATCGCGCGTGCTGATCGAGGTGGAGGGCGACCAGCATCGCACCGACCGCGCGCAGTGGCTCAGCGACCTCGAGCGCTACAACGTCGTCCAGCGGCTCGGCCTCGAGGTGTACCGGCTCACCGTCGCGACGCCGACCAGGACCGCCCAGGACCTCGCCCCGATCGCCGATCGCATCCGAGCACGCCACCGCCCCGACGCCGAGCTTCCCCGGATCGCGGGATTCTTCGCCGGAATCCCGGAGTTCGGGGAAGCTCGGTGGTGGGAGGGCTAGGCGAACTCGGCGATGACCTCGACCTCGACGGGGGCGCCGAGCGGCAGCTCTGCGACGCCGACGGCGCTGCGCGCGTGCCGGCCGGCATCGCCGAAGATCTCGCCGAGCAGGTTGCTCGCCCCGTTGATCACGCCCGGCTGGCCGTGGAAGCCCTCGGCCGAGGCGACGAACCCGACGACCTTGACGATGCGGGTGATGCGGTCGAGCGAGCCGATCTCGGCCTCGATCGCGGCGAGCGCGTTGAGCGCGCACTGCCGGGCGTCGGCGGTCGCCTCGTCGGCCGAGACCTCCGCGCCGACCTTGCCGGTGCGCGGCATCGCCCCGTCGACCATCGGCAGCTGGCCCGAGGTGAACACGAGCCGGCCGGTCGAGACGGCGGGCACGTAGGAGGCGACGGGCGGCACGACCGCCGGCAGGGTGAAGCCGAGCTCCTCCATCCGCTGCGCGATGCTCATGCGGATGCCTCCAGCGGGCGCTTCAGGAAGGCGACGAGGCCGCCCTCGGGGCCGTTCGCGACGTGGACGAGCTCCCAGCCGTCGCCGCCCCAGGTGTTGAGGATGGCCGTCTCTCGGTGGATGAGGAGCGGCGTGGTCGCGTACTCCCAGGTCGTCTTCGCCATCAGTGTGCTTCCTCTGTGCTCATAGGTTGGTCCCGTACCCTCGTATGCTATGGCCGCCACAAGACACAAGCCCGGAAGCCTGCTGGGCTCGCTCCTCGGGCTCATCGGGTTCAGCGCGATCGCCGGGATCCTGGTCTCCGCGACGCTGACGCCTGCCCTCGCCGTCGCCTCGACCACGGCGAACAGCGGCCTCGACGTCTTCGAGAGCCTGCCCTCGTACGCGCGGATCACCGAGCAGGCCGAGCGCAACCGCATCTACGGCGTCCGCGACGGCCAGCCCGTCGAGATCGCGTCGTTCTACGCCCAGGACCGCCAGGTGCTGCAGTGGCAGCAGGTGCCGCGCACCGCGGTCGAGGCGCTCATCGCCGGCGAGGACCGCCGCTTCTACACGCACGGCGGCGTCGACGCCCCGTCGGTCGTGCGCGCCGGCCTCTCGCAGCTCGGCTTCGGCGGCGACTCGGGCGCCTCGACGCTCACGATGCAGCTCGTGCGCCAGCAGATCGCGATGGATGCGTTCATCCGCGGCGACCAGGAGACGTACGAGCAGCAGTACGAGGCGAGCTACCAGCGCAAGCTCGCAGAGATGCGGCTCGCGATCGGGCTCGAGCAGCGGTACACGAAGAACGAGATCGTGCTCGCCTACCTCAACATCGCGAACTTCGGCGGCAACGTCTACGGCATCGAGGCCGGCGCGCAGCGCATCTTCGGCAAGCCGGCGGCCGAGCTCTCGATCGGCGAGGCGGCGGCGCTCATCGCGACGGTGCAGAACCCGTCGACCCGCAACCTCTTCAGCGCCGACAACTTCGCGCGCAACCAGGAGCGTCGCGACTTCATCATCAGCGCGATGGCGTCCGAGGGCTACATCACCGCGGAGCAGCGCGACGAGGCGCTCGCCATCCCCGTCGACGAGGCCTTCGTCAACATCCAGCCTCCGAACAACGGCTGCATCGCGGGCTACGACTCGGCTCGCTTCTTCTGCGACTACGTGCAGCGGGTGCTCGCGACCGACCAGGTCGACGGCCATCACATCCTGGGCGCCACGCCCGAGGACAACTCCGCGGCGCTCTTCCAGGGCGGCTACCAGATCTACACGTCGATCGACCTGAACCTCAACGACGCCGTGCAGGCGATGGTCGACGCGCAGGTGCCGAACGACGAGACCCGCTGGCAGTCGGGCGCAGCGGTGACGCAGCTCGAGGTCGGCACCGGGCGCATCCTGACCATGGTGCAGAACAAGGACTACTTCCCCACCGAGGATGCGCCGCCCACCGCGACGAGCGTCAACTTCAACGCCGACTACGCGCACGGCAGGTCGGGCGGCTTCCAGCCCGGCTCGGGGTTCAAGATCTTCACGCTCGCGCAGTGGGTGCTCGACGGGCACTCGGTGAACGAGCAGCTCGACGCCACCCGTGAGAAGTGGCCCCAGGGCGCCTTCACGGCGGAGTGCACGGGCCTCGTCTCCGAGGAGTGGGACCCGCAGAACAACGAGGGCAAGGAGTACGCCCGGATGACGCCCACCGAGATCATGGTGAACTCGGTGAACACCGGCATCGCCCGCATGGCGAGCGAGATGGACCTGTGCGACATCCACGACACCGCGGCACGGATGGGCACGACGCCCGCGAACGGCGGCGACTGGGAGATCTTCGCGCCCGCCGTCATCGGCTCGGGCTCGAACGTGACGCCCATGGGCATGGCGGAGGCGTTCGCGACGATCGCCAACGGCGGCATCCACTGCGAGCCGATCGCCATCGACCGGATCGTCGCCCGCGACGGCACGGAGGTGCAGCCGCCGGCGCAGCAGTGCCAGCAGGCCATCAGCGCGGACGTCGCCTCCGTGCTCCAGCTCGTGCTCGAGACCGTCACCGAGCGCAACCCGCTCAACAACCCGGCAGGCTCCACCCCGGTCATCTCGAAGACCGGCACGTCGAACGGGGTCGTGCAGACCTGGGTCAACGGCGCGAGCCCGACCGTCGCGACCTCGGTGTGGGTCGGCAACATCGTCGGCAACTACTCGCTGCAGCCTCGCTGGAACATCCGTTCGACGCTGTTCCGCGGCGCGATGGAGGAGGCGATCGCGCGCTACCCCGGCGGCGAGTTCCTGGCCCCCGACGCCGACACGCTGCGCGGCAGCGCCACCGAGCTGCCGAACGTCGCCGGCCAGCCCGTCGCCGACGCGCAGGCCGCGCTCGAGGCGCAGGGCTTCACGGTGCAGGTCGCGAACCCGATCGACGGGGCGCAGGCGGAGGGCATCGCCGAGTACACGGCGCCCGGCGCCGGCTCGCTCGTGACGACGGCGACGCCGATCATCATCTACCCGTCGAACGGCGCGCTCGCTGCCGGGGGCCAGGCGGAGGAGACCGCTCCCCCGGCCGACGAGGGCGCGCAGGCGTGGCCCGATGTCGTGGCCCAGCCGCTCGCGGACGCGAGGAGCGCCGTGCAGGGCGCCGGCTTCGACCCGGCGAACATCCAGGTGACCTGGCAGGACCACGGCGACGCGAACGTCTGCCTGGTGCTCGCGCAGAACCCCGCGGCCGGCACCGCCGGCGCGCCCGGCGACCCGATCTCGGTCGTGGTCGGCACGAACGCCAGCGGGGGCGACCCTGGCTGCTAGCGCGCGGGCGCTCAGCGCTGTCGCCGGCGGCGTGCTCGCCGCCGGCGCCGCCGTGGCCGCCTACGCGACCGCCGTCGAGCCGCGCGCCTTCCGCATCCGCACCGAGGAGCTGCGGGTGCTGCCTGCGGGCGCTCGGCCGATCTCGGTGCTGCACCTCGCCGACATCCACCTCGCGCCGTGGCAGGAGGCGAAGCTCGGATGGCTCGAGGGCCTCAGGAGCCTCGAGCCCGACCTCATCGTCAACACCGGCGACAGCCTCGGGCACCGTGCTGCGCTGCCGGCGCTCACGGATGCGCTGCGCGTCTTCGACGGCGTGCCCGGCTACTTCGTGCACGGCTCGAACGACGTCTACGGGCCGGTGCTGAAGAACCCGCTGCGGTACTTCAGCGGGCCGTCGGGGCTCGCGTCCGCCGGCGACGTCGAGCGCCTCGACACCGTCGGCCTCGAGCGCGCCTTCGAGGGGTTCGGCTGGCTCGACCTGAACAACACGGCGCGCGCGATCGAGGTGCGCGGCACGACGATCGCGGCCTTCGGCGTCGCGGACGCCCACCGCCACTGGGACCGGCTCGACGAGACCGAGGCCGCCGTCGCGCGAATGCGCCAGGCGCTCGGCGACGCGCCGCGCGTCACGCTCGGCGTCACCCACGCGCCGTACCGTCGCATCCTCGACGCGTTCGTCGATCTCGGCGCGGACGCGATCCTCGCGGGTCACACGCACGGCGGTCAGGTGCGGGTGCCGGGCGGGCATGCGCTCGTCACGAACTGCGACATCCCGCGCGAGCAGGCGTCCGGCCTCAGCGCCTGGTCGCACGACGGCCGCTCGGTGCCGCTCAACGTGTCGCAGGGCATCGGCTCGTCGATCTTCGCGCCGTTCCGATTGGGGACGCCACCGGAAGCGGTCGTCGTGTCGCTCCTGCCCCGCCCGATCGGGTAGACTGGCCAGGTTGCACGGTCGGAGCTCGACTCCGGTCTCGCACTTCGGGGTGTGGCGCAGCTTGGTAGCGCGCGTCGTTCGGGACGACGAGGTCGCAGGTTCAAATCCTGTCACCCCGACCATGGGAAGGGCCCCCGCCGCAAGGCGGGGGCCCTTCGTCGTCCGGGGGTCCTCGTCGTCGGATGGGATGTGGCCGGCTCCGGCGGCAGCCGTTCGACCGCCGCCCGGGACGAGGATCAGCCCAGCCGCCCGCCCGACTCCTCCAGGTAGCAGGTGGCGCACAGCGACTCGTAGGTGACCGTCTCGCCGTCGATCGCGACCTGATCGCCGTCGAAGACGAAGCGCTCCCCGACCTTGCGTCCGTTGAAGAGCGCCTTCCGGCCGCACCGGCAGATGGTCTTCAGCTCCTCGAGCGAGTGCGCGAGCTCGAGCAGGCGCGCGGACCCGGGGAACGCGTGCGTGAGGAAGTCGGTGCGGATGCCGTAGGCCAGCACGGGCACGCCGCGCTCGACCGCGACGCGGAGCAGCTCGTCGACCTGCCGCGGCTGCAGGAACTGCGCCTCGTCGACGAGCAGGCACGCGACCGGCTCGTCGCGCTGCGCGGCTGCCGCCTCGAAGCCGTCGAGGACGGACTCGTCGGGGCCGACGACGAAGTCGACCTGGCGCGTCATCCCCAGCCGGGACACGACCTCGCGCTCGCCCTTCGTGTCGGTCGCGGGCTTCGTCAGCAGCACCCGCTGACCGCGCTCCTCGTAGTTGAACGCTGCCTGGAGGAGACCGGTGGACTTGCCGGAGTTCATCGCGCCGTAGCGGAAGTAGAGCTTCGCCACCGCTAGAGGATCCCGTCCTCTTCGGCGCGCACGATGAGCTCCGCGCGCTTGCCCGCGGGGCGATCGATGGCCGCGTACTTCGCGCGCACGCGCCGGAGGAAGGTCTTCGCGGTCTCGTAGCCGACACCCATCTCGGTGGCGACCTGCACGGTCGTGAGCCCCTGCGCGTAGTGCGCGAGCGCGCGGCGCTCGCCGACCGAGAGGCGCGGCCTGCGGTCGACCGGATCGATGCGCGATCGCGCGCCGGGGCGGCGTCGGATGCGGCGGGCAGCGACGACCTGCGCCACGACCTCATCGGCGGTCGCGTCGAGCGGCAGCACGACGGCGCCGACGGCCTCCAGCTTCTCGAGCAGCTCGCCCTCGGCATCGGCCTGCGCGACGACCGCCGCGCCCGCGGCCGCGGCGGTCCGGGCGTGCGCCAGCAGCGGATGCCCGGCCTCCTCGGCGAGCAGCACGACGTCGCCGGGGAACCCGGCCGTCACGACGAGCGCCGCGAAGCGCGACGCCTCGGCGGTGAGCACGAGCGACGGCTCCGCGGCGATCGCGTCGCGGAGCGCCCCGACGCGAGCAGCGTCGGCGACGATGCTCACGCTCCTGGTCGCACCCGTCGAGGGTGTCGCATGGGTCTGCACGGTGGTCTCGGGATCAGGGGGCAGCGGCCGCCGCGGCGGCCGCCTCGAGCTCCCGCTCGGGCTCGTCGACGAGCCGCAGCACGCGGGCGGTGCGCGCGAGGCTCTCGCGCGCCGCAGCCGGATCGGCGTTCAGCTTCGAGCCGTAGCTGGGGATCAGCTCGCGGATGGTGCCGCGCCACCTCGGCATGTGCTCCGGGAAGCACCGCTCGAAGATGGTGAGCATGATGTGGACCGCGGTGGATGCGCCCGGCGACGCGCCGAGGAGGCCTGCGATCGTGCCGTCCGCCCCGGTGACGACCTCGGTGCCGAACTGCAGCACCCCGCCCTTCTCCGGATCCTTCTTCATGACCTGCACGCGCTGGCCGGCCGTGATGAGCCGCCAGTCCTCGTCGCGGGCGTCCGGCATGAACTCGCGGAGCGCGTCGAGGCGCGCGGTGCGGGAGGCGAAGACCTGACCGGCCAGGTACCCGACGAGGTCGAGGTTCGCCAGCCCGGCACGGATCATGGGCATTAGGTTGTGCAGCTTGATCGTCTCGAACATGTCGGTGTACGAGCCGGTCTTGAGGTACTTGGGGCTGAAGCCGGCGTACGGGCCGAACAGCAGGCTGGCCTCGCCGTCGACGACGCGGGTGTCGAGGTGGGGCACCGACATCGGCGGGGCGCCGACGCTCGCCTTGCCGTACACCTTCGCGTTGTGGCGCGCGACCACCTCGGGGTTGTCGGTGCGCAGGAACGCGCCGGTGATGGGGAACCCGGCGAAGCCCTTGGCCTCCGGGATGCGCGCCTGCTGCAGCAGCTTGAGCGCGCCGCCGCCCGCGCCCACGAAGACGAAGCGGGCGTGCACCTCGGCCGAGCTCATGCCGACCTCGCGGCGGGCCTTGAGCCGCCAGGTCCCGTCGGAGCGGCGCTTGAGGCCCGTGATCGTCGTGTCGGTGTGCACGCGCACGCCGTCGTCCTGCAGACGGTCGAACAGCATCCGCGTGAGGGCGCCGAAGTCGACGTCGGTGCCGTCGGTCGAGCGGGTCGCGGCGATCGGCTGCGACTTCTTGCGCCCGGGGATGAGCGTGGGCGCCCAGCCGCGGATCACCTCGGCGTCCTCGGAGTACTCGAGCCCGGCGAACAGCGGCTCGTCCTTGAGCAGCTCCCATCGGCGCCGCAGGTAGTCGACGTTCTGCTCGCCCCACACGAAGGTCATGTGCGGGGTCGGCGAGATGAAGCCGCGCGGGTCCGGCAGCGTGCCGTCCTCGACGAACGACGACCACAGCTGGCGGGAGAGCTGGAACTGCTCGTTGATGTCGATGGCCTTCGCGCTCGACATCGACCCGTCAGGCGCCTCGGGCGTGTAGTTGAGCTCGCACAGCGCGGCGTGACCGGTGCCGGCGTTGTTCCACGGGTTCGACGACTCCTCACCGACCTTCGGCAGCCGCTCGAACACCTCGATCGTCCACGCGGGCTCGAGGCGGTGCAGGAGCGCGCCGAGCGTCGCGCTCATGATCCCGCCGCCGATCAGGGCGACATCGATGGTCTTCGTCACGCCGTCGAGTCTACGACTTCCGTCGGCACCCCGATCGCGCCCAGGCCCCAGGCGCCCGCCAGGCCTACCATGGGCGCGCCGGCACACGACAGAAGGAGCCGCTCATGGGAATCCTGGACGACGCGAAGGACAAGCTCGGCGAGGCCGCGGAGTGGGTCAAGGACAAGGCCGGGCACCTCGGCGAGCAGGCGCAGGACGCCGCGCAGACGCTCGGCGAGAAGGCTGCGGATGCCCGGCACTGGGTGGGCTCGAGGGTCGGCAGCGACGTGGAGCCCGACGCCCGCGTCGCGGGCGGCGGCGACCTCCACGCCTCGCACGAGGCCTCGCTCGCCGAGGAGTGGGTCGAGGTGACCGCCGACGGCAGCACCGTCGACGGCGCGACCGCGCCCGACCGGGACGCGACCGCGGGTGACGCCGGCGCGCACGCCGCCACCACCGAGGACGACGAGCAGGATCGGCAGGGCTGAGACGCAGCGGAGGGCGAGCCGCCAGGCCCGCCCTCCGCGCGCGTCGCGGTCTGCGTCAGCCGAGCCGCTGCGCGACGAGCTCGGCGAGCTGCACCGCGTTGAGCGCGGCGCCCTTGCGCAGGTTGTCGTTCGAGACGAACAGCACGAGGCCCCTGCCCGGCTCTGCCGACTGGTCGGCACGGATGCGCCCCACGAGGGACGCGTCGGTACCGGCGGCCTGGAGCGGGGTCGGCACGTCGACGAGCTCGACGCCCGGCGCGTGCTCGAGCAGCGCGCGGGCCTGCTCGGGCGCGAGGTCGCGCTCGAACTCGGCGTGGATCGCGAGCGAGTGCCCCGAGAAGACCGGCACGCGCACGCACGTGCCGGCGACGCGCAGCTCCGGCCGCTCCAGGATCTTGCGCGACTCGTTGCGCAGCTTCTGCTCCTCGTCGGTCTCCTCGGAGCCGTCGTCGACGACGCTGCCGGCCAGCGGCAGCACGTTGTGCGCGATGGGCGCCGTGTAGACGCGCGGCTCCCCGAGGTCGACGGCCGAGCCGTCGAGCGCGAGCCGCTCGGGGCGCTGGTCGGCCGCGGCGGCCAGCTGACCGCGCAGCTCCTCGACGCCGGCGAGCCCGGAGCCGGAGACGGCCTGGTACGTCGCGACCACGAGTCGCACGAGGCCGGCCTCGCGGTCGAGCGGCTTCAGCACGGGCATCGCGGCCATCGTCGTGCAGTTGGGGTTGGCGATGATGCCCTTGACGGCGCTCGCGATCGCGTGCGGGTTGACCTCGGAGACGACGAGCGGCACATCCGGGTCCATGCGCCAGGCGGACGAGTTGTCGACCACGATCACGCCCGCGTCGGCGAACCTCGGCGCGAGCCGGCGCGAGGTCGCGCCGCCCGCCGAGAAGATCGCGACGTCGAGGCCGGTCGGATCCGCCGCATCGGCGTCCTCCACGACGATCTTCCGGCCCTGGAACTCGATGGTCGAGCCTGCGGACCGCGCGGAGGCGAACAGCCGGAGCTCCTCGATCGGCAGGCCGCGGTCGGCGAGCAGTCGCAGCACGACTCCGCCGACCTGCCCGGTCGCGCCGACCACGCCGAGGCGCAGCGCGCGCGCCTCGCCCGGCTCCTCCGCCAGCGCCCGGATCATCGGCCGGTCCCCGCGTGCACGACGGCCTCGTCCTCGCCGTCGAGCTCGAACGCCGAGTGCACGACCCGCACCGCGTCGACCAGCTGATCGGCGCGCGTCACGACCGAGATGCGGATCTCGGAGGTCGAGATCATCTCGATGTTGATGCCCGCGTCGGAGAGCGCCTTGAACAGGCGCGCGGAGACGCCCGCGTTCGTGCGCATGCCGGCGCCGACGAGCGCGAGCTTGCCGATCTGGTCGTCGTGCTGGAGCGACGCGTACCCGACCTCGGGGCGATGCGCCTCGAGCGCCTGCAGCACGCCGCCGGCCTCCTCCTTCGGCAGCGTGAAGGAGATGTCGGTGCGACCGGTGGCCGCCTCCGACACGTTCTGCACGATCATGTCGACGTTCGCGCCGGTCTCCGCGACGATCGTGAAGATGCGCGCGGCGGTGCCGGGCACGTCGGGGACGCCGACGACGGTGACCTTGGCCTCCGACAGGTCGTGCGCAACTCCGACGATCATCGGCTCTTCCATGGTGGAGCCCACTCTCTCTGGGTCGTAGACGATGGTGCCCTCGTCGTTCGTGAACGACGAGCGGACGTGCAGGGTGACGCCGTGACGGCGCGCATACTCGACGCTGCGGATGTGCAGCACCTTCGCGCCGGCGGCGGCGAGCTCGAGCATCTCCTCGCTCGTCACCCGTGCGATGCGGCGCGCCTTGGGCACGACCCGCGGGTCGGCGGTGAACACGCCGTCGACGTCGGTGTAGATCTCGCAGACGTCGGCATCGAGTGCCGCGGCGAGCGCGACCGCGGAGGTGTCGGAGCCGCCGCGCCCGAGCGTGGTGATGTCGCCGGTGACCTTGTTGAAGCCGGCGAAGCCCTGGACGATCGCGATCTGGCCCTCGTCGAGCGCGTGCCGCACGCGGTCGGGCGTGACGGAGACGATGCGGGCGGCGCCGTGGCGGTCGTCGGTCAGCATGCCCGCCTGGCTGCCGGTGAAGGAGACGGCGTCCGCGCCCTGCGACCGGATCGCCATCGCGAGCAGCGCCATCGAGATGCGCTCGCCCGCGGTGAGCAGCATGTCGAGCTCCCGGCCCACGACGGGGAGACCCGGCACGACGGCGCGGGCGAGGTCGAGCAGCTCGTCGGTCGTGTCGCCCATGGCGGAGACGACGACGACGACGTCGTCACCGCGCTTGCGCGACTCGACGATGCGCTTGGCGACGCGCTTGATGCTCTCGGCGTCGGCCACGCTGGACCCGCCGAACTTCTGCACGATGAGGCTCACACCGCTCCTTGGAGTCCTGGACTGCTCAAGTCTAGGCGGCGCGGTGCGCTGGATCCGGCCACGACGCCCGGCGAGCGCGCGACGCGCTCAGCGCTCGACGGTGCGGCGGCCCTCGAACGCCCGGCCGAGCGTCATCTCGTCGGCGAACTCGAGGTCCCCGCCGACGGGCAGCCCGCTCGCGAGCCGCGAGACGCGCACGCCGAGCGGCAGCAGCGAGCGGATCAGGTAGGTGGCGGTCGCCTCCCCCTCGACGTTCGGGTCGGTCGCGATGATGACCTCCTCGACCGTCGGGTCCTGCAGCCGCGTCATGAGCTGCGCGACGCGCAGCTGGTCCGGCCCGACGCCCTGCATGGGGTTCAGCGCGCCGCCGAGCACGTGGTAGAGCCCGCGGTACTCGCGGGTGCGCTCGATCGCGACGACGTCCTTCGCCTCCTCGACGACGCAGATCGCGGTCGGCACGCGGCGAGGGTCGCGGCAGATCGCGCAGCGCTCCTCCTCGCCGATGTTGCCGCAGATGACGCAGAAGCGCACCCGCTCGCGGACGGTCTGCAGGATCGTCGCCAGGCGGTCGACGTCGAACGACTCCGTCTGGATGATGTGGAAGGCGATGCGCTGCGCCGACTTGGGACCGACGCCGGGCAGTCTGCCGAGCTCGTCGATCAGGTCCTGGACGATGCCGTCGTACACGCGCTCAGCGCTCCCCTCGCGCCCGGGGGCGCTCCTCGATGAGCTCGGCGCCGAGCTCCTCCCGCACGACGGCCTCGCCGTAGCGCGCGGCCTGCGACGCCGAGAGCGCCGGCTCGGGCACGACCGGCTCGCTCGCGCGCGCGGCCCGCATGGGCGACGGCGCGACCGCGGCGGGTTCGACCGCCGGCGCGAGCGGCACCCCCTCGGGCGCGTCGGGCGCCGACACGAACGAGAACGGGTCGGGCTCCGGCTGGTCGGGCAGCGGCTGCTCCGGGAGGTCCTCCGGCGGCGCCTCGTCGTCGGTCGGGATCGTCGCGACGGCCCAGCCGGTGACGGGAGCCGCGGGCTCGGGCGCGCGCCGCTGCGCCGGCGCCGTCACGGCGGACGCCGCCGTCGCCGAAGGTGCCGACGTGGCGGACGCCGCGGTCGCGGAGGGCGCGGCCGCGGCGGGTCTCGGTGCGGATGCGGCCGGCCGCGGCGTGCGGACGTCCGCCTGCTGCGCGGGCGCGGATGCAGCCGCGGGCGCGGTCGACTGCGCGGGCGCGGCGGCCCGAGGAGCGGCCGGGGCGGCGCTCGCCCCTCGATCGCTGTCGTCGTCGGCGGCCGGCTGCTGCTCGCGGGAGCCGCGCGGCGACGGCTCGGCACGGGCGACGTACTTCACCTCGATGCCGAGCAGCGACTTGATGGCCGTGCGCAGCAGGTCGGCGATGCTCGGCTTCGCGCCCTGCGGCTCGCGGAACCGCTGCACGTCGGCGTCCGACTGGAACCCGAGCACGAGCACGTCGCCGGGCCGCAGCTCCTTCGGCGTGATGGTCGCCGCGACCATCCACGCCGAGCGGTGCTGGTCGGCCAGCAGCTGCAGCACCTCGTCCCACGAGTCCCGCAGCTGCGCGAAGGCCACGGGCTCTGCCGGCGCGACCCGCGCCGGCGCGGATGCCGGTCGCTCCGCGGCAGGGGCCGGCTGCGCCTCGGCCGGCGGTGACGCCGCACCGCTCCGGGACTCCGTTCCGCCTGCCGGGCCCGGGACCTCGGACCCTCGGGGCGGCTCGGGGTCCTCGACCGCGCTCGCGGGGTCGACCGGGGCGGGCACGGGCGCGCCGCCGTCGAGCCGCTGCTCGAGCCGCTCGACGCGCGCGAGCGTGCCGACCACGGGGTCGCCCGACTCCGGCACGAGCAGCCTCGCGGCCATGAGCTCGAGGTGCAGGCGGGGGCTCGTGGCGCCCGCCATGTCGGTGAGGGCCTTCGCCACGATGTCGGCAGCGCGCGAGAGCTCCGCGCTGCCGAAGCCGCCGGCCTGCTCGATGAGCGTCGCGAGCTCGTCCTCCGGCACGCCGTGCAGGATGGCCGCCGGGTCGCTCGCCGCGTGCGCGACGATCAGGTCGCGCAGCCGCTCGAGCAGGTCCTCGACGAAGCGGCGCGGGTCCTGCCCCGACTGCACGACGCGGTCGATCGACGCGAACAGCCGCGGCGCATCCGCGGCGGAGAGCGCCTCGATGATCTCGTCGAGCAGCTCGCCGTGCGTGAAGCCGAGGAGCGCGACCGCGTGCCCGTAGGCGACGCGGCCCTCCGACCCGGCGATGAGCTGGTCGAGCAGGCTGAGCGTGTCGCGGGCGGAGCCGCCGCCGGCGCGCACGACGAGCGGCAGCACGCCCGGCTCGACCTCGACGCCCTCCTTCGCGCAGAGCTGCTGCACGTACTCGAGCATCGGCGCGGGTGCGATGAGGCGGAAGGGGTAGTGGTGGGTGCGCGACCGGATCGTGCCGATGACCTTCTCGGGCTCCGTCGTCGCGAAGATGAACTTGATGTGCTCCGGCGGCTCCTCGACGATCTTCAGCAGCGCGTTGAAGCCGCCGGAGGTCACCATGTGCGCCTCGTCGATGATGAAGACCTTGTAGCGGTCGCGGCTCGGCGCGAAGGTGGCGCGCTCGCGCAGGTCGCGGGCGTCGTCGACGCCGCCATGGCTCGCGGCGTCGATCTCGACGACGTCGAGCGAGCCGCCGCCGTCGCGGCCGAGCTCGACGCACGAGTCGCAGACCCCGCACGGATCTGGCGTGGGCCCCTCGGCGCAGTTGAGGCAGCGCGCGAGGATGCGGGCGCTCGTCGTCTTGCCGCAGCCGCGCGGACCGGAGAAGAGGTAGGCGTGGTTCACGCGGTCGGCGCGCAGCGCGGTGCTGAGGGGATCGGTGACGTGGGTCTGCCCGATCAGCTCGGTGAACGACTCCGGTCGATAGCGACGGTAGAGGGCAGCGACCATGCGCCCAGGCTACTTCCCGCCGCCCACGCCGGCCGCCGCTCGTGCGACGAGGCGACCTTCGACGGGCCGCGACATGAGGGACTCCCCGCGCACCCGCCAGAGCCCGGTTGCCCTTGCTTCGTCTCCGACCTGGGGGATTTGGCCTGGATGGCGCCACGCGGGGAGCCGCATCCATCGTACCGAATGCCGGCGCAGCTCGGCACCGCGGGCTCCCGCTATCGTCTTCGCATGACGATCGCCGCCTCCGGCAACCCGTTCGACACCGCCTTCGACCTCCCGCTGCACCCGCTCGCGGTGCACGTACCGGTCGTGCTGCTGCCGCTCGGCGCGCTCGCGGTGATCCTGCTGCTGCTCGTGCCGCGCTGGCGCACGCCGCTCGGCTGGCCCGTCGTGGCGGTGCTCGGCATCGCGGCCGTCGGCTCGCTCGTCGCGAAGCTGTCGGGCGAGGCGCTCGCCGCGCGCGTCGGCGATCCCGGCCGCCACCAGGAGCTCGGCAACTGGCTGGTCGCGATGGCGTGGATCCTGTTCGCCTCGACCCTCGCGTGGTGGCTGTGGGAGCGCCGGCGGGTGCGGCAGCGCCGCGCGGCCGGCGTCATCGGCCTCATCGTCGGGATCGTGCTCGCCACCGTCGCGCTCGCGTCGCTCATCGTCACCGTGCTCACCGGCCACTCCGGCGCGACCGCGGTCTGGGGCGATCGGTTGCCAGCCGCGTCCTCCGGTGCTGACGCCACCGCGGCGCCCGATCCCAGCCCCTCGCAGACCGGCGACGGCACCGATGGCATCTCGATCGCGGAGGTCGCCCAGCACGACGACTCCGCGAGCTGCTGGGCGGCCATCGAGGGCACCGTCTACGACCTCACGGAGTGGGTGACGCAGCACCCCGGCGGACCCGACCGCATCCTCGCCATCTGCGGCACGGACGCGAGCGACGACTTCCGCGCGCAGCACACCGGCCAGGCGGAGCCCGCCGAGCAGCTCAGCCGGTTCGCGATCGGCGAGCTCGCCGAGCGCTGATCAGCCGACGAGCTCGGCGACCTGTCGCGCGATCTCGAGCTCCTCGTTCGTCGGCACGACCCACACCTCGATCGCGGACCCGTCCGCCGAGATGCGCCGCTCGCCGCGGCCCGCGTTCCGCTCGGGGTCGAGCACGATGCCGAGCCCCTCGAGCCCCTCGAGCGCGATCTCGCGCACCCGCGCGGCGTTCTCGCCGATGCCCGCGGTGAAGGCGATGGCGTCCGTGCGCCCGAGGTGCGCGAGGTACGCCCCGACCGTGCCGCGGAGGCGGTGCCCGACGACCTCGAGCGCCTCGACCGCCCGCTCGGTGCCGGCGTCCGCCGCCTGCAGCACGTCGCGCATGTCGCCCGTGCCGGTCATCCCGAGCAGCCCGGAGCGCTTGTTCAGCAGCGTGTCGATCTCGTCGACCGAGAGCCCGGCGACGCGGTGGAGGTGGAAGACCACGCCCGGGTCGATGTCGCCGGAGCGCGAGCCCATCACGAGCCCCGCGAGCGGCGTCATGCCCATCGACGTCTCGACGCTCCTGCCGCCGCGCACTGCTGTCGCCGACGCGCCGTTGCCGAGGTGCAGCACGATCGTGTTGACCTCCTCGAGCGGGCGCCCGAGCAGCTCCGCCGTGCGACGCGAGACGAACTGGTGGCTCGTGCCGTGGAAGCCGTACTTGCGGATGCGGTGCTCGGCGGCGACGCGGGCGTCGATCGCGTAGCGGTGCGCTGCGGGCGGGATGGTGAGGTGGAAGGCCGTGTCGAAGACGGCGACGTGCGGGTAGCCGGGGAACGTGGCGCGGGCCGAGCGGATGCCCTGCAGGTTCGCCGGGTTGTGGAGCGGCGCGAGCGGGGCGAGGTCCTCGATCTGCTGCTGCACGTCCTCGTCGATGCGCACCGCTCGGTCGAAGCGGGCGCCCCCCTGCACGACGCGGTGCCCGATGCCGAGCAGCTGCGCGCTGTCGAGCGACGGGCCGTGCGCGTCGAACTGGCGCAGCACCCAGCCGAAGGCGTGCTCGTGGTCGGGGATGACGCGCCGCTCGACCACCTTCGGGATGCCGGGCGCCTCGTGCTTCGCCTCGCCGGTCGTCTCGCCGATGCGCTCGATGAGCCCGCCGGCGAGGGCCTCGCCGGAGTCGACGTCGACGAGCTGGTACTTCAGGCTCGACGAGCCCGCGTTGATGACGAACACCGAGCGGCTCATGCCCCGTCCTCCCCGCTCGCCTCGGCCTGGGCCTGGATCGCGGTGATGGCGATAGTGTTCACGATGTCGCTCACGAGCGCACCGCGGGACAGGTCGTTGACCGGCTTGTTCAGGCCCTGCAGCACGGGCCCGATCGCGAGCGCCCCCGCCGACCGCTGCACCGCCTTGTAGGTGTTGTTGCCCGTGTTGAGGTCGGGGAAGACGAAGACGGTCGCCCGTCCGGCCACCTGCGAGTCGGGCATCTTCTTCTGCGCGACCGCCGCATCCGCCGCCGCGTCGTACTGCAGCGGCCCCTCGACGAGCAGCTCCGGCGCGCGCTCGCGCACGAGCGTCGTGGCCGCGCGCACCCGGTCGACCTCGGCGCCCGTGCCCGATTCGCCGGTCGAGTACGAGAGCATCGCCACCCGCGGCTCGATGCCGAAGTCGCGCGCCGTCTGCGCCGACGAGATGGCGATGTCGGCGAGCTCCTCCACGGTCGGCTCGGGGATGACCGCGCAGTCGCCGTAGACGAGCACGCGGTCGGAGAGCGCCATGAGGAAGACGCTCGAGACGACCGAGACGCCGGGCTTCGTCTTGATCGTCTCGAACGACGGCTTGATGGTGTGCGCGGTGGTGTGCGCCGCCCCCGAGACCATGCCGTCGGCGTCGCCGGTGTGCACCATGAGGGTGCCGAAGTACGAGACGTCGAGCAGCCGCTCCATGGCCTGCTCGATCGTCACGCCCTTGTGCGCGCGCAGCCGCTGGTACTCGGCGGCGTAGCGCGGACGCAGCTCCTCGTCGTCGGTGGCGACGATGCGGGCGTCGGCGAGGTCGAGGCCGAGCGCTGCGGCGCGCTGGCGGGTGGCGGCCTCGTCGCCCAGGATCGTGAGGCGCGCGATGCCGCGCGCGAGGACCGTCGATGCGGCCTGCAGGATGCGGTCGTCCTCGCCCTCCGGGAGCACGATGTGCCGCACGTCGGACCGCGCGCGCTCGACGAGGCTGTGCTCGAAGATGAGCGGCGTGACGACGTCGCTCGTCGCGACCTCCAGCCGCTCGAGCAGCGCCTCCGCGTCGACGTGCTCGTCGAAGAGGGCGAGCGCCGCGTCGCGCTTGCGCTGCGTTCCGTCGATGAGCGAGCCGCGCGTGGTGGCGATGCGACGCGCGGTCTCGTACGTGCCGTGCGGGCTGCGGCCGATCGGCAGGTCGAGGTCGAGGCCGTCGAGCAGTCGCTGCACGGCGGGGTGCAGCTCGAAGCCGCCGTTCAGCACGATGCCCGCGATGGAGGGGAACGTCTCGGACTGCTGCGCGAGCAGCGTGCCGACGACGACGTCGGAGCGGTCGCCGGGCATCACGAGGATGCCGCCCTCGATGAGGCGCTCGAGCACGTGCTCCATCGACATGCCCGCCACGACGGTGCCGAGCGACTCGCGCTGCAGCAGCTCCGGGTCGCCGCGGATCAGCTCGGCATCGGCTGCGCGGAACAGCGTGCCGACGCTCGGCGCGCTGAGCAGCGCATCCTCGGGGATCGACCACACCGGCACCTCGGCGGGCACCGCGTCGGCGATCGCGGCCGGGATGCCGTCGATCGCAGCGGGATCCGCGCGGTTGACGATGACGCCCGCGATGGAGGCGTGCGCCCCGGTCAGCTCCGCGGTCGTCACCTCGGCGAGCTGGCGGAGCTGGTCGGCGGTGCGCGGTGCGTCGGTCTCCGGGTCGTGGCCGCCCAGCACCAGCAGCACCGAAGCGCCGAGGTTGGCGGCGACCCGCGCATTGAATCCCAGCTCCGTCGGGCTGCCGACGTCGGTGTAGTCGGATCCGACGATCACGATGGCATCGAATCGCTCGTCGATGCGGTGGTATCGGTCGACGATCGTCGACAGCGCCGCCTCCGCGTCGTCGTGGACGGCGGCGTAGGTGGTGCCGATCGCCTCGTCGTACTCGAGGTCGACGGCGTCGTGGGCGAGCAGCAGCTCGAGCACGCGGTCGCGCTCCTCCGCCGAGCGGGCGATCGGTCGGAACACCCCCACCCGCCCGACGCGGCGGCTCAGCGCCTCGACGAGCCCGAGCGCGACGATCGACTTGCCGGCATGGCCTTCAGGGGACGCGATCACGATGCGGGTCGGCACGAGCCACAGGCTAGTCCCCCGCGCCTGGCAGATCACGAAAGCATAACGCTTGTGATCGTGCAACTTTGCGGCCTTGGAACCCGTCAGGATGGATGCTTCAGCCCCCACAGGGCAGCCATCCGAAGGGAAGACCGTGTCGTCACCGAGCAGGAAGAGGACAGCTGTGCGCCGCGCAGTCGCGGTCGGGACAGCGGTCGCGCTCGGCGCGAGCGCGAGCCTCCTGAGCGCCGCGACGGCCAATGCCGTCGCATTGCCGTCTGGCACCGCAGCCTTCGAGGACGGGCGCTACGTCGTCGTCCTCGCCGAGGACGCCCTCGCCACCTACGAGGGCGGCATCCGCGGACTCGCGCCGACCGCGCCGCAGCGCGGCCAGGACCTCGACGCCGCGTCGCCTGCATCGCGGGCGTACAGCGCGCATCTGGAGGCCCGCCACCAGGACGTCGCCGCCTCCGTGGGCGCCACGATCGACGTCGATCTGACCGCTGCGATCAACGGCTTCGTCGCCGACCTCACCGCGGACCAGGCGCAGGACCTGTCGCGCCAGGCCGGCGTGCGCTCGGTCGAGGCCGACGAGATCCTCCAGATCACGAGCTCGCCCGCCAACGACCACCTCGAGCTCGAGGCGCTCTGGGGCCGGGTCGGCGGCATGGGCGAGGCCGGCGCCGGCGTCGTCGTCGGCGTGCTCGACACGGGCATCGCCCCCGAGAACCCCTTCTTCGCCGGCGAGCCGCTCGGCACGGTCGCCGGCTCCGAGCCCTACCTCGACGGCGAGACGATCACCTACGTCAAGCGCGACGGCAGCACGTTCACGGGCGTCTGCGAGACCGGCCCCGGCTTCAGCGCCGATGACTGCTCCACCAAGATCGTCGGCGCCCGCTACTTCCTCGACGGGTTCGGCGCGAGCCGGCTCGGCACCCAGGCGCAGGTGCCCGGCGAGTACGCCTCGCCGCGCGACGGCGACGGCCACGGCTCGCACACGGCCTCGACCGCAGCGGGCAACGCGGACGTCGCGATCGCGTCGGTCGGCGGCGCCGACCTCGGCACCATGTCGGGCGTCGCTCCCGAGGCGCGCATCGCCGCGTACAAGGTCTGCTGGTCGGGCCCCCACCCCGCCGTGAGCACCGACGACGGCTGCGCCTCGACCGACCTCGTCGCAGCGATCGACCAGGCTGTGATCGACGGCGTCGACGTCATCAACTACTCCATCGGCGGCGGCGCGGCGACCTCGGTCGTCGCCGCCACCGACGTCGCGTTCCTCGGCGCTGCAGCCGCGGGCGTCTTCGTCTCCGCCTCTGCCGGGAACTCCGGCCCCGGCGCATCCACGGTCGACCACGCGTCGCCGTGGTACACGACGGTCGCGGCGACGACGATCCCGAACTACGAGGCGACCGTGACGTTCGCGAACGGCTCGAAGGTCGCCGGCGCATCCATCACGGTGCCCGCTGCGGGCCTCACGGGCCAGCTCGTCGCCGGGCGCGCGATCCCGGCCGCCGGGAAGGCGGCCGGCGATGCCGCGCTCTGCCTGCCCGGCTCGCTCGATGCCGCACGCGCCGCCGGCCAGATCGTGGTCTGCGAGCGCGGCGGCAACCCCCGGGTCGAGAAGTCGCAGGTCGCGGCGGCAGCCGGCGCGACCGGCGCGATCGTCGTCAACGTGACCCCCGGGTCGATCGACCTCGACGATCACGCCATCCCGACCGTCCACGTCGACGCGCAGCACCTGGCTGCCGTCAACGCGGCGGCGGCGGCGCGCCAGACCGTCACCCTGACGCAGGGGAACACCTCCGGCACCTCGACGCCCGCGCCCGTCGTCGCCGGCTTCTCGTCGCGCGGCCCGGTGCTCGCGAACGGCTCGGATGTCATCAAGCCCGATGTCGCCGCTCCTGGCGTCGGCATCGTCGCGGCGGCGTGGCAGGCACCCGGCGGTCCCGACCGCTACGAGTTCCTGTCGGGCACCTCGATGGCTGCCCCGCACATCGCCGGACTCGCCGCCGTCTACCTCTCCGAGCACCCGCTCGCCTCGCCCGCTGAGGTGAAGAGCGCGCTCATGACGAGCGCCGACGACACCGTGCAGGCGAACGGCGAGCGCGAGACCGACCCGTTCGGCCAGGGTGCGGGGATCGTCGACTCCCCGTCCTTCCTGAGCCCCGGGCTGTACTACGAGAACGGCACCGAGGACTGGTACGGCTACCTCCGCGGCCTCGGCTACGGCCTGCCCGACGCGTGGGTGGGCGAGGCGATCGATCCGAGCGACCTCAACATCCCGTCGATCGGCATCGGCGCGCTCGCGGGATCGCAGACGGTCACCCGCACGCTGACGGCGCACGAGGCCGGCAGCTACGCGGTGTCGGTCGAGGGCGTCGACGGCGTGGAGGTCGAGGTGTCGCCGCAGACGCTCGACTTCGCCGAGCCGGGTGACACGCAGACCTACTCGGTGACCTTCACCGTGGCGTCCGCCACCCCGAACGCCTGGGCGACCGGGTCCCTGACGTGGGCGAACGACGTGCATGCCGTGCGCTCGCCGATCGCGGTCCGCCCGCTCGCGCTGGACGCCCCGGAGTGGGCGACCGCATCGGGACGTGTCGGCTCCGTCGAGATCGAGGGCATCGCCGGATCCTCCGGAGCGCTCCGCACGACCGCTGCGGGCTTCGCGGCGTACGAGGACCTCGGACGCGGCACCGGCGTGGTGGACGACGAGTTCGTCTATCCCGTCACGATCCGCCAGGGCGAGCTCGCGCACGACTTCGTGCTCGCGGGCGACGAGTCGGTGGCCGACCTGGACCTCTACGTCTACCGACTGAACAGCTCGGGCCAGGCCGTCGAGGAATGGGTGGGCGGCACGTCGTCCGCCGACGAGGCGGTGCTCCTCGAGGACCCACGGCCCGGCGACTACGCGGTGGTGGTGCACGTCTACGACGTCGCCGGAGGCGCTGCGACGCCGTTCGTGCTCGAGCACGCGGCGCTGTCGCCCACCGGTGGCAAGGGGAAGCTCACGGCGACCCCGTCGTCGCAGCAGGTCTCGGTCGGCGACAGCTTCACGGTCGACGCCGGGTGGCGCGGCCTCGGCGCCAACGAGCAGTACCTCGGGGTCGTGCTCTTCGAGCTGGACGGCTCCACGGAGCGCACCTACGTGTACGCGGAGTCGGCTCCCGGTCCCACGACCGGGCGCGGCCGGCTCCACTAGCGGACGTCGGCAGAGCGGGGCGGGGGCGCAGGCTCCCGCCCCGCTCTCGTGCGTGCTCGGAAGCCTCTAGAGCCCGGCATCCGGGCGCGTGGGAGCGACACGCTGCGGTCAGGTCACGAAACGGTAACGCTTCCCCGGTCCCATGTGCGCGGACCACAGTCCAGGCATAGGTTCGAGCGCATCCGCCCCCGACGACGGGGGCTTCGTCCTGAACGAAGGATCACCCTGTGAGCACACTCAACGCCCAGCGTGTGCGCCTCCGCAGCGGCATCGCACTCACCACCGCCCTCGCGCTCAGCGCGGGGGCGTCGGTGCTCGGTGCGTCCGCGGCGAGCGCGGCTCCCACGCAACCGCCGATCGACACGAGCGGCTTCGAGGCCGGTCGCTACATCGTCGTCCTCGACGAGGACCCGATGGCCACCTACCGCGGCGGCCTGCCCAACCTGGCTCGCACGGCACCGCTCGGCACGGACGACATCGATGTCGACTCGGCAGCGGCCAACGCCTACGCCGCCCACCTGCAGAGCGAGCAGACGCAGGTGGCCTCCGCCATCGGCGCCGAGATCGCGTCGAGCCTGACGGTCACGATGAACGGCTTCATCGCGGACCTGTCGCAGGAGCAGGCGTTCGAGCTCGCGCGCGATGCGCGCGTCTCGCAGATCTTCCCGGACGAGATCCAGCAGATCCAGGCGAGCCCCGCCAACGAGTTCCTCGACCTCGAGGGCCTCTGGAACCAGGTCGGCGGCGTCGACGCCGCCGGTGAGGGCGTCGTCGTCGGTGTGCTCGACACGGGCATCGCCCCCGAGAACCCGCTCTTCGCGGGCGACCCGCTGGGCGTGACGCCCGGTGCGGAGCCGTACCGCAACGCCGAGGGCGAGATCGTCTACGAGAAGGGCGACGGCAACACGTTCACCGGCGTCTGCGAGACGGGCGAGCAGTTCGAGGCGTCGGACTGCTCGACCAAGATCGTCTCCGCCCGGTACTACGTCGACGGCTTCGGCGCCGAGAACATCGGCACCGAGACGCAGGTGCCCGGCGAGTACCTCTCGCCGCGCGACGGCGACGCCCACGGCTCGCACACGGCCTCCACGGCGGCTGGCAACGCCGACGTGCCCGTCACCTCGCCCGGTGGCGCCGACCTCGGCACCATGTCGGGCGTCGCACCCGAGGCGCGCATCGCGGCGTACAAGGTGTGCTGGTCCGGACCCGATCCCGCATCGAGCGACGACGACGGATGCGCGACGAGCGACTCCGTCGAGGCGATCGAGCAGGCGACGATCGACGGCGTCGACGTCATCAACTTCTCCATCGGCGGCGGCGCGGCGACCTCGGTCGTCACCGCCGACGACATCGCGTTCCTCGGCGCTGCTGCCGCCGGCGTCTTCGTCTCCGTCTCGGCCGGCAATGCCGGCCCCGGTGCGGCGACCCTCGACCACGCCGCGCCCTGGTACACCACGGTCGCCGCGGCGACCGTGCCCAACTACGAGGCGACGGTCGTCCTGCCGGGCGATGTGCGCATCCCGGGCGGCTCGGTGACCGTGCCGATGGGCGATGACGCTGATGAGATCAGCGGCGCGTTCGTCTACGCGGGCGACATCCCTGCGGCAGGCCAGGCGGCGGAGGATGCCGCGCTCTGCTTCCCGGGCACGCTCGATCCGGCCGAGGCCGAGGGCAGGATCGTGCTCTGCGACCGCGGCGTGAGCCCTCGTGTCGAGAAGTCGCAGGTCGTCGCCGACGCCGGCGGCATCGCCGCCGTGCTCGTCAACGTCACGCCGGGGTCGATCGACCTCGACGACCACGCGGTCCCGACGATCCACGTCGACGCCGAGTACCGCGACGAGCTGCTGGCAGCCGCCGACGGCACGACGGTGGTCACGTTCGAGCCGGGCAACACGTCGGGCATCGAGACCGTCGCTCCCGTCGTCGCGGGCTTCTCGTCGCGCGGTCCGGTGGAGGCGGAGGGCAGCGACATCCTGAAGCCCGACATCGCGGCACCCGGTGTCGGCATCATCGCCGCCGGCCCGAACCCCGCAGACGGCGAGCCGACCTTCGAGTTCCTCTCCGGCACGTCGATGGCCGCCCCGCACGTCGCGGGCCTGGGCGCGATCTACCTCGGGGCGCACCCGAACGCGTCGCCGGCGGAGGTCAAGTCCGCGCTGATGACCACGGCGACCGACACTCTCAACCCCGATGGCACCGCCTCGACGGACGTCTGGGCACAGGGTGCCGGCTTCGTGAACACGCAGTCGATGCTCGACGCGGGTCTCTACTACGAGAGCGGCACGGCCGACTGGTACGGCTACCTCCGCGGGCTCGGCTACGTGCTGCCCGAGTCCTGGGTCGGTAGCCCGATCGATGCCAGCGACCTCAACATCGCCTCGATCGGGATCGGCTCGCTCGCGGGCGTCCAGACGGTGACGCGCACGGTCACGGCACTCGAGCCCGGCACCTACACGCCGACGGTCGAGGGTGTCCCCGGGGTCGACGTCGAGGTGTCGCCGGCATCGCTGGAGTTCACCGAGGCCGGGCAGTCGCTCGAGTACACGGTGACCTTCACGACCACGACCGCGAACCTCGGCACCTGGTCGTCGGGCTTCCTGACGTGGACGAGCTCCGAGCACACCGTCCGGTCGCCCATCGCGGTGCAGCCGGTCGCCGTCGCGGCCCCCGAGTGGGTCGAGGGCACCGGCACGGTGGGCGTGACGCCGGTCTCGGGCGCCTCCGGGATCGCCGGGCAGGTCGCCTTCGAGGCGAACGGCCTCGCGCCGTTCGTCCAGCTGGGCGCTGACGGCGGCGACGACGGCGAGTACTTCGAGTACGAGTTCGAGATCCCCGCAGGGGAGCTCGTGCACTACCTGTCGCTGGACGCCGCCGACGACACCGCGGACCTCGACCTCTTCGTGCTGCGTCTCGACGAGCAGGGCGAGCCGGTCGAGCAGTTCACGGCCGCGACCGGATCGGCCGACGAGACGCTGCTGATGGAGTCGCCCATGGCGGCGACGTACGTCGCGATCGTCGACACCTGGGCGACCGGCGACGCCGGAGCACCGAGCAGCTTCACGCTCGACCACGTCGGCGTCGGGGAGGGCCAGCAGGAGGGCTCGTTCCGCACGGACCCGAGGGCGGTCACGGTCGGCATCGGCGAGGAGTTCAGCTACGACGCCATGTGGAACGGCCTCGATGTGCACGCCGAGTACCTGGGCGTCGTCGAGTACTCCGGCACGGACGTGCGCACCATCGTGCACGTCACGACCGGCGACGCGACGATGCCGGTGCCCGAGCGCATCGAGGGCGACGACCGCTACGAGACGGCTGTCGAGGTCTCGAAGCGCGGCTACCCGGACGGCGCCGGCGTCGTCTTCGTGGCGAGCGGCGAGAACTTCCCCGACGGCCTCGCAGCGGCTCCCGCTGCGGCGCACGAGGGCGGTCCGCTGCTCCTCACCTCGCGCGGCGAGCTGAACGACGTCGTCATGGAGGAGATCGAGCGCCTGTCGCCCGAGCGCATCGTCATCGTGGGCGGAGAGCCCTCGGTGTCGCCGGCCGTCGCCGACGCCCTCGAGCCGCTCGCGGCCGAGGTCGTGCGCCTCGCGGGTGCTGACCGGTACGAGACCAGCCGCATGGTGGCCGACTACGCCTTCGAGGCCTCCGCCTCCGTCTTCATCGCGACCGGTCGCACCTACCCCGACGCACTGTCGGCGGGCGCTGCGGCAGGCTCGATCGACGCGCCGATCATCCTGGTCGACGGCATGCTCGGCGGCCTGGACGACGCGACGATGGCCGAGCTCGACCGTCTGGGCGCGACGACCGCGTACCTGATGGGCGACCAGGCATCGATGTCGAACGGCATCGAGCTCGCGCTCGACAACGACGGCGTCGTCGTCAACCGGTTCGCCGGTGCCGACCGCTTCGACACCGCGGTGCTCGTCAACCGCGCGCTGTTCGACGCTCCCGTGCCGGCGATGTACATCGCCAGCGGCGAGAAGTTCCCGGACGCCCTGGCCGCTTCGGCGCTCGGGGCTGCCGAGGGCTCGCCGCTCTACCTGGCCCGCATGACCTGCGTGGACTCGGCGGTGGTGACGGAGAGCCTGCGGCTCGACCAGCCCCCCGTGCACCTGCTCGGCAGCGAGGCGACGCTGACGGCCGAGGTCGCGGAGTACGCGATCTGCGGCTAGCAGCCTGATCGAGGAGGGGGCGGGGACGAAAGGTCCTCGCCCCCTTCCCGCACCCGGTAGGATCGCAGGGTTGGCCTCTCGAGGCCGGCCTGGAGGATTCGCCTAGTGGCCTATGGCGCACGCTTGGAAAGCGTGTTGGGTGCAAGCCCTCGGGGGTTCGAATCCCCCATCCTCCGCCCCGCGACGGCGTCGCGCAGGCAGAGCCCCCGATCCTCGGTCGGGGGCTCTGCCCGTGCCGCGCCCGCGCAGGTCAGCGGTGTACCGTGAGTGCACCGGCAAGCAGACTCGTCACGTTGGAGCACCCGATGGGCCCAAGCAGTCCGCGCCCGCTCGGGCGCGCTGGAGCATGCTCGTGAACGGGCGCATCCTGGTCGTCGACGACGACCGCGACATCCGCGACCTCGTCGCGATCAAGCTCGAGTCCGCCGGTCTCGAGGTGGAGACGCGTGCGGACGGATCCGAGGCGCTGCAGGCTGCGAGCGACGGCGAGTGGTCGGTGATCGTGCTCGACGTGATGATGCCCGGCATGTCCGGGATCGACGTGCTCCGCCAGATCCGCGACCGCGGCGACCGCACGCCCGTCATCCTCCTCACCGCTCGCGGGCAGGAGAAGGACATCGAGGCGGGGTTCGCGGCCGGCGCGGACCACTACGTCACGAAGCCGTTCAGTCCGCGGGCGCTGCTCGCTCGCGTCACCGCCGCGCTGGGATGACCACGCTGCTGCCGCCGACGCTCCTGCAGTGGCTGCTCGTGACCGCACTGCTCGTCGCCACCGTCATGCTCGTCGCGCTCGTGACGCAGCGCGCCGTGCGCCACCGTCGCGAGCGGCGTCGCGCCGAGCTCGACGAGCGACTGCGGCCGCTCGTGCTCGAGGCCTCGATCGCGGAGGACGACGAGGTCGACGCGTTGCTCGCGCGCGTCCGCGCGCTCGACGGCGAGGAGCGCGAGCATGTCGGGCGCACCGTCTCCTCGATGCTCCGAGGCATCACCGGCGAGGCAGCGGACCGGCTGCGCGCGCTCGCGGACGCGAGCGGGCTCGCCCCGCGCGTCATCGCCGCAGCGCGCCACCGCGACCCGGTCGTCCGCGCGGACGTCGCCGAGGCGCTCGGGCTGCTCGCACCGGAGGGCGCGCTCGCGCTGCTCCTCGAGCTCGCCGACGACGCGTCGGCGGATGTCCGGACCGTCGCGATCCGCGCCCTGGGCGCGTTCGACGAGCCCGCCTCCGTCGACCGGGTGGTCGCCGCGCTCGCCGTCGACAGCGGCATCCCCACCAGCGTCGCGGCATCGGCGCTCCTGCAGCAGGGCAGCGCGGTCGGCGACCGCGTGCGGCGGGCGCTCGAGGACGACGATCCGGGCGTGCGGCGCGGCGCGGCGCGGGTCGCCGGCCTGCTGCAGGCCTCCGGCTCCGGTGACGCGCTCGCCCGGCTGGTCGCCGACGAGCACGAGTCGGTGCGGCTCGCGGCCATGCGGTCGCTCGAGCGCATGCCCGTGCGCGACGCCGTCCCGGCGCTCCGTGCGGCGGCGCTCGACGGCGGCACCATCGGCGAGGCCGCGGCCCGAGCGCTCATCGCGATGCCCGGCCGCTGGACTGCCGACGCGCTCGCGCAGATCGGCGCGGAGGCGGAGCCCGGTGTGCGGCGCGCAGCCGGGCTCCCGAGGGCGGCGGCGAGCGCGTGAGCTGGCTCCACGACACCCTCGAGGCGATCTTCGCGGTCATCGCGTGGCCGGCGGCGATGTACTTCGTGCTCGCGAACACGTCCATGCTGGTGCTCGTCCTGCTCGCCGCCCGCCACTTCGCGCGCTACCTGCGGCGCAGCGAGCACCGCGGCGAGGACGCCATGGCCGCATCGCCGCTGAGCCTGGGCGTGAGCGTCATCATGCCCGCCTACAACGAGGCGGCCGTCATCCTGACGAGCGTCCGCTCGGTGCTCGACCTCCGCTACCCCGATCACGAGCTGATCGTGGTCAACGACGGCAGCACGGACGACACGCTGCGCCTCCTCCGCGAGGGCTTCGGCCTCGTGCCCGACGAGCGAGACCTGCCCGGACGCATCCCCGCTCGCGGTGCCCTCCGCGGCGTGTGGCGCTCGCCCGATCCGGCGGTGCCGCTGCTCGTCGTCGACAAGGAGAACTCGGGTCGCTCCGACTCGATCAACCTCGGCCTCGACCTCGCGAGCAAGGAGCTCGTGGTGATGGTCGACGCCGACTCGATCCTGGAGCCGGATGCGCTGCTGTCGGTGTCGAAGCCGTTCGCGGACGATCCGGAGCGCGTCGTCGCGACCGGCGGGGTGGTGCGCATCGTCAACAACAGCCGCGTGCAGGCCGGCCGCATCGTCGACATCCGCATGCCGAAGGAGCTCGTCACCCGCATCCAGGTCGTCGAGTACCTGCGCGCGTTCCTGCTCGGTCGCACGGCGTGGTCGGACCTGAACGCGCTGATCCTCATCTCCGGCGCCTTCGGCATGTTCCGCCGCGACGTGCTCGTCGAGGTCGGCGGCCTCGACGCGGATTCGATCGGCGAGGACTTCGAGCTCGTCATGCGCATCCAGCGATGGATCCGCCACGGCCACCGCGAGTGCCGGGTCGAGTTCGTGGCCGAGCCCGTCAGCTGGACCGAGGCTCCCTCCACCCTGAAGGTGCTGGCGCGGCAGCGCCGACGCTGGCACCGCGGGCTGTGGGAGGTGCTGTGGAAGTACCGCGGCATGCTGCTGAACCCGCGCTACGGCCGGGTGGGCATGCTGGCGCTCCCCTACTACTGGCTCTTCGAGCTGTTCGCGCCGCTCATCGAGCTCGTCGGCATCGTGCTCGTCGTGCTCGGGCTGCTGGTCGGCGCCGTCCATCCCGGCATGGCGCTGCTGCTGCTCATCGTCGCCTACGTCTACGGCACCATCGTCACGCTCGCCGCCGTCCTCGTCGAGGAGGCCAGCTTCCACCGCTACGAGCGCTGGCGCGACATGGGCGCGACCCTGTGGGCGATCGTCGCCGAGAGCCTCGGCTACCGCCAGCTGACCGCGATCTGGCGCATCCAGGGCTGGTGGGCCGGCCTGACGAACCGCGCGCAGGTGTGGGGCGAGATGACCCGCACCGGCTTCGCCGAGGCCTCGGATGCGCCGGCGGCGTCGGCTGCGTCAGCGGCCGGAGGGCAGCCGGACCGTCGCGACTGATCCGGCGCCGACCTCGCTGTCGAACGCGATCGCGCCGCCGTGCGCCTGCACGATCATCCGGCAGATCCAGAGGCCGAGACCCGCGCCCTGCACGCCCGAGGCGCGGGCGGCGGACGAGCGGTAGAACCGCTCGAACACGCGTGCCGCCTCGTCGGGCGCGACCCCGGGGCCGTCGTCGCTGACCTGCAGCAGCGCCTCCCGGCCCTCGACGCCCACGCGCACCTCGACGAAGCCGTCGTCGCTCGTGTACTTGATGCCGTTCGAGATGAGGTTCTCGACCACCTGGCTCAGGCGGCGCTCGTCGGCCACGAGCGGCGCCGGCGGCCCGTCGACGAGCCGCAGCTCGACGCCGCGGTTGCGCGCCCGGTGCTCGAGGGTCGCGACGGCGTCCTCGGCGAGCGATCGCAGGTCGACGTCGGTGGGGTCGAGGTGCAGCTCGCCGCGGCTCATCTCGCCGACGATGAGCAGGTCCTCGACGAGCGTGCGCAGCCGCGTGCCGTTGCGCTCCACGATCCTGAGCCACGCGCGGAGCTCGTCGGACATGTCCTCGTCCATCGCGAGCTCGATGTAGCCCGCGATCGAGGTGAGGGGCGTGCGCAGCTCGTGCGAGATGAGCGCGACGAAGTCGTCGCGGTCCTCGAGCATCCGCATGTACGCCGTCACGTCATCCACCGACGCGATCGAGCCGCGGAACTCGCCGTCGACCATGAGCGGTCGCGAGGACAACGTCACCGCGAACATGTCCTGGCCGGGGCGCGCGATCCAGAACCTGCTGTTGTCGAACGACTCGCCGCGCGCCGCCCGCAGGAAGGGCATCTCCCCGTGCGGGATGCGCTGCCGCGTCTCCAGGTCGAGGAACCGCGCACCGTCGAGCACGTGGTCGTGACTCGTGCCCTGGAGCGCGGGGTGGCCGCTGAGCGTCGGGTTCATGCGCACGATGGCGCCGTCGGCGTCGAGCACCATGAGGCCAACCCGCGCCGTCTCGAAGATCGCGTCGAGCAGCACGCCGTCCGCGACGAGCTGGCGGGCCATCGCGGTCTTCTCCCGCTCGCGGTCGAGGATGGCGTCCTGCTGGCGCTCGATCCTGCCGGTGTAGCTGTCGGCGAACGACGCGGCGGCGATCAGGGCGAGCGGCACGAGCACCGCACCCACGGCGTTCGCCGTCCTCGTCGTCCCCACCGATCCGGCGATCTGGACCGCCATCGCGATGCCCATCGCCACGCCGCCGATCGCCACGATGACGACACCCGCGCGACGGCCGACGAAGCCGAGCCAGAACGCCGGCACGACCGCGAGCATCGCCACCATCCGGGGCACCCCCGGGTCGCCGAGGAGCAGCATGATGGCGAGGAGGTCCATCGCGGGCACGAGCACCGGGAGCCAGTTCGCCTCGTAGAGCGGGCCCTGCCCGAGCGCGGCGGCCCCGGTCGCCGCGACGACGACCGCCACGCCCGCCCACAGCCACGGCCCCTGCCAGACGCCCGGAGCGAGGATCGTCAGCACGAAGAGCACGAGCGCGAGCACCGCGACCGACAGCAGCTGACCGCGCAGCGTCTCGGTCAGCGCGGCGATGCCGCGCGGTCGCTCGGGGGCCACCGAGCTTTCGGTGGCGGTCATCGTCGACGGTTGCCGAAGACGCCGCGCACGATCTCGCGGATGAGCGATCGGCCGGAGCGGGAGCCGATGAAGTCGGTCACGACGCTGCCGCCCGAGCGCTGACTGGATCGCTCGGCGCGCGCGCGGTGCTTCGCCGCCTCGCGCTCGAGGCGCTCCGCCTCCTCCTCGGCGGCCTCGCGAGCGGCCTCGTCCTGCTCGGCGCGCTGCGCGGCGGCGAGCCGCGCCTGCAGCAGCTCGTAGGCGGACTCCCGGTCGACGGCCCGACCGTAGGTCGCCGTGAGCGGCGATGCCTGCACGCTCTGCTGCATCACCGCATCCGGGGTCGGCTGCATGGAGCCCTGCGGCGCCCGCAGCCGTGTCCACGCGACCGGTGTCGGGGCGCCGCGCTCGTCCATGACCGTCACGATCGCCTCGCCGATGCCGAGGCTCGTGAGCACCTCCTCGAGGTCGTAGCCGCTGCGCGGGTACGTGCGCACCGTCTGCCGCAGGGCGGTCGCGTCGTCGGGCGTGTGGGCGCGCAGCTGGTGCTGCACGCGCGAGCCGAGCTGCGCGAGCACGTCGGAGGGGACGTCCTTGGGCGTCTGCGTGACGAAGAAGATGCCGACGCCCTTCGAGCGGATGAGCCGGACGGTCTGCGTGATCGCGGTGAGGAAGTCCTTCGACGCGTCCTGGAACAGCAGGTGCGCCTCGTCGAAGAAGAACACGAGCTTCGGCCGCTCGACGTCGCCCACCTCGGGCAGGCCCTCGAAGAGGTCCGCGAGCAGCCACATGAGGAACGTCGAGAACAGTGCCGGCCTGCTCGCGACCCGCGGCAGCTCGAGCAGGCTGATGATGCCGCGGCCGTCCGGCGTCGTGCGCATGAGCTCGCGGGTGTCGAGCTCGGGCTCGCCGAAGAACACGTCGGCGCCCTGCTCGCTGAAGGCGGTGATCTCGCGCAGGATGACGCCTGCGGTCTGCGCCGAGATCCCGCCGAGGCGCTTCAGCTCGGCCTTGCCCTCGTCGCCCGTGAGCCACAGCAGCAGCTCGCGCAGGTCCTTGAGGTCGACGAGCGGCAGCCGGTGCTCGTCGGCGTACGCGAAGACGATGCCGAGGCTCGACTCCTGGGTGTCGTTGAGCCCCAGCACCTTCGCGAGCAGCGTCGGGCCGAACGAGAGCACGGTCGCGCGCACCGGCACGCCGATGCCCTCGCCGCCGAGGGCGAAGTACTCGACCGGGGACGCCGTGGCCTGCCACGCCTGGCCGATGCCGGCGGTGCGGGCGAGCAGCTTCTCGTCCGAGGCGCCCGCGGTGGCGACGCCCGAGAGATCGCCCTTGATGTCGGCGGCGAAGACCGGCACGCCGGCGGCCGAGAGCTGCTCGGCGAGCACCTGCAGCGTCCTCGTCTTGCCGGTGCCGGTCGCGCCGGCGACCAGGCCGTGCCGGTTCAGCATCGCGAGCGGGATGCGCACCTGGGTCTCGGCGTCGGGCTCGCCGTTCACGAGCGCGCCGATCGCGAGCGCCGGGCCGTCGAACGCGTAGCCGGCGCGGACGGCGGCCACCTCGTCGACGCTCAGCGGGCCGGCGCTCTCGGCCGGCTGGATCCGGTCCCCGGGCTCCGACGGATGCTCGGGGTCGGCGGGCACGGTCTCGGCCTCGGGTGCCCGCGAGAACGACTCGGCGACGGGCGGCGCTCCCTCGGGGGCCACGTCCTCGGCCGGCGACGGAGGCGCGTCGACCCGCGCGCGCTCCCGCCCCGCCTGGAGCTCGGCGAGCCGCGCCGCGGCCGCGGCCTGCGCGTGCCTGGCCGCCTCGAGTTCCGCCTGGGCCTTCGCCAGCTCGTCCGTCATGCCGCCATCCTAGGTCGCGGGCGCCGGGCGGCAGCGGCCGCCTCGACCGCGCGGCGCTGTGCGCCGCCGCGTCAGGTGATCGGCTGCACCTGGCGCGGACGCACGACGAGCCAGAGCGAGCAGGTGGCGAGCACACCGCAGATGAGCATCACGACGCCCATCGGGATGGCGTTCTCGATGCGGAAGAGGCCCACGACCGGGCTCACGAGGCCGGCGATCGACATGTTGAGCGCCCCGAGGAGCGACGCCGCGGTGCCCGCCTCCTGGCCGTGGTTCGCGAGCGCCAACGACTGCACGCACGGCATCGACAGGCCGAAGGCGAAGGCGAACAGGGCGAGCGGCGGGACGAGCCCGACGATGCCGAGCCCCGCCACGTCGAGCACGATGATGCCCGAGGCGCCGACGATGAGCAGCGCCGTCGAGACCGCGAGCACCCACTGCGCCCCCCAGCGGTTCGCGGCACGACCGGCGGTCTGGGTGCCGATGAGCACCGCGACCGAGCAGAGCGCGAAGATGAGGCCGAACTCGCCCGGCGTGAAGCCGTGGACCTCCTGCAGCAGCAGCGACGAGGTCGAGAGGTAGGCGAACATGCCGCCGAAGATGCTCGCGCCGATGATCGCGACGCCGACGAAGACGCGGTCGCCGAGCACCGCGCGGTAGCGCTGGCGGAGCGTCGTGTGGCCTGGCTCGTGGCGCAGGTGCGGCGGCAGCGTCTCGCGCAGGAACAGCAGCTGCAGCGCGATGACCAGCACCGCGTAGGCGGCGAGCACCCAGAACAGTCCTCGCCAGTCCAGCACGCCCAGCAGCCAGGAGCCGATCACGGGCGCCGCGATGGGCGCGATGCCGATGACGAGGGCGAGGCGCGACAGTGCCGTCACGAGCCGCGACCCGCTGAACAGGTCGCGCACCATCGCCATGGCCACCACCGTGCCGGCCGCCGCGCCGAAGCCCTGCAGGACGCGCAGCAGCATGAGCGTCGTGACGTCGGGCGCGAGCGCCACCCCGACGCTCGCGATCACGTGGACGCTCGTGGCGATGAGCAGCGGCCGACGGCGCCCGATGCGGTCGGAGAGCGGGCCCACGATGAGCTGTCCCAGCGCGAAGCCGATGGTGGTGGCCGAGAGCGTGAGCTGCACGACGGCATCCGTCGTCGCGAACTCGTCCTTCACTGCGGGGAACGCCGGCAGGTACAGGTCGATCGTGAACGGGCCCAGCCCGGCGAGCAGGCCGAGGACGAGCAGGGTGGTGAAGCGACGGCTGGGACTCAGCGCGTCTCCGGGGTGCCCGGTCACGCGGGCAGCGCCAGGGGCACAGCGTCGCGCGACGCGATGCGCTCGTCGCCGGTGGCGACGTCGTGCTCGAAGACCACGCGGCCGTCGATGAGCACGACGCGAGGCCGCGCCATCGGGTCCATCCAGTCGCCGCCCCACAGCACGAGGTCGGCGCGCTTGCCGGCCTCGATCGAGCCGACCTCGGCGGCGACGCCGAGCGCCTTCGCGGGGTTGATGGTGATGGCGCGCAGCGCGGTCTCGCGGTCGAGCCCCTCGCGCACGGCGAGGGATGCCTGGTGGACGAGGAAGGAGATGGGGATCACCGGGTGGTCGGTGATGAGCGAGAGCTCCACGCCGGCCCTCGCGAGCTTGCCGGGATTCGCGATCGAGCGCTTCCGCAGCTCCATCTTCGACTTCGTCGTGAACAGCGGTCCGATGAGCACCGGCACGCCGCGCTCGGCGAGCAGGTCGGCGACCACGTGCGCCTCGGTGCCGTGATCGATGATGAGGTCGTAGCCGAACTCCGCCTGCAGCCGCAGCGCCGTGACGATGTCGTCGGCGCGGTGCGCGTGCTGGCGCCAGGGGATCTCGCGTCGCAGGACCTTCGCGAGCGCCTCCATCGTGAGGTCGACGTCCTGGGCGCCGCCCTTCTCGGGATCGGCGAGCTTGCGCTGGTAGTTCTGCGCCGCGACGAAGGCGTCGCGCAGGATCTTGGCCGTGCCCATCCTCGTCGAGGGCATGACCTTCTTGTCGCCGTAGACGCGCTTCGGGTTCTCGCCGAGCGCGCTCTTGATGCCCGCGGGCTCTCGCAGCACCATGTGGTCGACGATCCGGCCGTGCGTGTGCAGGGTGACCGCCTGGCCGCCGATCGGGTTGCCGGACCCGGGGTTCACGTTGACGGTCGTCACGCCGCCGGCGAGCGCGAGGTCGAAGCCCTCGTCGAACGGGTCGATCGCGTCGAGCGCCCGCACGCCCGCGGTGTTCGGGTTCGTCATCTCGTTCGTGTCGCTCGCGGTCGGGCCGTCGCCCTCGGGGTGCACGCCCAGGTGCACGTGCGCGTCGACGAGGCCGGGCGTGACCTGGGCGCCAGCGGCGTCGAGCACCTCCGCGCCCTCCGGGACGACGACGTCGGCGCCGAGCTCCGCGATCCGGCCGTCGCGCACGAGGATCGTGCCGTCGAACTCCTCGCCCTCGACCGGGATGACCTTGGCGTTGACGATGGCGAGCAGCATGCGATCCCTCTTCGTGTCCGATTGCTCCATCCAGCCTACCTCCTTAGCCGGACGAACGACCGGGACGAGAAGGGGTTCGCGGCGATCGCGCACAGCAGCGGCCCCGGGCTTCCGCCCGGGGCCGCCTGTGCGCCGCTCGTCAGCCGAGCGAGCGAGCGCGCCGCTTGTTGTAGACGTCGAAGGCGACAGCCAGCAGCAGCACCATGCCCTTGATGAACTGCTGGTAGTCGGTCGAGACGCCCATGAGCGACATGCCGTTGTTGAGCACACCCATGATGAGGCCGCCGGTGATCGCGCCGACGACGGTGCCGATGCCGCCCTGCACCGCGGCGCCGCCGATGAACGCCGCGGCGATGGCGTCGAGCTCGAAGAGGTTGCCGGCGCCAGGACCCGCCGAGTTCAAGCGGCCCGTGAACACGATGCCGGCGAGCGCCGCGAGCATGCCCATGTTGACGAAGAGCATGAAGTCGATGCGCTTCGAGCGGATGCCCGACAGGTCGGCAGCGTGCCGGTTGCCGCCGACGGCGTAGATGTGGCGGCCGAACCGGGTGCGCTGCATCACGATCGAGTAGGTGACGACGAGGATGCCGAGCACGATGAGCACGATCGGGGTGCCGCGCGAGCCCTCGGCGATGCCCAGCAGGTAGGTGAGCAGCACGATGAGCAGCGCGCCGAAGCCCGTGCGGGTCCAGAACCACCAGGCGGGCTCACCCTCGACGCCCAGCTTGACGCGCTTGCTGCGACCGCGCAGCTGCGAGCCGACGAACAGCACGAGGGTCAGCAGGCCGAGCCCGACGGTGATCCACTCGGCAGGGCTCGTGGAGGCCGGGAACAGCTCTGGGAAGAGGTAGCCGCCACCCAGTTGCCGGTACTCGGTCGGGAACGGCGTGATCTGGGTGTTGCCGAGCGTGATCTGCGTGAGCCCGCGGAAGATGAGCATGCCCGCG
This sequence comes from Agrococcus sp., assembly GCA_031178105.1. Taxonomy (GTDB): domain Bacteria; phylum Actinomycetota; class Actinomycetes; order Actinomycetales; family Microbacteriaceae; genus Agrococcus. Next base: position 2,995 of record JAPSJX010000008.1, on the reverse strand, counting down.
AGCGTGACGATGAACGCCGGGATCCCGACCACCGCGACCCAGAAGCCCTGCCACGCGCCGACCACCGCGCCGAGCACGATGCCGACGACGATGGCGAGCCACCAGGGCCAGCCCCACTGCACGACCATCACGCCCGTGGCGGCACCGACGAACGCGGCGACCGAGCCGACCGAGAGGTCGATGTGCCCGGCGATGATGACCATCACCATGCCGATGGCGAGGATGAGGATGTAGCTGTTCTGGACGATGATGTTGGCGACGTTGCCCGCGGTGAGCAGGCGGCCACCCGTGAGGCCCTGGAACAGCAGCACGATCACCACCAGGGCGATGAAGATGCCGATCTGCTGCACCCTGGAGAGCAGGAACGAGCTGGCGGTGCGCAGCGTCGACGGCGCGAGGTCGCGGGCTGGATCGCCCTGCGATGAGCGCCGTGCGGGGGCGCCGGTCGAGGGGTCACTGGGCGAGGACATGGTCCGCCTCCTTCTCCTGGGTCATGCGCTGCATGAGCGCCTCGGGGGTCGCCGCGGCGATGGGGAACTCGCCGGTCATCCGGCCCTCCGACAGCGTGTAGATGCGGTCGCAGATGCCGAGCAGCTCGGGCAGCTCGGAGGAGATGACGATGACCGCCTTCCCCGCCGCCGCGAGCTGGTTGATGATCGTGTAGATCTCGTACTTCGCGCCCACGTCGATGCCGCGCGTCGGCTCATCGAGGATGAGCACCTCCGGGTCGGTGAACAGCCACTTCGAGAGCACGACCTTCTGCTGGTTGCCGCCCGAGAGCTTGCCCACGATCGCGTTCACGGTGGGGGTCTTGATGCGCATGCTCGTGCGGTAGCCCTCGGCGACGAGGATCTCCTCCTCGCCATCGACGAGCACGCGCTTCACGAGCTTGTCGAGCGCCGCCGCGGAGATGTTGCGCTTGATGTCCTCGATGAGGTTGAGGCCGTACCGCTTGCGGTCCTCGGTCGCGTACGCGAGCCCGGCCCGGATCGCCGCGGGCACCGTGCGCACGTCGACGGCCTTGCCGTGCAGGTAGGCGGTGCCGGTGATGTGCGAGCCGTAGGAGCGGCCGAAGACGCTCATCGCGAGCTCGGTGCGGCCCGCGCCCATGAGGCCGGCGATGCCGACGACCTCACCGGCGCGCACGGACAGGTTGGCGTCGTGGATGATGACGCGACTGGCCTCGGTCGGATGGTGGACCCGCCAGTCCTCGATGCGGAAGACCTCGTCGCCGATCGTCACGTCGCGCTCCGGATACCGCGACTCGAGGTCACGACCCACCATCGCCTTGATGATGCGGTCCTCGGTGACGTCGTCGGTGACGAGCGTCTCGATCGTGCGGCCGTCGCGGATGACGGTCACCTTGTCGGCGATCGCCTTGATCTCGTTGAGCTTGTGGCTGATGATGATCGACGTGATCCCCTGGCCCTTGAGGTGCCGGATCAGGTCGAGCAGGTGCGCCGAGTCCTCGTCGTTGAGGGCGGCGGTCGGCTCGTCGAGGATGAGCAGCTTGACGTCCTTCGAGAGCGCCTTCGCGATCTCGACGAGCTGCTGCTTGCCGACGCCGACCTCGTTCGCGCGCACGGCGGGGTTGTCGCCGAGACCCACGCGCGCCAGCAGCCGCTGCGCCTCGGTGTTCGTCGCGTGCCAGTCGATGAGGCCGCCGCGGCCCGTGAGCTCGTTGCCGAGGAAGATGTTCTCGGCGAGCGACAGGTGCGGGCTGAGCGCCAGCTCCTGGTGGATGATCACGATGCCCTTGTGCTCCGAGTCGGAGATCGACCGGAACGCGACGGGCTCGGCCTCGTAGACGATCTCGCCGTCGTAGGTGCCGTGCGGGTAGACGCCCGAGAGCACCTTCATGAGGGTGGACTTGCCCGCGCCGTTCTCGCCGCAGATGGCGTGGACCTCGCCGCGCTCGACGGTGAGGGTGACGTCGGAGAGCGCCTTGACGCCCGGGAACTCCTTGGTGATGCCGCGCATCTCGAGGATCGCCGTCACAGCGCCCCTCCTTCCGTTGCGATGCCGCTGGGTGGGTGGCGGAGCGGGGCGGGGGCTCGCGCCCCCGCCCCAGGCCGTCAGGAGAGGTCGCCCTCTTCGTAGTAGCCAGATTCGATCAGGACTTCCTCGTAGTTGTCGACCGTCACGATCGTCGACTCGAGCAGGTACGACGGCACGATGTGGTCACCGTTGTCGTAGGTCTCGGTGTCGTTGACCTCCGGCTCCTCGCCGTTCAGGATCGAGTCGACCATGGTCACGGCCTGCTCGGCGAGCAGTCGCGTGTCCTTGAAGATGGTCGAGTACTGCTCGCCGGCGATGATGGACTGCACCGAGCCGACCTCGGCGTCCTGGCCCGTGATGATGGGCAGCGCGTCGGTCGCGTAGCCGCCCGACGTGAGCGCCGAGATGATGCCGATCGACAGGCCGTCGTAGGGCGAGAGCACGCCGTCGAGCTTCGTGTCGCCGATGACGGTGAGGATGTTCTCCATGCGCTCCTGCGCCGTCTCCGGCAGCCAGCGGAGGATCGCCGCCTGCTCGAAGTCGGTCTGGCCGCTGGGGACCACGAGCACGCCTTCGTCGATCAGGGGCTGGAGGACGCTCATCGCGCCCTCCCAGAAGAACGTCGCGTTGTTGTCGTCGGGGCTGCCGGCGAAGAGCTCGACGTTCAGCGGGCCGGCGACGTCGGTGCGCTCGCCGTTCTCGTCGACCACGCCGAGACCGGTCAGCAGGCTCGTCGCCTGCTGCACGCCCACCTGGAAGTTGTCGAAGGTCGTGTAGTAGTCGACGTTCGGGCTGCCGTTGATGAGGCGGTCGTAGGCGATGACCGGGATGCCGGCGTCGCCGGCCTGCGCGAGCACGTCGGTGAGCGTCGTGCCGTCGATCGAGGCGATGATCAGGGCCTCAGCGCCCGAGGAGATCATGTTCTCGATCTGCGAGACCTGGGTGGGGATGTCGTCGTTCGCGTACTGCAGGTCGACGGTGTAGCCCATCTCCTCCA
>JAPSJX010000058.1 GCA_031178105.1 Agrococcus sp. | reverse complement strand
TGTACGATGGGTCTACCAGCATGGCCCTGTAGCGCAGTTTGGTTAGCGCGCCGCCCTGTCACGGCGGAGGTCGCGGGTTCAAGTCCCGTCAGGGTCGCCATTGCCTTGGCCCTCTCGAAAGAGAGGGCCTTGTGCAAGGGCGGACTTCGGTCCGCCTGGCTCTGTAGCTCAGTTGGTAGAGCGCACGACTGAAAATCGTGAGGTCACGGGATCGACGCCCGTCGGAGCCACACCGGAAGCCCCCGCCGCGCGGGGGCTTCGTCGTTCCCGGGCCGCGTCGCGCGCCAGTCAGCCGATGAGCGCTCGGAGCGTCGCCGCATCCTCGTTCGCGCCGAACGCGGGGAAGCCTGGCTGCAGCCGCAGCCCCGCCTCGAGCGAGTCGAGCACGACCGGGTCGAACCCGAAGTCGTCGACGAGCCGCGCCACGAGCTCGACGTCGGCGCGCGCGTCGCCCGCGACGGCGATCGCGCGGCGCTGCGGGTTGCCGGCCGGTCGCGGCCAGTCGGCGAGGTCGTGGTAGCCCATGTGGTTGAAGGCCTTCACGACCCGGGAGCGCGGCAGGAACTCCTGCACGATCACGCTCGTCGGCCGCGCCGGGTCGGTGAACTCGTCGCGGACGCCGTCGGTCTCCCACCAGTAGTTCATGGCGTCGATGACGAGCTTCCCCTCGAGCGACTCGACGGGCAGCGCCGTGTGCTGGCCGAGCGGCAGCGCGAGGATGACGACGTCGGCCGCCGCGGCCGCATCCGCCGCCGTCATCGCCTCCGCACCGGGGGCCAGGTACTCGGTGATCAGGCGGATGCGCTCGGGGACGCCCGAGCCGGCGATGAGCGTGCGGTGACCGGCCGCGAGCGAGCGCCGGGCGAGCGCCGTGCCGACCTTGCCGGCTCCCAGGATCCCGACCGCGAGCGTGGCGCCAGGCTGCGGGATGGATCGATCGGCGTCGAGCGTGCTCGTGCTGGACTCGACCGGCTGCGTCATGCGGATGCTCCCCTGCTGCGGGCACGCTCGTGCGGCCCGTCACGGTCATCCAACGCGGCGGCCCGGGCGCGGCATTCCCACGGGCCGCAGGCCGCAGGCCCGTCAGTCGCTCGTGTCGGCCGCCAGCTCGCTCTCGCGCGCCGGCGCCGCATGGCGGTGGAAGCGCCGTCCGGAGAGCCGCGTGAGGTCGATGCGCACGTACTCTCGCGAGGAGGTCGGGACGAGCGGATGGATGGGCAGCCGCTCGGCCGCCTCGATCTCGTCGCTCGTCTCGAGGTGCCTCGCCCTGCCGTGGCCGATGACGCTCCACGCCTCGCGCACGCCGATGTGGTCGATCTCGAAGACCACGTCGTCGGCGAGCAGCACCCCTGCGAGCTTCGTGCCGGGTGCGGTGCGGAAGGTGATGGCGGCACCGTCGGCGTGGTAGTTCACCGGGAAGACCTCGAGCACGTCGCCCGCGCGGAACGCGATGCGCCCGAACTCGAAGGCCGCGAGCAGCTTGCGGCACTCCGCCTCGCTGATGTCGTGCACGGGGCTCTGGTCCATGCGGCCATGGTCGCACCAGCCCAGCGCAACCGCCAGGCCGCCGTGCGACGCGTCAGGGCTGGCGGCGCTCCTCGGCGAGCCGCGCCGCGAGCCCGGCCTCGTCGGCGAGCCTCGGCTCGGTCGTGCGCTCGGCATTGATGCCGACCTTGCCGGCGTAGAAGGCGCGGATGCGGTCCATGTCGGCCGGGACATCCCCGGTCATCCGCAGGGTCGGGCCGAGCCCCGTCGTGCCGGTGACGCGATCGACCCAGCCGAGCGTCACGCCGATTCCGGCCTCGAGCGCGATGCGGTAGAAGCCGCTCTTCCAGTGCGTCGAGCTGCGCGTGCCGTCGGGGGTGACGACGATCGCCGCGTGCGGGTCGTCGCGGACGAGCCCCACGATCCGGTCGACGAGGCCCGCCGGGTCGTCCCGGTCGACGGGGATGCCGCCGAGCCAGTGCATGACGCGGCCGAAGGGGCCCTGGAACAGCTCCCGCTTGCCGAGCCAGCGCACGGGGAGCCGCGCATCCCACGCGATCGCCAGCATGATGACGAAGTCGCGGTTCGAGGTGTGGGGGGCGCCGATGAGCAGCCGGGGGCCGTCGTACGGCGGCTGCTCGCGCACGAGCCGCCACGGGCTCAGCCGCCAGTGCAGGGCGGCGAGCGCGTGGCGGACGGGGAGCCGGGGCGGGGTGGGGCCTCCGGTCACCGGCGCGCGTCGAGCATCGGGCAGTCGAACGGGTCGCGGGCGGCGAGGCCCACGCGGTTCAGGTACCGGATGACGGAGGCGTAGGCACCGACGAGGTTCGTCTCGGTGTAGGGGATGTCGTGCTCGGCGCAGTGCGCGCGCACGATCTCGCTCGCGGCCTTGAGGTGCGGGCGCGCCATGTTCGGGAACAGGTGGTGCTCCACCTGGTAGTTCAGGCCGCCCATGAGCGTGCTCATGCCCCAGCCGCGGATGTTGCGGGAGGTGCGCACCTGCTTCGTGAAGAAGTCGAGCTTCACGTCGCGCCCCACCGTGGGCATGCCCTTGTGGTTCGGCGCGAACGAGGCGCCCATGCCGACGCCGAAGACCGCGAGCTGCACGCCGAGGAACGCGAGCGCCATGAGCGGCGGCATGACGAGCAGCAGGAACGTGATGAGCACGGCGAAGCGGGTGGCGATGAGGCCGAGCTCGAGCCAGCGACCGACGACCGGGCGGCGCTCCAGCAGGGTCAGGATCGACCGCACGTGCAGGTTCGCGCCCTCGAAGGTGAGCAGCGGGAAGAACAGCCAGCCCTGGCGCTGCGTGACCCAGCGCTGGATGCCGCGGGCCTTCTTGGCGTCGCTCGGCAGGAACGAGATCGTGTCGATGTCGATGTCCGGGTCGCGGCCGATCTGGTTCGGGTTCGCGTGGTGGCGCGAGTGCTTCGTCATCCACCACTGGTGGCTGATGCCGACCACGCCCGCGGCGAGGATGCGGCCGAGGCGGTCGTTCGCCGGGCCCGACTTCAGCACCTGGCGGTGCGAGGCCTCGTGCGCGATGAAGGCGATCTGCGTGAAGACGATGCCGAGGCCGGCGGCGATCAGCAGCTGGAACCAGCTGTCGCCGAGCAGCACGGCGCCGACGAGCAGCCCGACGAGGGCGACACCGAGGGCGGCCATCATCCAGGCGTAGAAGCCCACTCGACGCTCGAGCAGGCCTGCGTCGCGCACGGCCTTGGCGACCACGCGGAAGTCTGCGCGCTCGGCGCGCTCCGCGCGCTCGCTCGCGGGGATGGTGGAGCGCAGCGCGCCGGCGGTCATCGTGGTCATGGGTGCCCTCTCGGGATCGGCGGCGACTTCTCAGCCGGTTCGGGTCAGGAGCTTCGATGCTCTCGACCCCGGATGCTTTCAGCGTATGGCGTACGCAATGCCGCTAGCCGCATACGACCTGTGGGTCTCAGGTGGATGTCCTGTCCCCCAGCTTGGACCGCGCCGAGCCACCTCGCACGACGACCCGAGCGCCGGGGTCGGCACTCGGGTCCTGGCGTCTCCGGTCAGCGCGCTGCGACCTCGGTCGCCGATCGCGCGTCCGTTGCCTCGACCGCGTCGGCGTCCGCCTCGTCGATCAGCTCGTCGTCCATCGCGACGACCTCCTCCGGCGGCAGCGGCGCCGCGCCGGCGTCGGCGACCCGCTGCTCGCCGGCGGTCTCACGCGCCTGCTTCTCGGGCACCGGCATGGAACCCGACGCTCGCAGCGCGTCGTAGTGGGCCATGGCCTCCGCCTGGCGCTCGCCCTCGTCGCCGGAGGCGATCCTGGCGCGCAGGTGGGCGTCGCCGAGCCCGAAGGAGGCGACGAGGTCGAGGGCGTGCGGGCGCAGCTTCTGCAGCAGGCGCTCGATGGTCGAGGTGACGGCCTTGGATCGCGCGCCCGAGAGGCGGCCGTTCTCGAGGTGCCACGCGGCGTGCTCCTCGATGAGCGTGAGCGCGAACAGGTCGCGCACGTGGGTCATGACCTTCTTCGTGGCCTCGGGCATCCGCTCCACCGCCGCGTCGAGCGCGTCGTACTGCTGCAGCTCGACCCACGCGCGCGCCGCCTCGATGAGCTCGTGCTGCTCCGCGTTGAAGGCGGCAGCGGCCTTCGCCTGGTCGCGCGGCGCGTGCCGCAGCCGGCCGGCGACCTCGGCGACCATGGTCTCGACCCGGTCCTCGAGCATGTCGCGCTGGAAGTCGCGGTCGCGGATGGCGACGGATGCGTTCTGCACCCGGCGCAGGTCGCGCACGTCCTGCCCGAGCGTGCGCAGCCCGACGAGGGCGGTCGCGCGGTCGAACAGCTGGTCGGCGGCGAACCTCGCGATGTCGGCCTTCGACGCGCCCTTGAACTGCTTGGCGAAGTCGCCGAGCAGGCGCTTGCCGACGAGCTGCAGCAGCACCGTGTTGTCGCCCTCGAAGGTGGCGTAGACGTCGAGGTCGGCGCGCAGCTGCACGAGCCGGTTCTCACCCAGGAATCCCGCGCCGCCGCAGGCCTCCCGCGCCTCCTGCAGCGTGTCGAGCGCCTGCCAGGTCGAGAGCGACTTCAGGCCCGCCGCGAGCGTCTCCAGATCCTCGCGCTCCTCCGGGGTGTCGGTGCGGCCCGAGAACACGCCGTCGAACTTCGTCAGCAGGATCGCGTGGGCATAGGTCTGCGCGTATGCCTTGGCGAGCCGGGTGAAGAGGCGGCGCTGGTGGCGGCGGTAGTCGAGCAGCACCTCCTCCTCCGCGTCGCTGGAGGCGTTGAACTGCCGGCGCTCGGCGCCGTAGCGGATCGCGATCGCGAGCGCTGCCTGCTGGGCGATGGCCGCCGCGCCGTCCAGCGAGACCCGGCCCTGCACGAGCGTGCCGAGCATGGTGAAGAAGCGGCGGCCCGGGCTCTGGATGGGGCTCGAGTAGGTGCCGTCCGCCGCGACGTCGCCGTAGCGGTTGAGCAGGTTGGTGCGGGGCACGCGCACGTGCGTGAAGTGGAGCCGGCCGTTGTCGATCCCGTTCAGCCCGCCCTTGTAGCCGTCGTCCTCGCCGCCGATGCCGGGCAGGAACGCGCCGCTCTCGTCGCGGAGCGGCACGTAGAAGGCGTGCACGCCGTGGTCGACGCCGCGGGTGATGAGCTTCGCGAAGACGACGGCGGCGCGGCCGTGCAGGGCGGCGTTGCCGAGGTAGTCCTTCCACGCGCCGCGGAACGGCGTGTGGATCTCGAACTCCTCGGTCTCGGGGTCGTAGGTCGCGGTCGTGGCGATCGAGGCGACATCCGAGCCGTGCCCGGTCTCGGTCATCGCGAAGGCGCCAGGGGTCTCGAGCGTCATGATCGCGGGCAGGAAGGCGTCGTGGTGGTGCTGGGTGCCGAGGTGCAGCACCGCGGCACCGAACAGCCCGAACTGCACGCCCGACTTGATCTGCAGGCTCGGGTCCGCCAGCACGAGCTCCTCGAAGCCGGCGATGTTGCCGCCGTGGTCGTCCTGGCCGCCGAGCCGCGACGGGAAGGCGGCGAGCACGGCGCCGTCGTCGACGAGCGCCCGCAGCTGACCGAGCACGCGCTCGCGGTGCGCGGCGACCGTCAGGTCGTCGACGCGCTGGTAGCGGGGGTCGGCTGCCTTCGCGCGGGCCGCGAGGCGGCGCTCGGGCCACGCGCCGAGCAGGTCGCGCCCGAGCCAGTCGACGTCGACCTGCGCGTGCTGGCGCGGCTCGACGCCCCGCGAGCGCTGGCGGCGGTCGAGTCGTGCGGATGCGGTGCGGTCGGCCATGGGTCCCTCCGGGTCGGGTGGGCCCCACGCTAGGCGCGCTCGACGGCTCCGTCGCGGGGCTTGGCCGCGCCCGCAACTGCACCGCGGACGCGCGCGGCGGCACTTGTGCCGCATCGACAACGGCCAGCAGCATCCGCTGTCGGAACAGGCAGGCGCCGATGCCGCTCAGGCACGACGCGGCACCGGCAGCGGCGGCAGCTGCGCGCGCTCGGCGATGATCTCGCGCACCTGCGCGTCGGCGGTGCGGTCCGCCTCCGAGCGCAGCACGAGCGGCGCCATCGCCATCGCGTCGCCGTCCGCACCGCGGACCACGTAGACCGACATGCACTGGGTCGCCAGCTCGAGCTCGTCGGTGCGCGGGTCGCCCGTGCGCGTGCGCGCGAGGATGTGCATCGAGCGCGGACCGGTGTGCAGCAGCCGCGCCTCGATCTCGACGATGTGGCCGATGTGGATGGGCCGGTAGAAGTGGATGCCGCCGGTGTAGACGGCGACCGGATCTGCGCCGGCGTAGCCCGCGCCGCACGCGGTGGCCGTCTCGTCGATCCACCGCATGACGATGCCGCCGTGCGCGTTGCCACCCCAGTTCACGTCGGTCGGGTTCGCGAGGAAGCGGAAGGTCTCGGACGGCCCGGTCATCGCCGGCGAGAAGGCGATGGCGGTGTGGAGGTCGTGGATGCGCTTGCGCGCGTCGATGCGCTCCTCGCTGCCGCGTGCGAGCCGCTCGTCGTCGCTCGTGCGCGGCCGCCACGGCGGCACGGCCCTCGCCCTCCCCTGCTCGTCGACCGCGACGAAGACGAGCAGGCAGTCGAGCGCCACCTCGAACTCGCCGGTGCGTGGGTCGGCCGCCTCCACCGTGACGAAGACATGCATGCTCGAGCGGCCCGTGTGCGTGATGCGGGCGCTCGCCTCGATCAGGCTCCCCGGCCGGATGGGCGCCGTGTAGTGCACGTTGCCGACGTAGGCGGTGACGCAGTAGGAGCCGGAGTATCCCGCGGCGCACGCGAAGCCGGCCTTGTCGATCCACTCGAGCACCCGTCCGGCCTGGACGGTGCCGCCGCCGACAGCCGCGTCCGTGGGCGCGGCCATGAACCGCAGCGTGATCCGATCGCGCATGTGAAGCCCCCTCGCCGATGCCGATCCTGCCAGCCCGGGAGGCGACAGGCAGCGTCGGGATCGGCCGGCCGCCGGGTTAGGCCTCGAAGACCGCCTCGCCGGCGATCAGCGTCATGGCGACCGGCATGGTCCGGAGCGCAGCCGCGATCGCGTGCGGGTCGTCGCCCCCGGGCAGCGGCGCGCCGAGCACGGCGAGGTCGGCGGGCTCCCCCGCGGCGAGCCGGGAGCGGGTGGAGATGCCGATCGCCTCGTCGAGCGCGATCGCCTCCTCCGGCTGCCACGGCGCCTCGTCGCCGCGCGTCCGGGTGACGGCGGTCGCGATCGCGAGCCACGGGTCGAGCGGCGTGACCGGCGCGTCGGAGCCGAGCACGACGGGCACGCCGGCGTCGAGCAGGCTGCGGATGCGGTACGCATCGCGGCTGCGGTCGGCCCAGAGCGCCGCGGTGAGCTCCCGGTCGTCGAGCGCATGCTCGGGCTGGATGGACGCGGTGATGCCGAGCGTGGCCATGCGCGGGATGTCGACGCCCGCGACGAGCTGGGCGTGCTCGATGCGGCCGCCCCGGACGCCGGCGCGCTCGAAGGCGTCGATGGCCGCCGTCACGGCCGCGTCGCCGATCGCGTGGATCGTGGCGTCGAGCCCCATCTCGGCCGCGGTCGCGAGCAGCAGGTCGAGATCGGCCTCCTCGACGTTGCGCACACCGGTCGTCGCGGGCGACGCCCCCCAGCCGTAGGGGTGCGCGGTCCACGCGGTGCGGGTGCCGAGCGAGCCGTCGAAGATGACCTTGAGCCGGCCGACGCGCGCCCGGTGCGCGATCGCGTCGCCGGTGCGGACGCCCCGCTCAGCGGCGAGCCGCAGATCGTGCCGGTAGATGCCCGCCTCGACGCGCGTCGGCGTCGCCCGGCCCGGGCGCGCCCACGCCCCGACGGCATCCTCGAACTCCAGGTCGACGACACCCACGACGCCGCGCGCGGCGGCCGCTGCGAGCGCGTCGACGACGTGAGCGTCGAGCGCGACCGGGTCGAGCATCCCTTCGATCGCGCCCAGCGCCGCGAAGGCTGCGTCCTCGCGCAGCAGCGGCTCCTCGGGCTCGAGACCGAGACGCTGGAGCATCGCGGAGTTGGGCCACGAGCAGTGCACGTCGCTCGAGACCACGAGCGTCGGCACGGCGCCCGTCGCGTCGTCGAGCAGCGCGCGCGAGGGGGGCGTGGGCCACAGGCCGTCGCGCATCCCGACGAGCACGAGCGGGTCCGTGCCGCGGTGCTCGGCCGCTGCACGTCTCGCCATGGCGGCCGCCTCGTCGGCGCTCTCGGCGGCGAGCACGCTCTGCCGGGTGCGGTGCCGGGCCCACTGGCTCATGTGCGTGTGCTCGTCCCACAGCCCGGGGATGACGGTGACGCCCTCGAGATCGCGCCGGTCGCCCACCGCGGGCGTCGACCCGGCTGGGCTCACCCGCTCGATCTCGCCGTCGACGAGATCGATGTCGGTGAGGGTGCCGTCCAGCAGGCGGGCGTTCGCGAGGCGCATGCTCCCATTCTGGGGCGAGCGCGAACGGCCGCCCGCCACGCCGGACGGGCGTCAGCGGGCCGGCGAGCTGCCGCGCGCTGCGCGGGCGACGTCGATGCGGATGCGGGGCGTGCGCTGCCGCAGCAGCGAGGCGATCGTGCCGACCGCGCCGATGGCGCCGATCGTGGTGAGGAGCGTGATCCACGTGCCGTCCATCGGGACGTGGCTGAGCCAGGTGCCGTCCATGGGTCGATCCTCTGCCCGCCGGCACAGGCCCGCCAGAGGCGGGATGCGCCGCATCAGTCCCCGCGCCTCACAGGCCGCCCGCCCAGAGCCGCTCGGCGCTGACGCGATCGGCGCGGAGGCGCCGCTGCGGCGCGAGGGTGCGCGCGTCGCGCTCCTGCGCGAGCCGCTCCTCGGCGCTGACGCGGTCGCGCGCGACCGCGCGCTCGCGCAGCCGTGCCAGACGCTCGGGGTCGACGGGGACGCGGGGCGCGCGCTCGGCGACGAGGGCGCCGATCGTGCCCGCTGCGGCCACGATCGCGATGACGGAGACGACGATGATCCATGCGGTATCCATGGCAGGAAGTCTCCGCTTGTCAAGATCCTGACACGAGTGGCAGGATGGACATCAGTGAGCAAGATCCTGCCATCCTCGGCGGGAGCGCACGCCGATCCGCGTCGAGGACAGCGGCCCAGGAGGCAGCCATGTTGAAGATCGCCTGCATCGTCGATGACGACGTCAGCGTGTTCGAGCTCGCCGTCGCCGCGGAGGTCTTCGGCTCCGACCGCGTCGACCGCGGAGTGCCGCGCAACGACTTCCGGGTCGTCACCCCGACGCCCGGACCCATCCGGCTCGCCGGTGGGCTGAGCCTGCCGGTGATGGTGACCGAGGGGCTCGACTTCGCCGACGAGGCCGACGTCGTCATCGTGACGCCCTACGACGAGTGCAGCATCGACGGCGAGTGCTCGCTGAGCATCGCGCGCGTGCTGCAGCGAGCGGTCGCACGCGGTGCGCGCGTGCTCACGATGTGCACGGGCGCGTTCATCGCCGCCCGGGCGGGTGTGCTCGACGGCCGCCGCGTCGCCACCCACTGGCGGCACGCCGATCAGCTCGCCGCGCAGTTCCCCGAGCTCGTGATCGAGCGGGATGCGCTCTGGGTCGACGACGGCCCCGTCACCTCGAGCGCCGGCACCGCGGCGGCGATCGACGCCTCGCTGCACGTCGTGCGCGAGCTGCAGGGGGCGCAGGTCGCGGGCATCATCGCGCGCTCGATGGTCGTGCCGCCGCTGCGCGACGGCGGCCAGTCGCAGTTCGCCGTGGGGCCGGTGGCCGAGCAGCGCGCCGAGACGCTCGCGCCGCTCATCGACTGGATGGTGGAGCACATCGACGAGGACCACTCGGTCGCCTCGCTCGCGCGAAGGGCGCGGCTGTCGGAGCGCACCTTCGCCCGCCGCTTCCGCGAGGAGCTCGGCGCCACCCCGGCCGCATGGCTCGCGTCGCAGCGGGTGCAGCGCGCGCAGCAGCTCCTGGAGGCGACGGACCTCGGGCTCGACGTCGTCGCGCAGCGGTCGGGCTTCGGCACGGCTGCCCTGCTCCGCCACCACTTCACCCGGCAGCTCGGTGTCGCGCCGTCCGCCTACCGCCGCCGCTTCGCGTGCGTCGAGCCGGAGGACGCGGCCGGCTCGACGGCACGGGTGCCGATGGCGGAGCCGGTCGAGCGGTAGCCCGCCGCAGGGGCGGATCAGGGGCGCAGCACGACCCTGGGGCGATGCAGGTCGAGGCGCGCGCCAGGTGCGCGCAGATGACCTCGGCGCGCCAGACCTCGCGCGGGACCTCTCCTCGCGAGCGCGCAACGCGTCCAGTGCTCGACGCTGCGGTGCTCGATGCTGCGGTGCTCGATGCTGCGGTGCTCGATGCTGCCAGGCCCGATGCCGGGCGGCGCGCCCTCGCGCCCGCTCGGTTCCGCACCGTCGGGGAGACGCATCGCCAGCGATGACACTGTCGCCTGGGCCAGCGTGGCCGCCGGGCTCGCCGTCGCTCGCGAGCGCGCGCTGCGTCGCACCGGCTCGAGGCGCGAGACGACGCGCCACTGCCCGGGACCCGGGCCTGCCCGCTCCACGACCAGCCGCCCGGCGTGCACCTCGTGGTGGTGGTAGCTGCAGAGGAGGATGCCGTTGTCGACATCGGTCGGTCCCCCGAGCAGCCAGGCGAGCACGTGGTGCGCCTCGCACCAGGCGGCCGGCATCCGGCATCCCGGTGCCCGGCAGCCGTGGTCGCGCGCCGCGAGCGCCCGCCGCTGCGCCGGCGTGAAGAGCCGCCTCTCGCGACCCAGCTCGAGCACATGACCGCGCGAGTCGGTGATGGCGACCTGCACGAAGCCGTCGCACAGCATCCGCGCGGCGACGTCGACGGGGACGGGGTCGCCGGTGTGCTCCACCGTGAGGAAGCGCTCGCGATGCTTGACGCCGTCGAGAGCGGCCGTGATGGCGTCGATCGTGCCGGTGATGAGCAGCGTCGGCGCCTCGCCGCCGACCGTCGGCGCGTCGCCCGACGCGGCGTGCTGTCGCACGAGACCGACGAGCACGTCGTGGCGCAGCTGCGCCGAGGTGCGGCCGTCGGGGACCTCTCCCGGATCGCGGTCGTCGTCGTCCGTCGCGGCGGGGTCGGCGAAGCGCACGGTCACGCGCGGTCCCGCGTGGGCGTCGAGCAGGGCCTTG
>JAPSJX010000057.1 GCA_031178105.1 Agrococcus sp. | reverse complement strand
TGGTGGTCGGGCCGACGACCGAGCGCTTCCAGCCGCCGAACGGCTGCCGCTGCACGATCGCGCCCGTGATGCCGCGGTTGACGTAGAGGTTGCCCGCCTCGATCGCGTCCAGCCAGGTGCCGATCTCGTCGGCGTCGAGCGAGTGGATGCCCGAGGTGAGGCCGTAGTCGACCTCGTTCACGACCGCGATGGCCTCCTCCAGCGTCTCGACGCGCATGACGCCGAGGATCGGGCCGAAGTACTCGGTGCGGTGGTACTCGCTGCCTCGAGCGACGCCGGCGCGCACACCGGGGCTCCACAGCCGGCCGTCCTCATCGAGCCGCTTCGGCTCGATGACCCACGACTCGCCGGGCCCGAGGGTCGTGAGGCCCTCGAGCAGCTTGCCCTCGGCCGGCGCGATGATCGGGCCCATCTGCGCGGTCGGCTCCCACGGCATGCCGATCGTCAGCGAGCGCACGCCGTCGACGAGCTGGTTGTGCAGGCGCTTCGAGCGGCCCGCCTGGCCCACGAGGATGGCGAGCGACGCGGCCGAGCACTTCTGCCCTGCGTGTCCGAACGCGCTCGCGACGATGTCCTTCGCCGCCAGGTCGAAGTCGGCGGACGGCGTGACGATGATCGCGTTCTTGCCGCTCGTCTCGGCGAGCAGCTGCAGGTCGGGACGGATGCGCCGGAAGCCCTGGGCGGTCTCGAAGCCGCCCGTGAGGATGACGCGCTCGACGCGCGGGTCGCCGATGAGCGCGTCGCCCAGCTCGCGCGCACCGAGCTGCACGAGCTGCAGCACGTCCTTCGGCACGCCGGCCGCCCAGAGCGCCTCGACCATCGCGGCGCCGGTGCGCGCGGTGGCGCGGGCGGGCTTGACGATGACGGATGCGCCGGAGGCGAGGGCCGCGAGCGTCGAGCCCGCGGGGATCGCGATCGGGAAGTTCCACGGCGGGGTCACCGCGATGAGCCGGGCGGGCACCGCGACGGCGCCGTCGACGCGATCGAGGTCGCGCGCGCGCTCCGCGTAGTAGTGCGCGAAGTCGATCGCCTCGGAGACCTCGGGGTCGGACTGGTCGAGCGTCTTGCCCGCCTCGGCCGCGGCCACCTCCATGAGCTCGGCGCGGCGCGCTTCGAGCTCCGCGCCCGCGCGGTGCAGGATCGCCGCGCGCTCGTCGCCCGAGAGCGCTCGCCAGCCGGCGTTCGCCGCGATGGCGGTCTCGATCGTCGACTCGAGCGCAGCCGCGTCGCGCAGCGTGGCGGCCTCGACGAGGTCGATGCCGATCCGCGAGTCGCGAGCGCGCTCGCGGATGCCGGCGGCCCAGGCCTGGTTCGCGGGCAGCGACGGGTCGGTGTCGGGGGCGTTGCGGAAGCCGTCCTCCGCCGCGTCCGCGGGTGCCTCGGTGCGGTCCTGGATGCGGTGCGTCGCGGGCGCGTCGGCGGCGAGGCCCTCGAGCGAGGCGAGGAAGCGGTCGCGCTCGCGCTCGAAGAGGTGCTCGTCCTTCGCGAGCTCGAACACGGCCGACATGAAGTTCTCGCGGCTCGCGCCCTCCTCGAGGCGGCGGATGAGGTAGGCGATCGCCACGTCGAACTCGGTCGGGTGCACCACGGGCGTGTAGAGCAGCAGCCCGCCGACGTCACGGCGGACGACCTCCGCCTGGCCCTGGGCCATGCCGAGCAGCATCTCGAACTCGAGGCCGGACTCCACCCCGCGCTGCTTCGCGAGCAGCCACGCGAAGGCGACGTCGAAGAGGTTGTGGCCGGCGACGCCGAGCCGAACGGCGCGCACGCGATCCGGCGTCAGCGCCCACGCGAGCACGCGCTTGTAGTGCGTGTCGCTGTCCTGCTTGGTGTGCCACGTCGCGAGCGGCCAGTCGTGCAGCGACGACTCGACCCGCTCCATCGGCAGGTTGGCACCCTTGACCAGGCGCACCTTCACGGGCGCTCCGCCGTTCGCGATGCGCTCCGCCGCCCAGGTCTGCAGCCGCTCCATCGCGGGCAGCGCGTCGGGCAGGTAGGCCTGCAGCACGATGCCGCCCTCGTACGTCTCGAGCCCCGGCACCTCCAGGATCCGCATGAAGACCGCCATGGTCATCTCGAGGTCCTTGTACTCCTCCATGTCGAGGTTGATGAAGGTGCCGGTCGCCGCCGCGCGGCGGTAGAGCGGCAGCAGGCGCTCGATGACGTGCTCGACCGCGGCGTCGAACGCCCACGGCTGGTGCGGCGCGGTCGTCGCCGACACCTTGATCGAGACATAGTCGACGTCCGGGCGCTCGATGAGCGCACGCGTGCCCTCGATGCGGCGCTCCGCCTCGCGATCGCCCAGCACCGCCTCGCCGAGCAGGTTGACGTTCAGCCGGGCGCCGGTGCCGCGGATGCGCGCGATCGCCGCGCCGAGGCGGGCGTCGGTCGCGTCGATGATGAGGTGGCCGACCATCTCGCGCAGCACGCGGCGCGCGATCGGCACGACGATGTGCGGCGCGAGCGGGGCGACGCCGCCGCCGAGCCTGAGCGCCTGGCGCATCGGCCAGGGCAGGAAGGCGGGCGCCTTGCCGGCGATCTCGCGGAGCGTCCGCGCCGCGACGTGCACGTCCTCCGGGCGCACGACGCCGTCGACGAAGCGCACTGCGAACTCGAGGCCGGTCGGGTCGCGGAGGACGCCGGCGAGCTGCTCCGCGCTCGCATCGGCCGGGATCCGCTCGGCCTCCTCGAGCCACGTGCGCACCTGCGCGACGATGGCCGGCGCGAGCTCGCGGAGGGCCTCGAGCTCGGCGCGCTGCGCTCCACTGCGCTGCCGCGCCGCCTGCGCGGCGGTCTGCGGCGTGACCGCCTCGGCGGCCTGCTGCTCGGTGGTCTGCTCGGTGGCGGCTGCGCCCATGGCGGCTGCACCTCTCATCTGAAGAGAACGACGGTGGCTATGCGGGCGCGCTCAGGCGCCGCGCCAAGTCTGCACCCGCTGACCATTCAGGTACAGTGACGGATCACGACGGGTTCCCGTCATCGGTCACGACGCATCCGGAGGCACCGTGCTCGACGTCCGACGCCTGCGACTGCTGCGCGAGCTGCGCCTGCGCGGCACGATCGCTGCGGTCGCCGCCGCGCTCGCCTACGCGCCCAGCGCCGTCTCGCAGCAGCTCTCGGCGCTCGAGCGCGAGGTGGGCGTGCCGCTCACCCGCAAGCAGGGCCGCCGGCTCGCGCTCACGCCCCAGGGCGAGCTCCTCGCCCAGCACGCGGAGGGCATCCTCACCGCGCTCGAGTCGGCGGAGCGCGCGGTCGCCGCGTCGCTCGGCCGCCCTGTCGGCACCGTGCGCGTGGCCGTCTTCCAGTCGGCGGCCCTCGGCCTCGTCCCGCGGATGCTGCACATCCTCGCCGAGGCAGCGCCGGAGGTGCGGGTCGAGATGGTGCAGCGAGAGCCCGAGACCGCGCTCTACGACACCTTCGTCGGCGACTTCGACCTCGTCGTCGCCGAGCAGTATCCGAGCCACGCCGCGCCGCAGCACCCGGGCCTCGACCGGCAGCTGCTCATGACGGATGCGCTGCGGCTCGCGGTGCCGCCCGGCAGCCCGATCGAGCACCTCGCCGACGCAGCCGGCCTGGCGTGGGTGATGGAACCGGTCGGCGCCGCATCCCGCCACTTCGGCGAGCAGCAGTGCCGCGTGGCCGGGTTCGAGCCCGACGTGCGGTTCGCGACCGCCGACCTGCAGGCACAGATGCGCCTCATCGAGACCGGTCATGCCGTCGGCATCATGAACGACCTCACGTGGGCCGGCACCGATGTCGGCTTCCGGGCGGTCGACCTGCCGGGGGCTCCGCGGCGCGAGGTCTTCACCGCGGCACGCGCCGCATCCGACAGCAGCCCCGCGATCGCCGCGGTGCGCGCTGCGCTCGCCGCCGCGGTGCCCGACGGGCTCGGCTGAGCGGCGCGGCCAGCACGTCGGCCCTTGATCGCCGCGGCGGCGAGCGCAGGCGGCGTACCATGGCCTCGTCGACAATCCGACGATCCGCTCGGAGCGCGACCCCACGAGCAGCGGAGGCACCATGGCGGCACTCGAGACGGACGTCGTGGTCGTCGGCGTCGGCTCGGTCGGCAGCATGGCGAGCTGGCAGGCCGCGTCGCGCGGCCTCCGCGTCATCGGTGTGGACCGCTTCTCCATCCCCGGGCCCTTCTCGGCCTACGCGGGCGAGTCGCGCCTCTTCCGCAAGATCTACGGTGAGGGCGGGCACTACATGCCGCTGCTGCAGCGCTCCCAGGACCTCTGGCGGGAGCTCGAGCGGCTGAGCGGCGCCGAGCTGCTGCGCACCACCGGGGGCGCCGTCACGATCTACGACGAGCAGAACCCGGCGCTGGCGCGGTACCTGGCAGCCGCGCAGGAGCAGGGGCTCGCCCACGACCTGCTGCGAGGCGACGAGGCTCGGGCGCGGTATCCCGAGCACGTGATCCGCGACGTCGACGTCGCGGTGTTCGACCCGGAGGGCGGCTACCTGAAGTCGGAGCGCGCCGTCGTGGCCGCGCTCGCGGAGGCGACACGGCTCGGCGCGCGGTTCCTGGGCGGCCGCAAGGCGCACTCCGTGGAGGCGCACGGCGACCGGTACATCGTCCGGACGGACCACGAGGAGATCGTCGCGAGCCGGGTCATCGTCGCGCAGGGCACGGGCGCCGGGGCGGTCGCGAAGGACCTGGGCGTCCACCTCTCGGTCCGGCCGCAGGTGCTGACCTGGTTCCCCACCGTCCAGCCGCAGTCCTTCACCCGTCAGGACCTGCCCGTGTTCCTCCGCAGGGCGGAGGAGGACGGGCGCTCCGACGGCGCCCGGTTCTACGGCTTCCCGAGCGCGGACGGCTGGACCGTGAAGGTCGCCGGCAGCGTGTACATGGACGAGGTCGAGTCGATGGAGCAGCCGCCGACGTGGGACCCGTCCTACCTCGACCCCGTCCGCGCATGGGTGCGGGAGTTCCTGCCCGGGCTGATCCCCGAGCCGGTGCGCGTCGCGCTGTGCGCCGACGGCTACACGCCTGACGACACCGGGCTCCTCGGCACGGTGCCCGGCATGGAGGGCGTCGTCGCCGCGATCGGCTTCTCGGGCCACGGCTTCAAGATGGCCTCGGCGATCGGCGCCGTCGCGACCGACCTCGTGACCGACGGCACGACGGCGACCGACGTGGACTTCATGCGCGCCGACCGCTTCCTCGCACCGGGCACCCGGCTCTCCCGGCTCGCGCTGCGCTGAGGCACCGCCGCCCGGTCAGCGGCGCGCGAGGTCGCGGCGGTGCACCAGCGCATCGGCGCCGACCAGCACGATCGCGATCGCGAGGCCGGTGAGGAGCAGCCAGGGCAGCGCCGCGACGCCGAGCGACTCGAGCACGAGCCCGCCGAGCAGCGCCCCGGCACCGATGCCGACGTTGAAGCCGGTCGTGTACCAGGCCGACGCCTGCTGCAGCAGCCGCTCGGGCGCCGCCTGCAGCTGCCGTGTCTGCAGCAGCGCCGGCAGCGCTCCGAGCGCGAACGCCCACACCATGACCGCCGCGACGGTCAGCGCCACCTGCTGCGCGAGCCCGAGCACGAGCATCGCGAGCAGCCCGACCGCCATCATCGCGAGCGTCGACGCGGTCGGCCGGCGCCCGAGCCAGAGCGCGATCGCGACCACGGCGACGATGCCCACGACGCCGTAGGCGAGCAGCGCCCCCGAGAGCCACGACTCCGGGACGCCGGCGTGATCGACGAGGAACGGCGAGACGTAGGTGTAGAGCGCGTAGTGGCCGAGCATGACCACCATCGTCGAGACGATCGAGATGGTGACGCCGCGCATGCTCTTGCCCGGCTCCGGGATCGGCACGGCGATCGATCCGGTCGACGTCGTCGCCTCGTCGCGCAGGTGGTCGACGGCCGGCAGCAGGCGCCAGACGGCCACCGCGACCACGAGGCAGACCACGCCGAAGAGCGCGAACGACCAGCGCCATCCGATGAGCTGGCCCAGCAGTGTCGCGAGCGGCAGGCCCAGCACGTACGCGAAGGAGCCACCCGTCGACGTGATGGCGACCGCCCGCGCGAGCTGCCGCGGCTGCACGAGATAGGCCGCGTATGCGCCGACGACGGTCCAGAAGATGCCGTGCACGATGCCTCCGACGACGCGGAACGCGACCGACCAGGCGTAGTCCGGGGCGAGTGCGGAGCCGAAGCAGCTCGCGGCGAACACGACGAGCACCGTGGTGACGAGCAGGTGCCGCGGCACGCGGCGCGTCAGGCGGACGAGCGTCGTCGAGGATGCGACCACCGTGAAGGCGAAGATCGTCACGAGCAGGCCGATCGCCCCCTCCCCCACGCCGAGCTCGCGGCTCATCGGCAGCAGCAGGCCCATCGGCAGCATCTCGACCGTGATGTTCGTGAACACCGCGAGCGCGAGCACGAGGAGCGCGGGGGTCGGGAAGGATGCCTGAGCCGCTCCCTGCCCCGCCGTCGCCCGCTCATCCACGAGCCGCAAGCCTACGCGGACGCCGCGCCGCACCCCGGCCGGGTACGGTCTAAGGATGCTCACCGCCGACGATGTGCTCGCGCTCGCCTTCCCGACCGGCAACGCCTTCCTCTCGGGCTACGCCGCCGACTCGGTCGACCGCTGGCTCGGCCGGGTGGCGTCGACGCTCCGCGCCTACGAGGGAGAGCCCGGCGACGAGCCGATCATGCTCGCGGCCGAAGCCCGTGCCGTGCGCTTCCCCGAGCGGCGCGGCGACGCCTCGTACGAGCCGCAGCCGGTCGACGACGCGATCGACATGATCGTCGCCACGCTCGCGATGCACGAGGCGGCCGCCAGCCGGCGCGAGTGAGGCCCCAGGCGCGGGCATCCTAGAATCGCGAGGTGACCTCGAACCACTGGATCCTGTCGTTCGTCTGCGACGACCGCCCCGGCATCGTCCACGCGATCTCGGGCGCGATCGTGGCGTGCGGCGGCAACATCACCGAGTCGCAGCAGTTCTCATCCGCCGACACCGACCGCTTCTTCATGCGGCTGCAGGTCGAGGCGGCCGCCGAGCGCGCCGACTTCGAGGCGTCGCTCGCGCCCGTGATCGAGCGCTACGGCATGCAGTGGCAGCTGGACGACGTCGGCCGGCCGCTCCGCACGCTCGTGCTGGTGTCGAAGGCCGCGCACTGCCTCAACGACATGCTGTTCCGGCAGCGTGCCGGTCAGCTCTCCGTCGACATCCCGCTCGTGATGGCGAACCACCCGGACCTCGGCGCGCTCGCCGCCTTCTACGACGTGCCCTTCGAGCACGCACCGGTCGTGGACCCCGAGTCGAAGGCGGCGTTCGAGCGCCGCATCCTCGAGGTCGTCGAGCAGCAGGGCATCGAGCTCGTCGTGCTGGCGCGCTACATGCAGATCCTCTCCCCCGAGCTCTGCGCCGCGCTCGAGGGACGGCTCATCAACATCCACCACTCCTTCCTGCCCGGCTTCAAGGGCGCGAACCCCTACCGGCAGGCGCACGCGCGCGGCGTGAAGCTCATCGGGGCGACCGCCCACTTCGTGACCGCCGACCTCGACGAGGGACCGATCATCGAGCAGGAGGTCGTGCGCGTCGATCACGCGCACACCCCCGCGCAGCTCGTCGCGATCGGCCAGGACGAGGAGTCGCGCACCCTCTCGCGCGCCGTGCAGTGGTTCGCGGAGGACCGCGTGCTGCTCGACGGGCAGCGGACGATCATCTTCCGCTGAGCCACCCCGGTCGAGCGCAGCTCGACCGGTCACCGGATGTTCATGAGGAAGTCGGGCGCGCCGTCACCGGTGCTGGCTAGGTTGACGGTGTCCCTGCACCTCAACGGAGTGGATCCATGCGCCCTCGCACACTGCTCGGCACCTCCACGGTCGCCGCGCTCGCCCTCACGGGCCTCGTCGCCGTCCCGGCCCAGGCCACGACGCATCCGGTCATCAACGAGTTCTCGGCGAACGTCGACGGCGGTGACGCGGGCGCGGAGTTCATCGAGGTGCTCGCGGCGCCCGGCACCGACATGACCGGCTACCAGCTGGTCGTGGTCGAGGGCGACAGCAACCCCCGGCAGGGTCAGGTGCTGCGGGCCGACGCCGCGCCGGCGCTGGGCGCCGACGGGATCGGCGTGCGGCAGTACCCGACCGACGGCATCCAGAACGGATCCGCGTCGCTGCTCCTCATCCAGGGCACCGCGACGGCGACGCAGCAGCTCGACGCCGACAAGGACGGCGTGATCGACGAGGGCGTCGGCTTCACCGTGATCGACGCCGTCGCGGTCATCGACGGCGACCCGGGCGACCTCGGCTGGGGCGCGCAGCTGACGCCGACCTTCGACGGCGGCACGGACGAGCCGGGCGGCGCGAGCCGCACCCCCGACGGCACGGATACCGACACCGCCTCCGACTGGGTGCGCAACGCCTTCAGCGGTGCAGGCATCACCGGCAGGACGGGCACCCCCGCGCCGGGCGAGGCGTGGAACACGCCGGGCGCGCCGAACCGGGTCGCCGAGGTCGAGGAGCCGCCGGTCGGCGGCGCCTGCGGCTCGGATGCCGTGATCGCGATCGGCGCCGTGCAGGGCTCGGGCGATGCCACCACCATGGGGGGCCAGCGCGTCACCGTCGAGGGCGTCGTCACGCGCACGTTCGAGGGATCGTCCGGTGTGGCCGGGTTCACGCTCCAGGACGCAGGCGACGGCGACGCGGCCACGAGCGACGCCATCTACGTCGACGCGGCCGGCGCCGCGGTCGCCGAGGGCGACCTCGTGCAGGTCTTCGGCACGGCCGAGGAGAGCTTCGCCCTGACCCGCCTGGGCAGCGCGACGCTGCTCGACTGCGGCGACGGCACCCTGCCGACACCCGTCGAGGTGACGCTGCCGCTCGACGACGCCGAGTCGACGGAGTCGATGCTCGTGACGCTCACGCAGGAGCTCGCGATCCTCGAGTACTTCAACTACGGCCGCTACGGCGAGGTCGTCGTGGGCACGGGTGCGGATGGCACGGGCCGCCAGATGCAGCCGACCGCCGTGGCAGCGCCCGGCTCGGCCGAGGCCGCCGCCATCGCCGCTGCCAACGACGCGAACCGCATCACGATCGATGACGGCCGCTCCGCCCAGAACGCCGACCCCGCCATCCACCCGGGCAACCTCCAGCCGCTGACGCTCGAGAACCGGTTCCGCGGCGGCGACACCATCACCGGCATCACCGGGGTGCTCGACTACGCCTTCGGCCTGTGGCGCCTCCAGCCGACCGAGGCGGGCACCTTCACGCCGAAGAACCCTCGCGAGGCGGCGCCGGAGATCGAGGGCGCGACGCTCGAGGTGGCGTCGTTCAACGTGCTCAACTACTTCACGACGCTCGACAGCCGCGGCGCCGTGACGGCCGAGGAGTTCGACCGCCAGGAGGCGAAGATCGTGGCCGCCATCGACGAGCTCGACTCCGCGATCGTGGGCCTGCTGGAGATCGAGAACAACGACGGCGCCGCGCTCGACACCCTCGTCGCCGCGCTGAACGAGGCGGCGGGTCCGAACGCGGACGGCACCGAGCGCTGGGCGGGCATCGACACCGGCACGCTCGGCACGGACGAGATCACCACCGCGCTGATCTACCAGCCGGCGCTCGTCAGCCCCGAGGGCGAGCACGCCGTGCTCGACGCCACCGTCGACCCGCGCTTCGACACCTCCCGCAACCGGCCCGCGCTCGGGCAGTCGTTCCGCGACCTCGCGACCGACCGCATCCTCACGGTCGCGGTGAACCACCTGAAGTCGAAGGGCTCGGCCTGCGAGGGCGACTCGGGCGAGCCGGAGCAGGGCAACTGCAACGCGGTGCGCACGCTGGCCGCTGCGGCGCTCGCAGACTGGCTCGCGAAGGACCCGACCGGCGTCGAGGCCGACGGCTCGCTCATCATCGGCGACCTGAACGCGTACGACCACGAGGACCCGATCACCACGCTCGAGGCGGCCGGCTACACCGACCTGCTCGAGGCGTTCCAGGGCGAGGAGGCGTACACCTACGTCTTCGACGGCCAGCTCGGCTACCTCGACTACGGCCTCGCCGACGCGACCCTGCTCCCCGCAGTGGTCGGTGCCGAGGCGTGGCACGCGAACGCCGACGAGCCCAGCATCTTCGACTACTCGATGGCGTTCAAGAAGCCCGCGCAGGACGCGCTCTTCGCACCGGACCCGTACCGCGCGAGCGACCACGACGCGGTCGTGATCGGCCTCGCCTTCGAGGCGGCGCCGCCGGTCGAGACGGTCGTCGAGACGTATGCGGGCGCTGACCGCTACGAGACGAACGTCGAGACGTCCGAGGCGCTGTTCGAGCCGGGCACCGACGTGATCATCGCCTCCGGCCAGGTCTTCGCCGACGCGCTCTCGGCCGGCCCCGCGGCGGCCCGCGCCGATGCGAGCCTGCTGCTCACGCCGACGGACCAGCTGCTGCCGGTGACCGTCGCCGAGCTCGAGCGCCTGCAGCCGGCCACGGTCACGATCGTCGGCGGCACGCCGTCGGTCTCGAGCGCGACCGCCGCGCGGATCACCGAGGTCGTCCCGACCGCCGCCGTCTCCCGCATCGCGGGCGCCGATCGCTACCAGACGGCGGCGCTGATCGCCGAGCGGTACTTCGGCCACGCGAGCGAGGTGCTGCTCGCGAGCGGTGAGCAGTTCGCCGACGCCGTCTCGGCGAGCGGCGCGGCCTCCGCCGTTGGCGACCTGCCCGTGCTGCTGACGCCGCGCGCGACCACGAGCGAGCACACGATCGACGCGATCGAGTCGCTCGGGGCCGAGACGGCCGTCGTGCTGGGCTCCCGCGTGACCGTGACCGACGCCACCGTGCGGGCCTACCGCGCCGAGGGCTTCGCGGTGCCGCGCGTGGCGGGCGCGGACCGCTACGCGACGAACGCGCTGCTGGTCGAGCGCCTCGTCACCCGGAGCGAGGACCAGGCGATCGCCGTCGCCTCGGGCACCAACTACCCCGACGCGCTCTCCGCGTCGATGGTGGCGGGCGCGCACAGCGCCCCGGTGCTGCTGGCGGCGAGCACGTGCGTGACCCTCGACATCGAGGAGCTCGTCGACGCGCTCGCGCCGACCGCGGTCTACAACGTCGGCGGCCTGCCGACGCTGGCGTCGAATGCGTGGCGCACCGGCTGCTGAGCCGGCGCGCCTGAGCGAGCCCGGGGGGCGGGGGGGCGGGGGGGGGGGGGGGGGGGGGGGGGGCGCCCCGCCGCCGCGGGGGGGCGCGGGGGGGGGGGGCCCGCGCCCGGGCGGGGGGGGGGGGGCCGGCGCGCGCGCGG
>JAPSJX010000105.1 GCA_031178105.1 Agrococcus sp. | reverse complement strand
CGCGGCCGCCGAGCAGCGCGCCGACGCCGAGGCCGAGCACGCTGCCGATGAGCGGGATCAGCCCGACGAGGAACACGACGAGCGCCGTGCCGATCGCCATGCCGATGAGCACCACGGCGTCGCGCAGCCCCTTGCCGACCGAGCCCCAGAAGCCGAGATCGACCTCCGCGTGCGCGCCGCCGAGCCGCTCGTCGACCGACCGGGAGATGCGCTCGTAGAACGGCTCGCCGACCGCGAGCGTGATCGCCGCGAACGCGAGCACGCACAGCACCACCGCGCCGACGAGCAGGCCGAGTGCGAGCGCGGTGCGCAGCACCTCCGACCAGAGCGGGCTCCAGCCGTCGGCGAACGGCGTCAGCGCCGTCGCCCATCCGCCGACCTGGAAGGCGAGCAGGATCAGCGCGCCCAGCATCACGAGCCCGACGAGCAGGGCGGGCACGGCTCCGAGCAGCATGAGCCTCGGGTCGCGGGACCAGGTGCCGAAGCCGCGCAGCAGGATGCCCGCGCCCGCGAGCAGCTCGGAGAGGGGATGGCGCATGCGGCCATGCTCGCACGGCCGGTCACCGCCGGCCCGGTCCTTGACGCTCAGGAACGCGCGAGTAGGTTCGGTTGCACCGAGGCACGGCGCACATCCACGCGGAGTGCATACAGGCACCGAGGAGACCAGATCATGACCGAGCAGGACCCCCGCACGAAGCACCACGCTGACGAGTTCCCCACGCAGCAGCAGCCCGAGCAGCCCGGCCTCACCGAGCCGATGGATCCCGCGCCCGACCACGGCGAGTCGAGCTGGGTGGGCCGCGGCCGACTGCAGGGCCGCCGCGCGCTCATCACCGGCGGCGACAGCGGCATCGGCCGCGCGGTCGCGGTCGCGTACGCGCGCGAGGGCGCCGACGTCGCCATCGTCCACCTGCCCGAGGAGGCCGAGGACGCCGCCGAGACGGGCAGGCTCGTCGAGGAGACCGGCCGCCGCTTCCACGCCATGGCGCTCGACCTCACCGAGGAGCAGTCGTGCATCGACGCGGTCGCCGGCACGGTCGAGCAGCTCGGCGGCATCGACATCCTCATCAACAACGCGGCCTACCAGCGCCAGCGCGACGGCATCGAGCACATGCAGGTCGCCGAGGTGGACCGCGTCTTCCGCACCAACCTCGTCGCCGCGATCGTGCTCGCGCGCGAAGCGGTGCCGCACATGCAGCCGGGCGCGTCCATCATCTCGACGACGTCGATCCAGGCGCAGGAGCCGTCGCCCGGCCTGCTCGACTACGCGATGACCAAGGCGGCGCTCGTCGCGTACACCGAGGCGCTCGCGCAGGAGCTGGGCGAGCGCGGCATCCGCGTGAACGCGGTCGCTCCCGGCCCGATCTGGACGCCGCTCATCCCCGCCACCGACTTCCCCGACGAGAAGGTCGAGCAGTTCGGCCAGGACACGCCGCTCGGACGGGCGGGGCAGCCGGTCGAGCTGGCGGGCGCCTACGTCTACCTCGCGAGCGAGGAGGCGTCGTACGTCTCCGGCGCGGTCGTGCCGGTGACGGGTGGCCGGGGGTTCTGATGCCGAACCCGAGCATCAAGGACGAGGAGCTCTACGAGAAGCTCAAGGCGGAGGGCAGCTCGTCCGAGAAGGCGGCGCGCATCGCGAACGCCGCCGCCCGGGACGGCCGGTCGAAGGTCGGTGAGCGCGGCGGCGACGCGGAGCGCTACGAGGACCGCACGGTGCCGGAGCTGCGGGAGCGCGCGAAGGAGCTCGGGCTCGAGGGCACGTCGGGGCTGAGGAAGGCGGAGCTCATCGAGCGCCTGCGCGACCACTGACGGCCGTGCCAGGATGCATCGTGTGAGCGAGGGAGCCGAGAGCAAGCGGGGGCGCGACGAGACCGCCGACGAGCGCGCCGACCGCAACTTCTCCGACATCCTGCAGGAGCTGCGCGTCGTGCTCACCGGCACCCAGCTCATCTCCGGCTTCCTGCTCGCGGTCGCCTTCCAGTCGAGGTTCGAGGACCTCGACGCCGACGAGATCCAGCACTACCTCGTACTCGTGGCGATCGCGGCGCTCGCGACCCTGCTCGGCCTCACCCCCGTGCTCGTCCACCGCCTGCACTTCCAGCGCAGGCTGAAGCGGGAGATCGTGCGGCTCTGCAACGTCCTGCTCATCATCACGCTCGCGGTCGTGTCGAGCCTCGTGATCGGCGTCACCGGCTTCATCTTCGAGGTGGTCGTCTCGGCGACCGCGGGCGTCTGGGCGACCGTCGCGTGCACCACCGCCGTCGTCGCGCTCTGGGTGGTCGCGTGGGCGGTGCGTCGGGGAGCCGCTGCCGCGCACTGAGCCGCGTTTCGCCGTGTTACCGCCCCGCTGGGCCGCGGACCCACGGCCCTGCTTGTCTGAGTCCGTCAGCACGACGGAGGGATGGGCATGGACGGGCACGATCACGGCGACCACGCGTGGGACGCGATCCGCAGGGTCGACCTCGAGCGGCCGTCGAGCCGCAAGTGGAGCCTGCACCCGGGGACCATCGGCGCCTGGGTCGCCGAGATGGACTTCGGCACGGCCCCCGCCGTGCGCGACGCGCTCGGCCGCGCGATCGCCGACGACGTGCTCGGGTACCTCTCCCCCGCGACGGCCGCGGAGCTCGGCGAGGCCGCCGCGTCGTGGCAGGTGCGGGAGCACGGCTGGCACGTCGACCCCGAGCGCGTGCACGCCGTCTCCGACGT
>JAPSJX010000007.1 GCA_031178105.1 Agrococcus sp. | reverse complement strand
GGCATGGTCGTGGGCGAGAACGCGCGCGCCGACGACATGGACGTCAACATCACCAAGGAGAAGAAGCTCAACAACATCCGGTCGTCGACCGGTGAGGAGCTCGAGCGCCTGACGCCCCCGAAGCTGCTCTCGCTCGAGGAGTGCCTCGAGTGGGCGCGCGACGACGAGTGCGTCGAGGTCACGCCGCACGCCGTGCGCATCCGCAAGGTCAACCTCGACGCGACCACGCGGGCGCGCGAGGCGAGCCGCCTGAAGAAGCAGGGCTGACCGCCGGCGCCACCAGCGCCGCCCGCCCGCGCACGGGGCGGCAGCACCGACCGGTCGCTGCCGCCCCGTCCCCGCTCCGATCGGCCTCGCCCGCCCAGATCTCCGATTGGCCACTCCCGGCCCGCCCAAGCCCCCGATTGGCCACTCCCGGCCGCGCAGGCTCGCGGGTGGTCGAGCGTGGTCGCCGTCGAGGCGGCGCAGCGACCGCAGGCGACCGATCGCCGCGCGGCGGCGCCGCGGTCGCCCGGGGCCCGTGAGGGCGCGCGGTGCTACCTGGCGCTTTGGGCGATGCGCTCCGCGAGCAGCTGCGTGTGCACCGCTCGGATGTGCGCGAGCACCGCACGTCCGCCGTCTCGCAGATCCGCGCTGGTGACACGGATGACGTACCAGCCCTCTTGCCGCAGCCGGCGCATCCGTGCCGCGTCTCGGGCGTACTGCGCGTCGTCGAGCCGGTGCTGCTCGCCGTCGTACTCGACCGCGAGCTTGAGCGAGGGGTAGCTGAGGTCGAGGCGCGCCCAGACGGTGCCGTCGGGCTCGCGCAGCTCCAGCTGCAGGGTCGGCTCCGGCAGGCCGATCCCGGTCATGCCCAGGCGGAGGAACGTCTCCCTCGGTGACTCCGACCCTTCCCGCACCAGGGCGAGCGCGCGGTCGACCGTCGCCATGCCGCGGGCGCCGCGGTACCGACGGGTGGCATCGATGAGGGCGTCGCGGGAGATGCGACCCGGGCGCCTCGGGTTCACGATCCAGTCGCCGACCGCGACGAGCTCGTCCACGGTGAGCAGTGTCGCGAGGTGCACGAACGCGTCCTCCGGCGCCTCCGCGCGAAGGCCGCGGACCTCGACGACGCGCGACTTGATGCGGTGGCCGACCGTGCCTGGCCGGCGCATGCGCGTGGTGAACGACGGTGACGCGATGTGCACCGGGCCGAGCTCGAGCCGTCGAGGCAGCGGCATCCCGTGCACGAGTGCGGCCGTGCTGTGCGAGAAGAACTGATCGGACCGGGCGAGCACCTCGATCGCGGCCATGAGCTCGTCGCGACGCTCCTGCGCGGTGCGCGGTGCCGGGCCGACGACGCGGGAGCCGCGAGCGGGCCTGCGGAAGGCGTCGCCGCGCATCATCGCTCGGCTGAGTCCTTGAGCCTCTCCCTGTCGCGTGGTGAAGGCTCGGCGGGCGCGTCGCTGCTGCATCGGCCGACCATGCCCGCGATCGCGCTCGGCGCGCGGAGCGCATCGACCCGCGTGTGGACAGCGCGACCACGGCACCCCGATCTGCGACGGCTTCAGCGGCCGCGAGAGGCGTTCGATTGGTCGCTCGTGGTCGCTGCGCGGCGCGAGCGGCAGCCGCATGCGACCACTCGATGGCGGGAGTGACCATGGTTGGATGGACGGAATGGACCCCCGCCTCGAGCGCGTGCTCTTCGTGCACGCGCACCCCGACGATGAGACGCTCTCGACCGGCGCCGCTATCGCGACCGTCGCCGCAGGCGGCGGCGACCCCGTCGTCGTCACGTTCACGCTCGGCGAGCGCGGCGAGGTGCGCGAGGAGCGGCACGGCGACGTCGAGGAGGTCGGCGTGGGCGAGGTGCGCCGCGCCGAGCTCGAGGGCGCGCTGCGCGCCCTCGGCGCCCGCGGCCGCCGCATCCACGGCTGGGACGACTCCGGGATGGCATGGCACGCGTCCGGCGTCGCGGTCGCGGCCCCCGACTCGCCGCCGACGTCCATGAGCAAGGCCGACCCCGACGAGCTCGCGGATGCGCTCAGCGCCGTGATCGAGGAGGTGGATCCGACGTCGATCGTCACGTACGACGCCGACGGCGGCTACGGCCACCCGGACCACATCGCCGCGCACCGCGCATCCGTCATCGCGGCTCGCCGCTACGACCTGCCGCTCTACGTGCGCTCGAAGCGCGCCGGCGACGTCGCCTTCCCGCTCGCCCCGGTCCGCGACCGCGTCGTCGCCGCGCTCGGCGCGCACCGCTCCCAGCTCGTCGTCGAGGGCGACGACGTGCTGCACGTCGGCGGCCAGCGGCGCCCGCTCGACGAGGTCGAGCACTACACGCTCATCGAGACGCGCCCGCGCCGCCGCATCCGGTGGAGCCTGCGCGTCGGCACGCTGCTCGCCGGCGCCATCGTGGGCACGGTCGGCACCTTCTCGCACCAGCAGCAGCCGTGGGGCATCGCGCTGTCGCTGCTCGCCGCGGTCGGGCTCATCGTGGGCGTGCGCGCCGCCTCCGGCTCGCGGTCGCTCACCCTCGCGGCCGTGCTCGGCGTGCTCGGCGTCGTCGCGCTCGTGGCGATCGACCCGCTCGGCCGCGGCGCGTTCGGCACCGAGCGCGCGATCGTGCCCTCGAACCTCCCGGGGTGGCTCTGGACCGTCGTGCCGGCCCTCGCATCCTTCGCCGCGCTGGCGTGGCCGGACGCCGAGGCGATGCGGCGGATTAGGATGGCTTCGACGACCGCGACGGAAGGGGACCGGAAGTGACGTATGTGATCGCGCTCCCGTGTGTGGACGTCAAGGACCGCGCGTGCGTCGACGAGTGCCCGGTGGACTGCATCTACGAGGGCGAGCGGATGCTCTACATCCACCCCGACGAGTGCGTCGACTGCGGTGCGTGCGAGCCCGTCTGCCCCGTGGAGGCCATCTTCTACGAGGACGACACGCCGGAGGAGTGGGCCGAGTACTACGAGGCCAACGTGCACTTCTTCGACGAGATCGGCTCGCCCGGCGGCGCGGCGAAGGTGGGCGTGCTGTCCTTCGACCACCCGATCGTCGCGGCGCTGCCCCCGCAGGCGCAGCCGGCTCCGTAGCCCCGCGCCGCGTGGTCCAGCTGCCCGAGTTCCCCTGGGACACCCTCGCCGGGGCCAAGGCCCGCGCGTCCGAGCATCCCGGCGGCCTCGTCGACCTCAGCGTCGGCTCGCCGGTCGACCCGACGCCCCCCCTGCTGCAGCAGGCGCTCCGCGAGGCGACCGACGCGCACGGCTACCCGACGAACTGGGGCACCCCGGAGGCCCGGCGGGCGATCGTGGACTGGTTCCGGCGGGTGCGCGGCGTGCCGGGCCTCGACGATGCGAACGTGCTCGTCACCGTCGGCTCGAAAGAGCTCGTCGCCGGCCTGCCGCAGCAGCTCGGCCTCGGCACGGGCGACGCGGTGGTGCACCCCGCGGTCGCCTACCCGACCTACGACATCGGCGCGCGCATGGCGGGCGCCACCCCGGTGCGGGCCGACGATCCCGACGACTGGCCGGCTGCGACGCGGCTCGTCTGGCTCAACTCCCCGTCGAACCCGACGGGCGACGTGCTGGGCGTGGAGGTGCTGCGCCGCGTCGTGCACGCGGCGCGAGAGCGGGGGATCGTGGTCGCGAGCGACGAGTGCTACGCCCTGCTGCCGTGGGAGGTCGAGGCGGCGCCGTCGATCCTCGACCCGCGCGTGACCGATGGGGACATCGGCGGGCTGCTCGCCGTGTACTCGCTCAGCAAGCAGTCGAACCTCGCCGGCTACCGCGCGGCGTTCGTGGCCGGTGACGCCGCGGTCGTGCAGCGCGTGCTCGCCGTGCGCAAGCACCTGGGCCTCATGGCGCCGAGCCCCGTGCAGCACGCGCTCGCCGTCGCCCTCGGCGACCTGGTGCACGTCGACGCCCAGCGGGAGCGCTACCGCGCCCGCCGCGCGCTGCTGCTCCCGGCGCTCCGCGAGCGGGGCTTCGCGGTCTCGTCCGACGCGGGGCTGTACCTCTGGGCGACCGACGGCACGGATGCGCTCGCGCAGGTCGACCGGCTCGCCGAGCTCGGCATCCTCGTCGCGCCCGGCACGTTCTACGGCGACCCGACGCACGTGCGGGTCGCGATCACCGCGTCCGACGACGACATCGCGGCCGCCGCGGCGCGCCTGCGCGGCTGAGCCGCGCAGCCGTGGCATGGCCGCCGCCCGGTGGTCGATAGGGTGTCCTGGTGACGACCGAGGACACCGCCATGCACCCCGCCCGATCCGTGGACGCCCCCGGGCGGACCGTGACCCTGCAGCATGACGGCGGCGCGACGGAGCTGCAGGTCGTCGAGGCCACCGACGGCCGCTCGGCGATCGACGTGGCGAAGCTGACGCGCGACACCGGCCTCACCGCGCTCGACTACGGCTTCGTCAACACGTCGGCGACCCGCAGCGCCATCACCTACATCGACGGCGACGCGGGCATCCTCCGCTACCGGGGCTACCCGATCGAGGAGCTCGCCGAGCAGAAGACGTTCCTCGACGTGGCGCACCTGCTCATCCACGGCGAGCTGCCGAACGAGGACGAGCTGGCCGACTTCGACCACAGCGTGCGCCGCCACACGCTGCTGCACGAGGACCTGCGGCGCTTCTTCGACGCGCTGCCGCGCGACGCGCACCCGATGAGCGCCCTCTCGAGCGCCGTCAGCGCGCTGTCGACCTACTACGAGGACGACCACGACCCGCGCGACCCCGACAAGGTCGACAAGCAGACGATCCGCCTGCTCGCCAAGATGCCGGTGATCGCCGCGTACGCGCACAAGAAGTCGATCGGGCAGGCGTTCCTGTACCCCGACAACTCGCTGTCGTTCGTCGAGAACTACCTCAAGCTGAACTTCGGCATCCAGGCCGAGGAGTACGTGCAGAACCCGGTCATGGTGCGCGCGCTCGAGCGGCTCCTCATCCTGCACGCCGACCACGAGCAGAACGCCTCGACCTCGACGGTGCGCCTGGTCGGCTCGACGGACGCCAACCTGTTCGCATCCGTCTCGGCCGGCATCCACGCGCTGTCGGGCCCCCTGCACGGCGGCGCGAACGAGGCCGTGCTGGCGATGCTCCGCAGCATCCGCGACTCCGGCGAGGGCGTCGAGCGCTTCGTCGAGCGGGTGAAGCGCAAGGAGCAGGGCGTCAAGCTGATGGGCTTCGGTCACCGCGTCTACAAGAACTACGACCCGCGCGCGAAGCTCGTGAAGTCGTCGGCGGAGGAGGTGCTCGCGCAGCTGGGCGTGCGCGACCCGCTGCTCGACATCGCGCAGGAGCTCGAGCAGGTCGCGCTCGCCGACGACTACTTCCGCGAGCGCAAGCTCTACCCGAACGTCGACTTCTACACCGGCGTGATCTACAAGGCCATGGGCTTCCCGGAGCGCATGTTCACGGTGCTCTTCGCGATCGGCCGGCTCCCCGGCTGGATCGCGCACTGGCGCGAGATGATGCTCGACCCGCAGACGAAGATCGGCCGCCCGCAGCAGCTGTACGTCGGCCCGGTCGAGCGCCACATCTGAGCCGGCCCGAACCCACCCGACCCACCGCCGCCTGCGCGGCCATCGACCTGGAGCATCCATGACCAGCACCACGCAGGCGCAGCCCACGGGCGCCCTCGACCGGTTCTTCAAGATCAGCGAGCGCGGCTCGAGCGTCTCGCAGGAGGTGCGCGGCGGCCTCGTCACGTTCTTCGCGATGGCGTACATCATCGTGCTGAACCCGCTCATCATCGGCGGCTTCTCGGCCGACCAGGCCGCGACCGACGTCGAGGGCGGATGGCTTCCGAACGGCCAGGTCGCGGCCGTCACGGCGCTGGTCGGTGGCCTCATGACGCTCGCGATGGGGCTCATCGCCAACGTGCCGTTCGGGCTCGCCGCGGGCCTCGGCATCAACTCGTTCCTCGCGTTCGGCCTCGTCGGCGAGCTCACGTGGCCGGAGGCGATGGGGCTCGTGCTCATCAACGGCGTCATCATCGTCGTGCTCGCCGCGACGGGCCTGCGCCGCATGATCTTCGACGCCGTGCCCGCGGCGCTCAAGAGCGCGATCGCCGTCGGCATCGGCCTCTTCATCGCGTTCATCGGCTTCGTCGACTCGGGCTTCGTGCGCACGACCGGCATCGCGGCCCCGCCCGTGCAGCTCGGCGACGGCGGCTCGATCACGTCGCTGCCGACCGCCGTCTTCATCATCGGCGTCGTCCTCATGGGCATCCTGCTCGCCCTGCGCGTCAAGGGAGCGCTGCTCATCGGCATCGTCGGGACCACGATCGTCGCGATCATCCTCGAGGCGATCTTCAAGGTCGGCCCGTCGCTCGGCGCGAACCCCGACGCGTGGAACCTCAACGCGCCCGCGCTCCCGACGAGCGTCGTGGCGCTGCCCGACCTCTCGCTCATCGGCCAGGTGTCGTTCGGCTCGTTCGAGCGCATCGGCGTGCTCGCGACGACGATGTTCATCTTCACGCTCGTGTTCATGAACTTCTTCGACGCGATGGGCACGATGACGGGCCTCGCGCGCCAGGCGGGGCTGTCGACGCCCGACGGCCAGTTCCCGGGCCTCAAGCGCGCGCTGGTCGTCGAGGGCTTCGGTGCCGTCGCCGGCGGCGGCGCCAGCGCGTCGTCGAACACCGTCTTCGTCGACTCCGCCGCCGGAGTCGGCGAGGGCGCGCGCACGGGGCTCGCCTCGGTCGTGACGGGCGTGCTCTTCCTGGCTGCGATGTTCCTGACGCCGCTCACGCAGATCGTGCCGCTCGAGGTCGCCGCGGCGACGCTCGTGGTGGTCGGCGCGATGATGATGGCGCAGATCGCCGACATCGACTTCACCGACTTCCGGGTGGCGCTGCCCGCGTTCCTCACGATCGTCGTGATGCCGCTGACCTACAACATCGCGAACGGCATCGGCGTGGGCTTCATCGCCTGGGTGATCGTCAACGCCGTCTCCGGGCGCGCGAAGCAGATCTCGCCGCTGCTCTGGATCGTCGCGGCGCTCTTCGTCGTGTTCTTCGTGCGCGGTCCGCTGCAGGACCTCATCGGCTGAGCCGGCACGGGCGGCCTTCGCCCGGTGCACGGACGGAGGAGATCTCACGAGCGGAGGACGATCGCGCCTCCGCTCGTGCGCGGGAGGCCGATTCCGCCTCCGTGCGTGACCGCTAGGCCGCCTTCGACACGTGCGCGAGCACCTCGGGGCCCCGCCGGTCGAGCGCGGCGCCGCCGACGCGGATGCCGAACCACGCCGAGAGGGCCGCCACGGCGAGGCCGACCGCGAGGCTCAGCCAGCCGAGCCAGGGGATCCAGATCGCGGCGATCGCGAGCCCGATGCAGGGCGCGCCGACCGTGCCGAGCATCGGCAGCGACAGCGCGATGCCGGCGAGGGACTGGATGCCGCCGGAGGAGCCCCTCCCGAGCGGGTTGGAGCCGGGCGCCGGCGCCTCGCCGGGCAGCAGCACGCCCAGCCACAGCATGACGCCCGCGAGCAGCAGGAAAGTGCCGAGCCCGCAGCCGACGCTGGCGGGCAGCAGGTCCCAGCGCCCGCTCGCCCAGGTCGCGAGCACCGCGGTCAGCAGGAGCGTCGGCACGTAGACGACCGCGATGCCGAGCAACCTGCCGGCGCGGTCGTCCGCGCCGCGCACGCCGGTGAGCAGGTGCCACGCGAACGCGCTGCTGTCGTAGGCGAGGTCGATCTGCACGATCGCCGCGGCGACGAAGGCCATGAGCACCGGCAGCAGCGCGAGACCGTCGAGGGGCAGCCGCGTGCCGTCGACGTCGACGTCGACGATCCCGACGAGCTGCATCCCTCCGACGACCGCGGGCACCAGGAGCGCTGCGATGACGTTCATGAGGTGGCGGACGTCGCGCCGGCGATAGCGGATGCTGCGCGCGGCGATCGCGCCTGCCGGCGTCGCGGGGAGCAGGCGGTCGAGCAGACGGCCCTCGCGCACCCGCCCGCCGCCGCGCAGCACGATCGGGTGCGTGAGCCGCTCGCCGAGCAGCCGTCCCCAGCCCCACCACGCGAGACCGACGGTGGCGAGCGCGATCGCGAGCTTCGCGGCGGCTTCGGGCCATGCCCCCGCGGCGATCGCCCGCGGCAGGTCGAAGGCCGCGCCGATGGGCGTCCAGGCGAGCACACCCGCCGCCGTCTCGAGCACGCGCGCGACGTCGGTGATCGCCCGGACGCCGCTCGCGAGCAGCTGCACGCCCACGGTGAGGCCCAGGACCGCGACGACCAGCACGATCGCCATCGCGTCGCGGGCGCCCTTGCTCGCCAGCTGCCGCGCGAGCAGGTCGGCGATCGCGCGAGGCACGAGCACGGCAGTGGCGACGGCGATCGGCAGCACCGCGACCGCCGTCGCGAGCGCGAGCCCGGAGGTCGACCAGACGACCATCCCGATGGTGGTGCCGAGCACGCCCACCACCACCCACGGATCCAGCACCGAGGCGACGAGCAGTCCGCGCCGGAGCGCCCGCACGCGGAGGGGCAGCAGGCTGAAGCGCTCGGCGGCGAGCGGATCGCTCGTGCCGATGAGCACCGTGACGGCGGTGAGCGCCAGCACGAGCACCGCCCCGCCGACGACGGCCGCGGCGGGCCCCAGCTCGGGCAGCAGCGCACGAACCGCGACCGCCCCCGCGAGCGTCGAGCCGAGCAGCGAGATCGCCCCGAGCACGGTCACGACGAGCGCGACGATCGCCCAGGGGCTCTGCCGCAGGCTGCCGACCAGCAGCCGGAACCTCAGCGCGAGGAGGTGCGCAGCCACGGCAGCCCCTCCGGCTCGCCCGCCTGCCGACCGACGAGCTCGACGAAGCGGTGCTGGAGCGTCGAGCCCGCGCGCACCTCGTCGAGGCTGCCGGTCGCCACCAGCCGCCCGTCGGCCACCACCGCGACCCGGTCGCACAGCGACTCGACGAGCTCCATCACGTGGCTGGAGAGCACGACGGTGCCGCCGGAGGCGACGAAGTCGCGCAGGATCGCCCGGATCGCCTCGCCGGAGACGGGATCCACGGCCTCGAACGGCTCGTCGAGGAGCAGCAGCCGGGGGGCGTGGATGAGCGCGCACGCGAGCGCGATCTTCTTGCGCATCCCGGCCGAGTAGTCGGCGACCGCGGTGCCGGCGGTGCCGGCCAGGTCGAGCGCGGCCAGCAGGTCGGCGGCGCGCGCCGTCACGTCGGCCTCCGGCATCGACCGCAGCAGGCCGTTGTAGCGCAGCAGCTCGGCCCCGGTCAGCCGGTCGAAGAGGTGCACCCCGTCGGGCAGCACGCCCATCCGCGCCTTCGCGGCAGCCGGATCGCGCCACACGTCGTGACCGAGCACGACGGCCGCGCCGTGGTCGGGCCGCAGCAGCCCGGTCGCCATCGAGAGCGTCGTCGTCTTGCCGGCGCCGTTCGGGCCGACGAGGCCGAACATCGAGCCCTGCGGCACGGTGAGGCTGAGCCCGTCGACCGCGATCTTCTGGCCGAACCGCTTCGCGAGCTGCACGAGCTCTAGCGCGGGCGGCGCGTGCGGGGGTGTCGGCGGGGGCTCCGGGATCATGCCTCCAGCCTGCCAGCGCGCGTGAGCGGCCGCCTCCGCCCTTCGGCGGACCGCGGATCCGCCTAGTGGAGGAGGGCGTTCAGCTCGACGCCGCTGCCGTCGCGCGCGACGACCTCGACCGCGCCCGAGACCGAGTTGCGGCGGAACAGCAGCCCGGGAGCCCCCGAGAGCTCGACGGCCTTCACCGTCTCACCGGACGGCACGAGCGTCACCTTCGTGCCGGCGGTGACGTAGAGGCCCGCCTCGACGACCGAGTCGTCGCCGATCGAGATGCCGACGCCGGCGTTCGCGCCGAGCAGCACGCGCGAGCCCAGCTGCACCCGCTCCTTGCCCCCGCCCGAGAGCGTGCCCATGATCGAGGCGCCGCCGCCGATGTCGCTGCCGTCGCCGACCACGACGCCCTGCGAGATGCGGCCCTCGACCATCGAGGTGCCGAGCGTGCCGGCGTTGAAGTTCACGAAGCCCTCGTGCATCACGACGGTGCCGGGCGCGAGGTGGGCGCCCAGCCGGATGCGCGACGCGTCGCCGATGCGGACGCCATCCGGGACGACGAAGTCGGTCATGCGCGGGAACCGGTCGACGAGCTGCACCTGGATGCCCGCGCGCTGCAGCGCCACGCGGTTGGCGGCAGCCCACTCGGGGTCGACGGCCCCGGCGTTCGTCCACGCGACGATCGGGAGGGCGGCGAAGATCCCGTCCAGGTTGATCGTGTTCGGCTGCACCAGGCGGTGGCTGAGCAGGTGGAGGCGCAGGTACGCGTCCTCGGTCGACGCAGGAGCCGCATCCAGGTCGATCTCGACGTGTCGGTGCTCGAGCACGACGCCGCGAGCGGGCACCGGGCCGGCCTGGTCGCCCAAACTGCCGCCGCCCATCAACGCCTCGTCGCCGCTCGGCGAGCCGAGCGCGGGGGAGGGGAACCACGCGTCGAGCACCCGGCCCTCGAAGACGGTGACGAGCGCATGTCCGTGTGCGGGGCGAGCCATGCTCCAAGTCTAGGCTTGGGCGCATGGCTGCCCCGACGCTCGACCTGACGGCGACGAGCGCTGCGCTCACCCGCGCGCTCTGCGACATCGACTCCGTCTCGGACCGCGAGGGACCGCTCGCCGACGCGATCGAGGCAGCGATGCGCGCCGTGCCGCACCTGGCGGTCACGCGCGTCGGCGACACCGTCGTCGCCCGCACGGAGCTCGGCCGCGAGCGTCGCGTCGTCATCGCCGGCCACATCGACACCGTGCCGATCAACGACAACCTGCCCACCCGCGACATCGAGGTCGACGGCGAGCCGCACATCTGGGGTCGCGGCACCGTCGACATGAAGGCGGGCGTGGCCGTGCAGCTCAAGCTCGCCGCCGAGCTCTCGGAGCCCGTGGTCGACCTGACCTGGATCTGGTACGACCACGAGGAGGTCGGCGAGGAGCAGAACGGCCTGCGACTGCTCGCCGAGGCGCGCCCCGAGCTCATGCAGGGCGACTTCGCGATCCTCGGCGAGCCCTCCAACGGGCACATCGAGGGCGGCTGCAACGGCACGCTGCGTGCCGAGATCCGCACGCGCGGCGTGCGCGCGCACTCAGCGCGCGCGTGGGTGGGGCACAACGCCATCCACGACGCGGCAGAGGTGCTGCAGGTGCTGCAGTCGTATCGTCCGCGGCAGATCGAGGTGGAGGGGCTCGTCTACCGCGAGGGCCTCAACGCCGTGACGATCTCCGGGGGCGTCGCGACGAACGTGATCCCCGACGAGTGCGTCGTGCAGGTCAACTACCGCTTCGCGCCCTCGCGCACGCTGGACGAGGCGACCGCCCACGTCGTCGAGCTGTTCGAGGGCTTCGACGTGCGCATCGTCGACGCGGCGCCGGGCGCCCGGCCCGGGCTCGACGCGCCGCTCGCGCAGGAGTTCATCGCGGCGGTCGGCGTGACGCCGCAGCCGAAGTACGGATGGACGGACGTCTCGCGGTTCTGGGGCCTCGGCATCCCTGCCGTCAACTTCGGCCCCGGTGACCCCTCGAAGGCGCACGCGGACGACGAGTCGGTGCCTGTCGCGCAGATCGTCGCGACCGAGGACAGCCTCCGCGCGTGGCTGTCCCCGGCCTGACCGAGCGCCGCTCGACGCTCGCCGCGCTCCGCGAGGCGGGCGCGGAGCGCTGGTGGCTCTGGCCCGCTGCGCTGTGGCTCGTCTCGCGGCTCGTCAGCACCGCGTTCCTCGCCGCCTTCGCCGGGCGGCAGGAGGCCAGCTCGTGGACGCCCGCGGGCCCCGACCTGCTCGACTACTCGACGATGTGGGACGCCCACTGGTACTTCATCGTGTCGGTGCAGGGCTACCCGTCGGAGCTGCCGATCACCGACGACGGGCACGTCGGCGAGAACGCGTGGGCGTTCATGCCGGTCTTCCCCATGGTGGCGCGGCTCCTCACCCTGGTCGGGCTCCCGTGGGAGGCCGCCGCGGTGCTGCTGTCCGTGGTCGCATCGCTCGCCTTCGCGCTCGTCGCCTACCGGCTGTTCGCCGACATCGCGCCGGGGCGGGAGCGCTTCGCGCTGGCGATCGTGCTGCTGTCGCCGACCGCGCCCGTCCTCCAGCTCGGCTACGCCGAGTCGCTCTTCCTCCTGCTCGTCGCCGGTGCGCTGCTCGCCTGGCGCCTGCGCGCATGGCCGTGGCTGTGGGTCCTGCTGCCGGTGCTGTCGCTCACCCGGCCCGGGGGCCTCGCGTTCGCGCTCGCGCTCGGCCTGTGGTTCCTCATCCGCCTCCGGGGCGATCGCGCGTCGTTCCCGGTGGCGGAACGGCGGATGCTCGCGGGCCTCGGGATGTGGAGCGCGCTCTGGGGCTTCGGCTGGCTGATCGCCTGCACCGTCGTGACCGGCAGCACCACCGCCTACGTCGAGACCGAGCTGAGCTGGCGCTCGGCGTACATCGGCAGGCAGGAGCTCGTGCCGCTGACGCCCTGGCCCATCGGCCTCGAGTGGTGGTTCGGCGCGTGGTGGCCGCTGTGGCTCGTGGGCATCGTCGCAGCGGCGGTCGCGCTGCTCGCGGGACCGTGGCGGCGGGGCGTGGCGCTCGAGCCGCGGCTCTGGACGATCGCGTACCTGCTCTACCTGGCGGCGGTGTGGTTCCCGCAGTCGTCGACCTGGCGGCTGCTCATGCCGATCTTCCCGGCGGCGGCGATGCTGGCGGCGCTGCGACCCGCCTGGGCGAGGGCGATGCTGCTCGGCGCGTGCATCGTGCTGCAGCCGGTGTGGATCTGGTTCTGCTGGCACGTGAACGGCGCCGACTGGACGGTGCCGTAGCGAGCGACACGTCGACAGAACATGAGACAATGTCCCCAGTAGCCGCGAACGAAAGGGGTGCCTCCATGGCCGCCATGAAACCACGCACCGGAGATGGACCGCTCGAGGCCGTCAAGGAGGGTCGGGTCATCGTCGTCCGCGTCCCTCTCGAGGGCGGCGGACGCCTCGTGGTCTCCGTCAACGACGCGGAAGCTGCAGCCCTCCACAAGGCGCTGGGCGAGGTCGTCGTCACCGCTTGATCGCTGCCGGCCGCTCTGGCCGAGCTGAGCGGGGTCGATCCACGACGGACGGCCCCGTTCGCGCGTCTCGGACCTAGCGCTGCGGCGCGGCAGGCTCGGGCTTGCGGACGATCTGCAGCAGCCCGTCGCCGACGGGCGAGACCGCGGCCTGCACCGCGTCGCTCGTCGCGAGCTCCTTGAGCAGCGCGCGCACGTCCGCGGCGGCGTCGTCGCGCTGCGCCGGGTCGGCGACCTTGCCGCCGAGCAGGGCGTGGGCGACGAGCACCGAGCCGCCGACGCGCACGAGGGCGAGGGCGTGCTCGACGTACTCGAGCATCCCGGCCTGGTCGGCGTCGATGAGCACGATGTCGTAGCTCGACTCGTTCATGCGCGGCAGCACGTCGCGGGCCTTGCCGGTGATGAGCCGCGCGCGGGTGACGGGGATGCCGGCCTTCGCGAACGCCGCGCGGGCATGCTGCTGGTGGTCGAGCTCGGTGTCGATCGACGTGAGCGTCGCCGTGGGCGCGCCGCGCAGCAGCCAGAGCCCGCTGACGCCGGCGCCGGTGCCGACCTCGAGGATGGCGGCGGCCTGCGTCGCCGCGGCCACCGCGGCGAGCTGCGCGCCGACGGCGGGAGCGATGGGCGTGATGCCGAGCTCGACGGAGGCGTCGCGCGCGGCGGTGAGCACCTCGTCCTCGCTCGCGAGGTCGTCGAGGTACTTGGCGATGAGCGATGATGTCTGCACGGTTCCTCCGCCTCGACACTAGTCGTGCGGGGCGGCCGCCCCTCCCAGGCTCGCCGCCGAGTCGGCCTCGACTACCCTGGGAGCGTGTCCCTCGCAGGCATCACCCTCGACAAGCTGCTGATCATCGCAGTGCTCGCGGCCCTCCTCATCGGCCCCGAGCGGCTGCCTGCGCTCGCCGAGCGGCTCGGTGCCCTCGTGCGCGGCCTCCGCGATCTGGCCGGCGGCGCCAAGGAGCGGATGCGCGAGGAGATGGGTCCCGAGTTCGACGAGGTCGACTGGCGCCGGCTCGACCCGCGGCAGTACGACCCCCGGCGGATCGTGATGGATGCGCTGCGCGACGACCCGCCGCCGCGGCCGGACTTCGCCACGGCTGCGGCCGCGTCGTCGGTGGCGACGGTCTCGGGGGTCCCGCGCCGCGCGAGCGGCCCCATGCGCTTCGACGACGAGGCCACGTAGCCCACCTGCTCAGGCGGGGGAGAGGGGGAGGCCCCGGCCCGCGATCGGGCGGGTGCCGCGGAGCGCTCCGGCGAGGGCGATGACCGCGGCCGCGGCCGGATCGGTCGGAGAGGCCGCCACGACCGGCGACCCCGCGTCGCCGCCCTCGCGCAGCGCGACCGAGAGCGGGATGCGCGCGAGCAGCGGCACCTCGAGCCGCCGCGCCGCCTCGTCGCCGCCCCCCGCGCCGAAGAGCTCGAGGATCGAGCCGTCGGGCTGCGCGAGCCCCGCCATGTTCTCGACCACGCCGAGCACCTGCTGACCGGTCTGGCGCGCGACCTCCGCCGCGCGCTCCGCGACATCGGCCGCCGCGCGCTGCGGCGTCGTCACGACCAGCACCTGCGCGTGCGGCAGCAGCTGCCCGAGCGAGATCGCCACGTCGCCGGTGCCGGGCGGCATGTCGATGAGCAGCACGTCCAGGTCGCCCCACCACACGTCGGCGAGGAACTGCTGCAGCGTGCGGTGCAGCATCGGCCCGCGCCACGAGACCGAGCGGTTGCCGTCGACGAACATCCCGATCGACACCAGCCGCACGCCGTGCGCCTCCGGCGGCATCATCATGTCGCCGACCCGCGTCGGCTTCGCATCGCAGCCGAGCAGCGCCGGGATCGAGTACCCGTGCACGTCCGCGTCGATGACGCCGACCGCGAGCCCGCGCGCGGCGAGCGCCACGGCGAGGTTGGCGGTGACCGTCGACTTGCCGACGCCGCCCTTGCCGCTCGCGACCGCGATGATGCGCGTCAGCGTGCCCGGCCCGAACTGCGCGGGCCGCGACCCCCGCAGCCGCTCGACGAGCGCCTGCCGGCGGGCCGGATCCATCACGGCGACCTCGACGGCGACGGCCTCGACGCCGGGCACCGACGCGGCGGCCTGCCGCACATCCGCCTCGATGCGGTCAGCCGCCGGGCACGCCGCGACCGTCAGCTCGAGCCGGATGCTCGCGACGCCGTCCTCGAGCGTCGCGGTCGGGATCATGTCGAGCTCGACGAGCGGCCGGCGGATCTCCGGGTCGACGACGGTGCCGAGCGCGCGCCCGAGGCGGGGGTCGATCATCGGGGGTCGGTCACTGCGCGGTCACTGCGGGTCGCGGTCGCGGCGCTCGTCGAGGTCGTCGACGAACGCCTTGAGCTCCGCACGGATGAACTCGCGCGTCGCCATGTCGCGCATGGCCATGCGGAGCGCGACGACCTCGCGCGCGAGGTACTCGGTGTCGTTCAGGTTGCGCTCGGCGCGGAGCCGGTCCTGCTCGATCTGCACGCGGTCGCGGTCGTCCTGGCGGTTCTGCGCGAGCAGCAGCAGCGGTGCGGCATAGGACGCCTGCAGGCTCAGCACGAGCGTGAGCAGCGGGAACCCCTGGTCCTGCGGGTCGAACTGCGCCGCGGGTGCCGCGAGCGAGTTGTAGCCGAGCCAGAACGTGACGAAGATGGTCATCCCGATGAGGAACGCGGGCGTGCCCATGCCGCGCGCGAACGACTCGGTGAAGCGGCCGAAGCGGTCCTTCGACTGCGGCCTCGGCATCGCGAAGCGGCGCCGAGCCTTCGGTCGCGAGAACTGCTCCTCGCGCTCAGCCACGCTGCGGCTCCTCCTGCGCGCGCCAGTCCGCCGGCAGCAGGTGGTCGAGCACGTCGTCGATCGTGACGACGCCGACGAGCCGCCCGGCGGTGTCGACGACCGGCACCGAGACGAGGTTGTAGGCGGCCATCTGGCGGGTGACCTCGGCGGCCGTGTCGCTCGTCAGCACCGGCTCGATCTGGTCGTCGAGCAGCGTGCCCACGCGCT
Source organism: Agrococcus sp. (assembly GCA_031178105.1). Lineage (GTDB taxonomy): Bacteria > Actinomycetota > Actinomycetes > Actinomycetales > Microbacteriaceae > Agrococcus. The sequence continues at coordinate 29,830 of JAPSJX010000007.1, read as the reverse complement.
CGTTCGGCGGGTAGCGCAGCAGCCGCTGGAAGTGCACCATGCCGAGGTAGCGCCCGGTCGGCGCCTCGTACGGCGGCAGCGTCACGCAGATCGCCGCGGCGAGGGCCGGGGCCACCTCGTGGCGGCGCATGAGGGCGAGCGCCTCGGCGACGGTCCCGTCCGAGGCGAGGATGATCGGCTCGGTCGTCATGAGGCCGCCGGCGGTGTCGGCGCCGAACGCGAGCAGCATGCGCACGTCCTCGGCCTCATCCGGGTCCATGAGCTCGAGCAGCGTCTCGGCGCGCTCGGTCGTCATGTGCGCGACGAGGTCCGCCGCGTCGTCCGGCTCCATCTGGTCGAGCACGTCGGCGGCGCGGATGTCCTCGAGGCCGTTGAGGATCTGGACCTGCCGATCCTCGTTCATCTCCTCGAGGATGTCGGCGAGCCGGTCGTCGGAGAGGTCCTCGGCGACCTCCATCATGCGCTGCTCGGGCAGGTCGAGCATCGCGGACGCCGCGTCGGCGGCCGGCAGCTCCTCGAGCGAGGCGAGCAGGTGATCGGTGTCGTGCTCGGCGTCGGGCGCGTGCTGCACGTCGCCCCAGCGGGCGAGCGTCGTCGGTCCCTTGCCGAACGGGCCGACCTTGGGCTTCCGCAGGAAGAGCTCGTCGACCTCCCACTCGCCCGGGCCCCGCTCGGCGATCGAGAGGTCCTCGAGCACGGCGGTCGAGCCGTCGCGCAGGGTGACGGTGCGGCCGAGGACGTCGGCGAGCAGCAGTCGCTCTCCACCCCGCTGCCGGAAGCGCCGATCGCTGATCGCGGAGGCGATGAGCTGCCCGCCGCCGATGGACAGCACGCGGCCGATCGACAGGAACACGCGCGTGCGGCCGCGGTCCTCCACGACGAGCCCGACGACCCGCGGGGAGGCCGCCGCGCGCGGCACGGTGACGACGTCGCGCACCTTGCCGATCCGCTCTCCCGCGGGATCGAACACGCCTGCGCCGGCGAGGCGCGCGACGAAGACGGTGGGAGCGCTCATGGCGTCCAACGTACCGCGCAGCACCATCGGCCGACGTGTGACGCCGAGAGCGAAAGCCCCCCGACTCGATCGGATGCGCGTGGGACACTGGAGAGGTGAGCATGTTCCAGCGATCCGCGACCGGCGACCAGCATCTGCCGCGCGGGGTCGTGGTGGCCTCCTACGAGACCTACGACCAGGCGCAGGCCGCGGTCGCGAAGGTCTCGGGCGCCGAGGCCGAGGTCAAGGGCCTCGCGATCATCGGCAACGACCTCAAGCTCGTGGAGCGCATCGTCGGCAGGCTGACGTGGGGCAAGGTCGCGCTGCAGGGCGCGATGCGCGGGCTCGGGTTCGGCGCCTTCATCGGCCTCGTCTACCTGCTCCTCGTGCCGGAGGCGATGGCCTCGCTGCTGCTCTTCCCGCTGCTGGGCCTCGCGTTCGGCATCCTGCTCGGGGTCACCTCGCACGCCATGATCCGGCGCAAGCGCGACTTCGCGTCGGTCCAGCAGGTGCTCGCCGCCCGCTACGACGTGATCGCCCCGCAGGAGACCGCCGGCAAGGCGATGCACATCATCGGCCAGCGCACCGGTGGCGCCGTGGCCGCACCGGCCGAGCCGCAGGACGCGCAGCAGCAGCCGCCCGCGCCGCCGCTCGGCTGACGCGCCCGCTCGGCTGACCGGCCCGCTCGGCCGACGATCAGGCGAGCGCGCGCGATGAGCGCGCTGCCGCCTGCACGGCGTCCGTCACGAGGTCGAGCAGCGGCGACGACAGGTTCCAGCGCTGCCACCACAGCGGCACCTCGACGCCGTCGTCGGCGAGCTGCACGAGCGACGCGTCGGCGAGCCCGGCCTCGAACTGGCCGGGCAGCAGCATGCCCCAGCCGAGCCCCATCCGCACCGCCTCCGCGAACTCCGCGGACGCGGAGATCACGTGCCGCGGCGCATCCGCCCGTGCGCCGTGCCGGTGCGCGAAGCGGGACTGCAGGGTGTCGTGGCGGTCGAAGTCGACGATCGGCGCGGCCTCGAGCGCCGCTCGCGAGAGCCCGTCCGGGAACCACCGCGCCGCGAACGCGCGTGCGGCGATCGGCACGTAGCGCATCCGCCCGAGCGGCGACGCGACGCAGCCGGCGACCGGCGCGCGCTGCGAGGTGACGGCGCCCATCACGGTGCCCGCCTCGAGCAGCTGCGCCGTGCGCTCCTGGTCCTCCCGATGGATGTCGAAGGTCACGTCCCGCTCGGCGGTCACCGCGGTCAGCGCCGGCAGGAACCAGGTGATGAGCGAGTCGGCGTTGACGGCGAGCGGCACGCGCTGCGCGGGGGAGTCGTCGCCGAGCGCGATCCGCGCGTCGTGCTCGAGGAGCGCCAGCTGACGGGCGAGCCGCACGAGTGCCTCGCCCGCCTCCGTCGCGCGCACCGGCTTCGTGCGCTGCAGCACCACCCGCCCGACGCGCTGCTCGACGGCGCGGATGCGCTGGCTCACCGCGCTCGGCGTCACGCCGAGCTGCACCGCCGCCCGCTCGAGCGTGCCCGCGTCGACGACGGCGGCGAGCGTGCGGAGCTGGTCGAGCGGCAGGTCCATGCTCCCAGCCTAGATGAAGCGCTGCTTACGATGCCGCAGGATCATGCGCTGGACTGCATCTGTCGCGAGGCCGTAGCGTCGGAGCATGGACCAGGGGATCGTCGCGCTGCTGTCGGGGTTCGGGCTCTGCCTGGGCCTGATCCTGTCGATCGGCGCGCAGAACGCGATCGTGCTGCGGCAGGGGCTCCGGCGAGAGCACGTCGGGCTCGTCGTGGCCGTGTGCGTCGTGAGCGACGCGATCCTGCAGGCGATCGGCGTCGCCGGCGTCGCGACGCTCGTGACGAGCCACCCGTGGCTCGAGACGGTCGCCCGCTGGGCGGGGGCCGCGTTCATCGTCGGCTTCGCCGTGCTGAGCGCCCGGCGCGCGTGGCGGGGAGGCGGGTCGCTCGAGGCCGCACCCGACGCGGACGCGCAGCCGGTCGCCGGAGCCGGCGCGGTCGCCACGCGCACCCGCAGCGGTCGGCTCGCGACGCTCGCGACGATCCTCGCCGTCACCTGGCTCAACCCGCACGCGCTCGTCGAGACGACCGTCGTGCTCGGCTCGGTCGCCGCCACCCACGGGGACGCCCGGTGGTGGTTCCTCGCCGGCGGCATCGCCGCGAGCACGCTGTGGTTCGTCGGCTTCGGCTACGGCGCCCGCTTCCTCGCGCCGCTGCTGCGCACCGAGCGCGCGTGGCGCATCCTCGACGGCGGCATCGCGGCCGTCATGCTCGTGATCGCGATCACGCTCGTCGCGGGCTGAGCACCGCCCGCGTCAGCGCGCGCGCACCTCGCGCATCCACGCCTCCACCTGGTCGGCGGTGCGGGGGATCGCGCTCGAGAGGTTGCGCGCGCCGTCGGCGGTGACGACGATGTCGTCCTCGATCCGGATGCCGATGCCGCGCAGCTCCTCGGGGACGGTGAGGTCGTCGGCCTGGAAGTACAGGCCCGGCTCGATCGTGAAGACCATCCCCTCCCGGACGACCCCGTCGTGGTAGAAGTCGCGCCGCGCGGCCGCGCAGTCGTGCACGTCGAGGCCGAGGTGGTGGCTCGTGCCGTGCACCATCCAGCGGCGGTGCAGCTGCTGGTCCGGCTCGAGCGACTGCTCGGCCGTGATGGGCAGCAGCCCCCACTCGGCGGTGCGCCGCGCGATGACCTCCATCGCGGCGGCGTGCACCTCCTTGAAGACGATGCCGGGGCGCACGACCGCGAAGGCCGCGTCGGCCGCCTCGACGACGGCGTCGTACACGCGCCGCTGCACCTCCGTGAACGAGCCGGAGATGGGCAGCGTGCGGGTGATGTCGGCGGTGTAGAGGCTGTCCACCTCCACACCGGCGTCGAGCAGGATCAGGTCGCCCTCGCGCACCTGGCCGTCGTTGCGCGTCCAGTGCAGGTAGCAGGCATGGTGCCCGGAGGCGGCGATCGTGTCGTAGCCGACGGCGTTGCCGTCCAGCCGGGCGCGGCGATGGAAGGCTCCCTCGACGACGCGCTCCCCGCGCTCGTGGCGCGTGGCCGCGGCCAGGTCGGCGATGACGTCGTCGAAGCCGCGAGCGGTCGCATCGACCGCGGCCTGCACCTCGGCGATCTCCCACGCGTCCTTCACGAGTCGCAGCTCGCTCAGGTCGCGGGCGAGGACGTCGCCATCGGGGTTCGCGCCCTGCACGCGCGCCTCGACGAGCGGGTCCGCGCCGCTCACCACGAGGGCCGGGCCGTCGGCGGCGAGCGCCGCGTCGAGGTCGGCGAGGTCGGCGGTCGCGACACCGAGGTCGGCGGCGACATGCGCGAGCGACGGCCGTGGACCGACCCAGAACTCGCCGATCGCGGGATTGGCGTAGAACTCGGTCGTGCCGCGGCCGGCCGGCCCGCGGAAGTAGAGCGTCGCCTCGTGGCCGCCGCCGTCGTCGGCGCGCACGGGCTCGAGCACGAGCACCGAGTCGGGCTCGGCATCCGATCCCCAGCCCGTGAGGTAGGTGAAGTCGGCGTGCGCGCGGAACGGGTAGTCGGTGTCGTTCGAGCGCACCTTGAGCGAGCCGGCGGGGACGACGAGCCGGACGCCCGGGTGCATCGCGGAGAGTCGCGCGCGGCGCTCGGCCGCTGGCGCCGCGGCGGCACGGGGCGCGGGCGTCGTCGCCTCGCGCTCGGCCCAGCCGGACTGGATGTGCTCGGTGAAGGCCGACGACGTCGGCGTCGTCGATCGGTTCGTCGTGCCCTGCGCCGTCGTGCCCTGCGCGGTCGTGCCCTGCGCCGTCGAGTCGCTCATGCTCGCCATCATCCCACCGCGGCGGCGCCCGGGTCCCTGGCGGACGGCGGGTTGCGGTCGGCGTAGAGCGCGGCGAAGAAGCCGAGCGTCGTGCCGTCGGGGTCGGGCCCGCGCTCCTTGAACTCGTCGAGCAGCTCGAAGAGGCGGCGCTCGAACTCCTCGCGGTGCGCGTCGTCGAGCTTGAGGCCCATCCATGTGGCGTCGAGCTGGTCGGGCGCCAGGCCCTCGATCTGCTGCAGGAAGGTCTCCACGAGCACGGGGGAGCCCTCCGGCACCGACGTGCGCCACGACAGCCCGGTCGCGCGGTAGGGCACCTCCCGGGCACCGCCCGCGCCGGCGCGCTCCGCCTCCGCAGCGAGGAAGCCGGTCTGCACGAGCGTGCGCACGTGATGGAGCATCGTGCCCGGGTTCACGCCGAGCAGCTCGGCGAGCTCCTTGTTCGTGCGCGACTCGAACGCGCAGAGGCGGAGCACCCGCAGCCGCAGCGGCGAGCTGAGCGCGCGCGCCATCGCCTGCGCCCGCGCGTCCGGATCCTCGTCCCGCAGCTCGGTCCGGTCGTCGCCCATGCCGCCACCCTACGCGAGCGATTGACAACCCTCAATCGAGCGCGCACACTGATCGACATGTCTCGATCGGAAGCCGTCGACGAGCGTGCCGCACGCTCGCTCTGGCGCGACGGCAACTTCCTCACCCTCTGGAGCGGCCAGTCGCTCGCGCAGCTCGGCTCGCAGGTCACCGAGCTCGCCATCCCCGTGCTCGCGGTGCTGCTGCTCGGGGCGAGCGAGCTCGAGGTGGGGTTCCTGAACGCCGCCGGCGTCGCCGCGTTCCTCGTGGTGGGCCTGCCCGCCGGCGCCTGGATCGACCGCATGCGCAAGCGCCGCGTGATGATCTGGGCGGATGCGGTGCGCGCGGTCGCCCTCGCCGCCGTGCCGCTCCTGTGGTGGGCCGGGCTGCTCGAGATGTGGCACCTCTTCGCCGTCGCGCTCCTGGTCGGCGTCGCCACCGTCTTCTTCGACGTCTCGTACCAGAGCATCATCCCGTCGCTCGTGCGGCCGTCGCAGATCGCGGAGGCGAACGGCAAGCTGCAGGCCACCTACGAGCTCGCGAACATCGGCGGCCCCGCGCTCGGCGCCTGGCTCATCGCGCTCGTCTCCGCGCCGTTCGCGATCCTCGCCACGGTGGGCACCTACCTCGCATCCTTCGTGGCGCTGCTGCTCACGCGCGACCACGAGCAGCCGCGCGCCGCCGACGACCGTGCGCCGATCCTGCAGGAGATCGGCGAGGGGCTCCGGTGGGTCTTCGGCAACCCGCTGCTGCGGCGCATCGTCACGACGACCGGCGTCTCCAACTTCTCGAGCACCCTGTCGTTCACGCTGCTGCCGATCTTCCTGCTGCGCGAGCTCGGGTTCAGCCCGGCCGCGATGGGCGTGATCTTCTCGCTCGGTGCCGTCGGGGGCCTCGCGGGCGCCGTCGCGACGCCGCACATCGTGCGGTGGATCGGCGAGGCACGCGCGATCCCGGTGAGCGCGATCGCGTTCAGCGTCGTCGCGTGCTTCCTGCCGCTCGCGGCCGCGATGCCGGCGGTGGCGTTCCCGCTGCTCGTCGCGCAGGGCTTCGTGGCCAGCTTCACCGTGCTGCTCTACAACATCACGCAGGTCACGTTCCGGCAGCGCATCACGCCCTCGCGGCTGCTCGGGCGCATGAACGCCTCCATCCGCTTCTGCGTCTGGGGCGTCATGCCGCTCGCGGCGCTCGCCGCGGGCGGCCTCGGCACCTGGCTCGGCGTCGTGCCGACCATGTGGATCGGCGCCGCCGGACAGGTGCTCTCCGCGCTGTTCGTGGTCGTCGGCCCGTTCTGGGCGCTCCGCGAGCTGCCCGATGCGACAGCGTGAGCCGAGGATGCTCGCAGGCGCCGCGACGTAGGCTCGGGGGATGCAGCTGCCCACCCCCGCAGGTCTCGCCGAGTGGCGCGAGGTCGCAGGCGCCGCGGCCGACGGCGCCGTCGCGTCCCACGTCGAGGGTGATCACGTGCTGCTCCTGCGCCGCTGGCGGCGCGCGGGTGCACCGGTCGTGCTGCTCGTGCACGGCATCGGCATGGGACAGCAGTACTTCGGGCTCCTGCGCGAGGCGCTCTCGGCCGAGCTCGACGTCGTCGCCCTCGACCTCCCGGGCTTCGGCTCGTCGCCCGAGCCGGCCGAGAGCCTGCCCATGCCCGAGCTCGCGGACTTCGTCGCGGACGCCCTCCGGGGCATCGTGGGCGAGCCGGTGGTCGCGCTCGGCCACTCGATGGGCACGCAGGTCGTCGCCGAGCTGGCCGCGCGCCACCCCGACGTCGTCGACCGCGTCGTGCTCATCGCGCCCACCGTCAACCCGCGCGAGCGGCGCGGCTGGCAGCAGGGGTGGCGGCTGGTGCAGGACCTCGCGAACGATCCGCCCATCGTCGCGCTCGTCGGCGCGCGGATGTACGCTCAGACCGGGCTGCGCTGGTACCTGCGCAAGCTCCGCTCGATGCTCGCGCACGACCTCCGGGACGTGCTGCCGCGCGTGCATCAGCCGACCCTCGTCATCCGTGGCGAGGAGGACCGCGTCGTGCCCGCCGACTGGGCGGCGGAGGTCTGCGACCTGCTCCCGCGGGCCGAGCTGCGCATCGCCCGCGGCAAGGGGCACGAGGCCATGGTGACCGGTGCCGAGCCGGTCGCCCGCATGGTGATGGAGTTCGCGGCATGAACGCCGGTCGGCCGAAGCCGAGCGCCCGGCTCATGCCGGGCGAGGCCCTCGTCTGGGCCGGGGACTACCGCTTCGCCGCGATGCAGCACGTGCGATCGTGGTTCGATCGCCGGCCGCCGTCGCTCACCGGCCCTCCGGATGCGCGCGTGCACGTCGTGCTCGTGCCGGGCGTCGTCGAGCGGTGGCACTTCATGGAGCCGCTCGCGAAGCACCTCGTGCACGCCGGGCACGCGGTGCACTTCGTTCCGGAGCTCGACCGCAACCTCGCGCCGGTGCTGGAGTCGGCGTCGATCGTGCGCGAGGTCGTCGACCGCGTCGCCGCCCGGCATCCGCAGGCGCGGATCGTGCTCGTCGGCCACTCGAAGGGCGGGCTGATCGGGAAGCGCGTGCTCGTCGACCGCGCCCTCGAGCCCGAGAAGCCGCAGCCCGACGGGCTCGTCGCGCTCGCGACCCCGTTCGCGGGCTCCGCCCGGGCGCGCTTCATCCCGGGCACGTGGGTGAGGGAGCTCGACGCGTCGAGCGAGGTGCTGCGGGCGCTCGCCGCCGAGCGGGTCGCGGATGCGCGCATCCGCGTGATCCTGCCGCGCATCGACCCGCACATCCCGGGCAACGAGGTGCCCGAGGGGATGCAGGGCGTGCGGCTGCGCGCGAGCGGCCACTTCCGCCCGCTCGCGACCCGCGAGGCCGCCGAGGCCGTGCTCGACGCCATCCGTGCGCTGACGACCGGCGCGCGCCCCGCGCCGGAGGCCGAGCTGCGCCAGGCGGTGCGGGACGAGCGCGGCGGCGAGGCGCACGGGGGCGTCTCGGGCGACGGCGCGCGCTAACCGGTCCGGCGCAGCTGCACGATCACCGGCCGGTGATCGGTGCCGACGTCGTCGAGCCCGGTCAGCACGCGCGCGGCGACCGGCTCCCAGTCGGGCGTCGCGACCACGTGGTCGATCTGGGCGCCCAGCCACGGCGGTGCCCACGTCGGCCAGCTGCCCACGGCGCCGGCGCCGGCCGCGCTCGCCGCGTCGCGGCACGTGCCGAGATCACCGCCGTCGACGCCGAGGGACGCCCAGTGGTCGAGCGTCGAGTTGAAGTCGCCCGCCATCACGACCGACGACGAGCCGTCGCACAGGCCGGACACGAACTCCAGGTCGGCCCGCCAGTTGCGCATCTGCTGCGGCACCGGCGCGACCGGATGCGTCGACACGAGCACGGGGCCCTCGCCGTCGTCGGGCCGCGCGACGACGGTGGGCAGGGTGCGCGTGCCGCCGACCGTCGGGTCGGTCGTGTACGTCCCGAGCGCGGCGGAGATCAGGAGCGTCGTGTTGAGGGCGCCGTAGCTCGGGTCGTACCAGCTCGTGTGGACCCAGAACGGGTTGCCGCGCTCGCGCAGGAGCTCCGCCACCCCGACGCCGAGCGGCAGCGTCGTCTCGGGCAGCATCACGACATCCGCGCCCGTCTCGTCGATGACGCGCGCGATCTCCTCGACCCCGGGCTCGTCCCCGAGGGTGTTCCAGGTGAGCACGACGAGGTCGTCGCCGTCGCCGTCGATGGACTGCGTGGCGTCGACGCCCCGCGAGGCGTGGATCCCGCCGGAGACGAGGGCGAAGACGAGCAGGAGCGACACCACGCCGAGCACGAACGGCCGCACCCGCCGCCAGCCGACGAAGCACAGGAACACGAGCGCGAGCGCGAGCGCGATGCCGACCACGCCGATCCGCATCGACACGACCTGCGCGACGACCGGCGCCTGCTCGAGCCCGAGCCCCTGCGGCCACGCGGCGACCAGCAGGCACGCCGCGATGACGATGGCGAGCAGCCAGCCGAGGATCGCGAGCACATCGGGAGCGTAGGCCACCGGTCGATGCGCGGCCTGTGCGGCGCGTGCTCCGGACGGGCCGGAATAGGCTGACGGGATGGACGACGACTGGGTGCGCAGGGGCCCGATCGACCTGCACGCGCACTCCCGTGAGTCGGACGGCACGGATGCCCCGGGTGACGTCGTCCGCGCCGCCGCGGCCGCGGGGCTCGGCGTCGTCGCCCTCACCGATCACGACACGGTCGCGGGCTGGCAGGAGGCCGCCGACGCCGCGATCGAGACGGGCGTCGCCCTCATCCCGGGCGTCGAGTTCTCCTCGCAGATCGGTCCGGCGAGCGTGCACGTGCTCGGCTACCTGCTCGACCCCGCCTCGGCCGCCTTCGTGGGGGAGCGCGAGCGCATCCGGCTGGAGCGCGTCGAGCGCGCGGAGCGCATGGTGCGGGCGATCGGTCGGGACTACCCGCTCACCTGGCGGCACGTCGAGGAGCACTCCGCGCCGGGCGCGACGATCGGGCGGCCGCACATCGCCGACGCGCTCGTGACGCTCGGCATCGTGCCCGACCGGTCGGCGGCGTTCGAGGGCATCCTCCACTGGCAGGGCGGCTACTACCAGCCGCACCACGCGCCGCACCCGGTCGACGCCATCAGCATCATCACCGACGCGGGCGGCGTCGCGGTGCTCGCGCATCCGGCCGCCCGGGGGAGGCCCGTCATGCGGATGGGCGTGCTCGGCGAGCTCGTCGACGCGGGCCTCGCCGGTGTCGAGATCTGGCACCGCGACAACGACGAGCGCTCGCGGCAGCTGCTGCTCGCGGACGCCGAGCGCCTCGGCCTGCTCGTGACCGGCTCGAGCGACTACCACGGCCTCGGGAAGCCGAACGTGCTCGGCGAGCACACGACCGATCCGGCCGTGCTCGCCGAGATCGTCCGCCGGGCCACGGGCTTCGCCCCCGTCGTCCCCCCGGCCCGCTGACACTGGTCACGATCGGCGGCCCATCCGCGCCCGGAGCCGCCGATCGTGACCACTGCCCGGAGACGACGGACGGCCGCCCCGGGATGGGAGCGGCCGTCGGACGCTGCTGCTGCTAGCCCTGGACGGGCGGGGGCGTCGACGCGCCCGGGCGGCTGCGGCGGCGACGTCGGCGCACGGGCGCCGCGTTGCCGTCGTGGTGCTCGTTGCCGCCGCCGTCGTGCGTGCCGCGCCCCTCGGCGACCGGCCCGTCCGTCGTCGGCGAGGGCGCTGCGACCTCGGCCCCGCGACCGCGTCCGCCGCGGCTGCGGCGCCGGCCGCCCTCGCTGCGCTCGCCCTCGCCGCTGCGCTGGTCGTCACCGCGCTCGCCGCCGCGGCCGCGCGGGCCGTCACCGCGCTCGCCGCCGCGACCGCGGTCGGGGCGACCGCCGGGAGCGACGCCCTCGCGCTTGGCCTCCTTGTTGGGCGGCGTCGCGTGCAGGCGGCCCTTCACGCCCGCGGGGATCTTCAGGTCGGTGTAGAGGTGCGGGCTCGACGAGTACGTCTCGACCGGCTCCGGGCGACCGAACTCCAGGGCGCGGTCGATGACCGACCACTTGTGCAGGTCCTCCCAGTCGACGAACGTCACGGCGATGCCGGTGCGGCCGGCGCGGCCGGTGCGGCCCACGCGGTGCAGGTACGCCATCTCATCCTCAGGGATGGTGTGGTTGATGACGTGGGTCACGTCGTCGACGTCGATGCCGCGGGCGGCGACGTCGGTCGCGATGAGCACGTCCTTCTTGCCGGCCTTGAAGGAGGCCATGGCGCGCTCGCGCGCCTCCTGGCTCATGTCGCCGTGCACGGCCGCGGCTTGGAAGCCGCGGTCGATGAGCTCCTCGGTGATGCGCGCGGCAGCGCGCTTCGTGCGCGTGAAGACGACGGTCTTGCCGCGGCCCTCGGCCTGGAGGATGCGCGCGATCACCTCGTCCTTGTCGAGCGCGTGCGCCCGGTAGACGACGTGCTCGATGTTGGCCTGCGCGATGGTGTCGTCGACGTCGGTCGCGCGGATGTGCAGCGGTCGTGACATGAAGCGCCGTGCGAGGGCGACGACCGGGCCCGGCATGGTCGCCGAGAAGAGCATCGTGTGCCGCACCGCGGGGACCTTCGAGAAGATCTTCTCGACGTCGGGCAGGAAGCCGAGGTCGAGCATCTTGTCGGCCTCGTCGAGGACGATCTCCTGGACGTTCGAGAGGTCGAGGATGCGCTGCTGCGAGAGGTCGAGGAGGCGCCCGGGCGTGCCGACGACGATCTGCGCGCCGGCCTTGAGCTGCTCGATCTGGCCCTCGTAGGCCTTGCCGCCGTAGATCGACACGATGGTGGTCGGACGGTTGGAGGTGATGATCTCCATGTCCTCGGTCACCTGCACGGCGAGCTCGCGCGTGGGCACGACGATGAGCGCCTGCACGCCGGCCGCGGGCTCGGCGCCGAGCCGCTGCGCGAGCGGCAGGCCGAACGCGAAGGTCTTGCCGGTGCCGGTCTTCGCCTGGCCGATGATGTCCTGGCCGGAGAGCGCGAGCGGGATCGTCTGCGTCTGGATCGGGAAGGGCTCGAGGATGCCGCGGTCGGCGAGCGCCTTGACCATGTCGGCATCGATGTTGAGGTCTTGGAAAGTCAAAGGAGTGTTCCACCTGTTCGGGTCTGCTCCGCCCAGCCTACCCGCGGCATGCGGGGACCGGGCGTTCTGCGCCCCTAGACTCCTCAGCGTGGTGAAGTGGTTCGACCGGACGCCGCGCGACGTCACGCGCCAGCTGCTCCGTCAGCATCGCGTCCCGGTCGTGGGCGACCGCGTGCTGCTGTCGGACGTGCGCCCCGCGCTCGCGCCCTTCGTCGGCCAGGCGCTCGGCCTCGAGCTCGAGCTCGTCGCGAAGGCGGGCCGCGTGCTCGCCGAGGCACCCTCGCTCGAGTCGCGGGTCGCGCTCGCCGAGGTCGTGCGCATCCACGCCGCCCGCGCCGGCGCCTTCGCGCAGATCCTCGAGAGCGAGCACGTGGACGCCGGTGAGGCGATGCGCCCCTTCGCCGAGACCACCCGCTCGTTCGCCGCCGCGATCGACGGCGCGGACTGGTACGAGCAGGTGCTCGCGCTCCACGTCGTGAGCGGCCTGCTCGTCGACTTCTTCGTCGCGATCGCTCCCGGCCTGCCGGGCGACGACCGAGACGCGATGCTGCGCGCCCTGCGCAGCGAGACCGCGCACGCCCACCTCGTCGACCTGCTGCAGCGCGCGATCGTGGCGACGCCGCGGCTGTCCGACCGGCTGGCCGTCTGGGGGCGCCGCCTCGTCGGGGATGCGCTGCTGCAGATGTACCTGGCCGTGAACGGCCCCGACGACTCGGGTCGCGCGGTGCCGAGCCAGCCGCGGCTCGAGCCGGCGTTCAACGACATCGTCGCCTCGCACACCCGCCGCATGGACGAGCTGGGCCTGACGGCCTGACGGCCGGAAGGGCCGACGACCCGTCAGGCCCTCGAGCGCGTCAGCTCCGCGAGGTAGGCGGCGTCGGCCCTCGCACGGCGCGGGGGCAGCACGCGCGGCAGCACGAGCGCGACGACGAGCGCCGCCGCGAGGCTCGCGATCCAGAGCCAGCCGTTGTCGGGCGCCATGCCGACGAGGGAGAGGATCGTCCAGACGATGCCGGCGGCGGCCGCGGAGGCCGTGGGGTTGAGGAACAGCCCCACCCACTGCCGGCCGGGCAGCAGGTACCGGGCGGCGAGGCCGATCGCCGCGCCGATGACCATCGGCACGAGGACGAGGATGGGCATCAGGCCACGAAGCCGATCTTGCGCGTCGTCTCGCTGCCGATCTCGACGTAGGCGATCTGCGCGCTCGGCACGAGGTACCGGCGGCCCTTCGCGTCGTCGAGGGTGAGGTGACCGGCGCCGAGGGCGGCGACGACCGCCGACTCGATCTCCTGCGCCGTCTGCGCCGAGTCGAATGCGATCTCGCGAGCCGAGTCCTTGATGCCGATGCGGATGTCCATGGTTCTGAGGATAGGCGATGCCGACCGGGCGACCGGCCGCGTCCGCCGAGGGCGAAGCGGGCCGCCGCGGAGCGGCTCCCGGCCGTGTCGGCGGCCGCCGTTAGCGTGGCCCCGTGCCCGCATCCGCCCAGCTCAGCGCCCCGACCGCGACGGCCCCCGCCACGGAGGACGTCGAGCTCGACGCGACGCAGCGCGCCGTGCTCGCGCTCCCGGCCGGCGCGTCCGCGATCGTGCTCGGCGTCGCCGGCTCGGGCAAGACGACCACCCTCGTCGAGCTCGTCGCCGACCGGCTCGCGCACGGGCTCGAGCCGGCCTCGCTGCTCGTCGTCGCCGGGTCCCGGCAGGCGGCGACGGTGCTGCGCGATCGCCTCGCCGCGCGCACGGGCGTCGTCACGCCGGGGCCGCTCGCCCGCTCCATGCCGTCGTTCGCGCACGCCGTGCTCGCGGCCGAGGCGCTCGCCGGCGACCGCCCCGCGCCGCAGCTCCTCTCGGGCGCCGAGCAGGACCGCATCATCGCCGCGATGCTGGCCGGCCACGCGGACGACGAGGCGGGCGGCGGGCAGCGGGGGCCGGCGTGGCCGGAGCACCTGCACGCCGAGGTCCGCGAGCTTCCCGGCTTCCGAGCAGAGCTGCGGGAGCTGCTCGCCGCCGTGGCCGAGCGCGGCTGGAGCTCCGACGACCTGCGCAGCGTCGCCGCCGAGCGCGCGGTGCCGGAGTGGGCCGCCGCGGCCGACTTCCTCGACGAGTTCGAGCGGCTCCAGCGGCTCGAGCGCCGCGGAGCCGAGGCCGTCACCGCGGCCTCGCTCCTGCGCCGCGCCGCGCGCGCCGTGCGCGGGAGCGAGCGCCTCGCGCTGCCCTCGCTCGTCGTCGTCGACGACGCGCAGGAGCTCACCGAGGGCGCCGTCGTCGTGCTCGAGGCGCTCCGCGAGCGCGGCGCGGCCGTCATCGCGCTGGGCGACCCGGACACCGCGACGGGCGGCTTCCGCGGCGCCGACGCGTCGCTGCTCGCGGCGCTCCCCGCGCGGCTGGGCTTCGCGCACGAGCCGGGGCACCGGCTCGTGCTGGGCACCGACCACCGGCACGGGCCGCGCGTGCGCGAGCTCGCCGCGTCGCTCGCGGAGGGCATCGGCACCGCGGGCGCGGGGCTGCACCGGCGCGCCGCGGCGGGCGGCGGCGCGGACCGCGTCGAGCTGCTCATCGCCGACTCGGTCGACGACCAGGCACGGCGGATCGCGCGCGCCATCCACGAGCGGCGCGCCGAGGGCGTCCCGCACGGCGCGATCGCCGTCGTGGCCCGCACCGGGCGCATCGCCGGCGAGCTCTCCTCGCTGCTGTCCGCGCTCGACGTGCCGGTCGCGACGGGCGGCCCGACGCGGCTCCGCGAGGCCTCGGTCGTCGACGCGCTCGTCAGCGTGCTCGCGGTCGCAGCGGACCGCATCCCGCTCACGGCCGAGCTCGCCGAGCGGCTGCTGCGCGGCGACCTGCTCGGGCTCGACGCGCTCGCGGTCCGGCGGCTCAAGCGCGCGCTGCGGCACCGCGTCATCGCGGCGGGCGGCGAGGTGCACGTGCCCGGTGCCGAGCTCGTGCGCGAGGCGATCGACGAGCCGTCGCTGCTCGAGGGGCTCGAGCGCGCGCGGCTCGCGGCGCCCGCGGCGCGCCGGCTCGCCCGCATGCTCGCCGACGCGCGCGCGCTCATCCGCGCCGACGACCCGGCCTCGGCCGACCGCGTGCTCTGGGCCGTCTGGTCGGCCGCGGGCGTGGCAGAGGCGTGGCGCAGGACGGCGCTCGGGGGCTCGGGCGTCGAGCGCGCGCTCGCGAACCGCCGGCTCGACGCCGTCGTCGCCCTCTTCGACCAGGTCGCGCGCCTCATCGAGCGCCGCCCGGACGTCGACACCGGCGGGTTCGTCGACGCCTGGCTCGCCTCCAGCATCGACGACGACTCGCTCGCGGCGCGCGCCGACGGCGACCGCGTCGCGATCGGCACGCCGGGCCAGCTCGTGGGGCGGGAGCTGGACACGGTGATCGTCGCGGGGCTCCAGGAGGGCGTGTGGCCCAACCTCCGTCCCCGCGGGTCGCTGCTCGGCGCCAACCGGCTCGACGGCGCGGCGACCGACGACGACCGCACCGCGGTGCTGCACGACGAGCTGCGCACCTTCGCGAAGGCCGTGCAGGCGGCGCGCTCCCGGGTCGTCCTCACCGCCGTCTCCAGCGAGCAGGAGCAGCCCTCGCCGTTCACCGCCGGCGTGCCCGTGGCCCCGAGGGGTGCGGACCGCTGGCACTCGCTGCGCTCGCTCGTCGCGCACCTGCGCAAGCGCGTCGTCGACCTCGGCGACCCGAGCGCAGCGGCCGCGCTGCGTCGCCTCGCCGACGCCGGCGTGCCCGGCGCGGCGACCGACGAGTGGTGGGGCCTCGCGCCCATCACCACCGAGCGCCGGCTCGACGACGACGACCCGGTCGCCGTCTCGCCCTCGGCGCTCCAGAAGCTGCAGGACTGCGAGGTCGACTGGGTGATCCAGCGGCTCGCCGGCTCCACGTCGAACCGCGCCGCCGGCTTCGGCACCATCGTCCACGAGGCGGTGGAGCACGCCGACGCGAGCGACGCCGCCGCGCTCGAGCGCTACATCGGTGACCGCTTCGGCGAGCTCGCGCACCCGTCCACGTGGGAGGCGGCGCAGCAGAGCGCGGACGTGCCGCAGCTCGTGGCCCACATCGCCGACTACTTCCAGCGCCTCCGCGGCGAGGGCTGGAGGGTGGTGCCCGGCGAGCACGAGGCCCGCTTCTCGGTCGAGCTGGCCGGCGGCGCAGCGCTCCACGGCTCCATCGACTGGCTGGAGCACGGCAGCGACGGCACGGTGCGCGTCGTCGACCTCAAGACGGGCAAGCATCGCCCGGGCGTCCATCCGGAGCTCGGCAACCTCCAGCTGCGCGCCTACCAGCTCGCCATCTCGCTCGGCGGCATCGAGGGCGTGCCCGCGAGCGCGCCGACGGAGGCGCGGCTCGTGATGCCGCGGCTCCAGGTCAAGGACAAGGTCGTCGCCGCCGACAGCTTCGAGGCGGTGCGCGACGCCTTCGTCGAGCACCTCGAGCACGCGGTCGGCACGATGGGCGGCGCCCGCTTCCTGGCCTCGCCGAGCGAGCACTGCTGCGCGCCCTTCTCGTTCGGCCAGTGCGCCATCCACGTCCTGCCGGAGGTCACCGAGTGACGCACAGCCCCGACGACATCGCCGAAGCGCTCGCCGCGGTGCTCGGCAGGCGGGTGCAGCCGCCGACCGACGAGCAGCGCGCCGTGATCGCCGCGTCGGAGTCGCCGACGCTCGTCGTCGCGGGCGCCGGCAGCGGCAAGACGCACACGATGGCGCAGCGCGTGCTGTGGCTCGTCGCGAACGACCGCGCGCTGCCCGACCAGGTGCTCGGCCTCACCTTCACCCGCAAGGCGGCGCGCGAGCTGCAGGAGAGGCTCGACGCGCAGCTCGAGCTGCTCGGCCGGGCCGGCCTCGTCGAGCCGGCGCTCGTCGCGACGAGCCGGCCGGTCGTCCAGACCTACAACTCCTTCGCGAGCAGCCTCTTCAAGGAGTGGGGACTCCTCATCGGCCGGGACCCGGAGTCCGATGTGCTGACCGACCCCGCCGCGTTCATCCTCGCGCTGCGCGTCGCGCGTGCCTCGGACGACCTGCGCCTCGCCGAGGTGGGCTCCGCGGCGATCGTCGCCCAGGCCGTCGTGCAGCTCGCGGGCGAGCTCGGCGACCACCACGTCACGACCGACGCGCTGCGTCGCTCGGGGCTCGCCGACCGCTTCGCGACGCTCACCTCGCTCCCGCCGCGCGCGGACGCGAAGCGCGCGCTCAGCCAGGCAGCGCAGCGCGACCTCGCGCGCGACGCGGCGAACGTCGGCGGCCTCGGCGCGCTCGCCGACCTCGTCGACGCCTTCGACGAGCAGAAGCGCCGCCTCGGCGTCGTGCAGTTCAGCGACCAGGTCCGCTTCGCGATGGACGCGCTCGCCGCCCACCCCGGCGCCGTCGCCGAGCTGCGCGACCGTCACCGGTTCGTGCTGCTCGACGAGTTCCAGGACACCTCGGTGCTGCAGCTGCGGCTGCTCGGCGCGATCTTCCGCGAGCAGGCCGTCATGGCGGTCGGCGACCCCAACCAGGCGATCTACGGCTTCCGCGGGGCGAGCGCCGGCACCCTCGCGCTCTTCGAGCACCACTTCGGGCCGACGGGCAAGGCGGCGCTCTCGACGAGCTGGCGCAACGATCGCGCGATCCTCGGCGTCGCGGGCGCCGTAGCGACCGAGCTGCCCGGGCGCCCCGAGGTGCCGGTGCTGCCGCTGCGCGCGCGGGACGACGCCGGCGACGGCGTCGTCGACGTGCGCCACTTCGAGACGGTCGACGATGAGGCGCGCGCGCTCGCCGGCTGGTTCGAGGCGCACGGGCTCACCCGCGAGGGTCGCACGGCGGCGCTGCTCGTGCGCACGCACGGGCACGGCATCGACCTCTCGAACGCCCTGCGCGCGCTCGGCGTGCGGGTCTCGCGCACCGGCGGCGGCGGCCTGCTCGAGGAGCCCGCCGTCGTCGACCTCGTCGCGGCGCTCCGGGTGCTGGGGCGGCCCGAGGAGGGCTCGGCCCTCATCCGCCTGCTGGCCGGCAGCCGGTGGCGCGTGGGCGTCGCCGACCTGATGGCCCTGCAGCGATCCGCCCACCGGATGGCCGCCGCGGGCCTCAGCGACGCGCAGCGCAGCAGCGACCGCGGCGCCGTCGTGCCCGAGGCGTCGTCGTCGATCGTCGACGCGCTCGACGCGCTCGTCGAGGCCGATGGGCTCGACGGCGCGACGCCGGAGGGCGTGCGTCGGATGCGCGACGCCGCCGTGCTGCTGCGGTCGCTGCGGCGCAGCGCCGGCATGCCGCTCGTCGACTACGTGCGCCTCATCGAGCGCGCCCTGCGGCTCGACATCGAGGTCGACGCCCACTCGGGCCGGACCGCCGCGGCGCTCGACGCGTTCGCACGGGAGGTGCACGCCTTCGCCACCGCCGACGAGCAGGGCGGACTCGAGTCGCTGCTCGTCTACCTCGAGGCCGTCGAGGCCGGCCGGGGCCCGGACGCGCCGCAGCCCGAGGCGCAGCCGGGCACGGTGCAGGTCATGACGATGCATGCGGCCAAGGGGCTCGAATGGGACCTCGTCGCGCTGCCCCGGCTCGCCGCGGCGCAGGCCGACCCGAGCTCCAAGGGGTGGCTCGAGCGCGCACGGCTGCCCTACCCGCTCCGCGGCGACGCGACGATGCTGCCGACG
This sequence comes from Agrococcus sp., assembly GCA_031178105.1. Classification (GTDB taxonomy): domain Bacteria; phylum Actinomycetota; class Actinomycetes; order Actinomycetales; family Microbacteriaceae; genus Agrococcus. The sequence goes on along the minus strand of JAPSJX010000007.1, from coordinate 11,219 downwards.
CTCGACCACGACCAGCCGACCGCGCACGACTACCTCGAGGCGCGCGCCGACTTCGCAGCAGCGCTCAAGGCGCACGACGAGTCCGAGCGCGACCGCCTCTCGTACGTCGCGGTCACCCGCGCCCGGCACGCGCTCTGGCTCTCCGGAGCGCTCTGGTACGGCAGCGGCACCAGCTCCGCGAAGCCGACGAAGCTGCTCGCCCTCGCCGCCGAGTCGGTCGGCGCGCCGCTGCTCGAGCAGCCCGAGCGCGGCGCGCCGAACCCGCGCGCGGGCACCGCGCCGACGACGGCCTGGCCGGCCGACCCGCTCGGCTCTCGCCGCGGCGCGGTCGAGCGCGGTGCCGCGCTCGTCGACGCCGCCGACCCGAGCGCGGCGACCCCGTGGGACGACGCGATCGCCCTCCTGCTCGAGGCGCGCGAGGGCGGCGGGCTGGCGCTCCCGACCCGCATCGCGGCATCCGGCTTCAAGGACTGGGCTGCCGACCCGGTGGCCGTCGCGCGCCAGCTCGCGCGCCCCATGCCGCAGGAGCCGTTCGCGGCGACGAGGCTCGGCACCCTCTTCCACGGCTGGGTCGAGCGGCGCGGCAGCGCGATCGGGCTCGGCGACGCCGTCGACGACGAGGCGCTCGACGAGGAGCTCGTGGGCATCGACGCCGACCGGCTCGAGCGGCTCAAGCGCACCTTCCTCGCCTCGCCCTACGGCGACCGGGAGCCCGCCGAGACCGAGCTCGAGATCCACCTGCCGCTCGCCGGCACGACCGTGGTGTGCAAGATCGACGCGGTCTACCGCGATGGCGAGCGGGCGACGGTCGTCGACTGGAAGACCGGTCGGCTGCCCTCGGGGGATGCCGACCTCGAGGCACGGCAGCTGCAGCTCGCGCTCTACCGGGCCGCGTACGCGGCGCACGCGGGGCTCGACCCCGACCTCGTCGACGCGGAGCTCTACTTCGTCGAGCACGACCGCATCGTGCGGCCGACGCGCATCGAGTCGCTCGCTGAGCTCGAGGGCCGCTGGCTGCGGGCGCAGCAGGCGGTCGCGGCGGCGTCAGCGGTCGCCTGAGCCGACGCCTCCTCGGCCGTCCCCGCCATCGCGCGAGCCGTCGCCGGCGACCGGTCCGGTCTCGCCCAGGTACTGCTGCACGCCCGTGAGGTCCATGGTCTCGGGCTGCTGCGCCGCGATCGCGGCCCCCGCTCCGCGATCGACGCGCTGGACCAGCGATGCGAGCATCGCGGAGGCGTCGGCCACGACCGCCTCGTCGCCCGCGTCGACGCCGTGGAGCAGCCAGCGGGCGACGTCGAGCTCGGCGTGCAGCATGGCGCGCTGGCGGAGCTGCCGATCGCCGATGCCCCGGGCCGCGGCGTGCGACTCGAACGCCTCGTCGACGCTGCCGAACTCGCTCGAGCCGAGCAGGAACGCGAGGTCGCGGGCAGGGTCACCGACGGCGAGCGCGTGCCAGCCGTCCATGCCGACGACGTGCGCGCCCTCGACCCGGAACGCGGGGGCCTGCAGGTCGCCGTGCACGAGGGCCGGCTTGAACTGCCACAGCCGGTCGTCGGAGAGCGCGCCCTCCCAGCGCTCGAGCAGCGCCGCGGGCACCGACCCCGTCGCCGCGGCGCGGTCGAAGGTGTCGAGCAGCCGCTGCCGCAGCGCCTGCGCCGTCTCGTGCGGCAGACCGGCGTCGGCGGCCACCGACGTGGGCAGCTCGTGGATCGCCGCGATCGCCTGGCCGACGCTCGCCGCGAGCCCCGGGCGGGCGGGGGAGATGTCCTGAAGCCGCATCGTCGCGCCGCCGAGCCGGGTGAGCACGAAGAGCGTCGAGCGGCCCGCCTCCGCGGTGCCGAGCACCGACGGCACCTCGAACGGCAGCCGCGAGCGGGTCGCGAGCGTCAGCGCCGCGAGCGCGGCGGCGTGCGCTCGTGCCGTGCCGAGGGCGGCGACGGAGCGGGGGAGCACGGTCTGCACCGTCTCGCCACCGGCGAGGCGCGCTGCGACGACCGAGCGGTGCTCGTCGGAGCCGTCCTCCGTCGCCCCGACCACCGTGAGGCCATCGACGGCGGTGGTGGCCAGCGCGGCTAGAGTGAAGGGGTTCGTGCTCATGGATGCCAGGCTAGGCCGCCCTCGACCGTCGGGGGCCGCGCCACGCGACGGAGGTGACGTGCAGGTTCCCCCGCTCGCCAGATCGGCGCTCGACCGCGACCACGCGTCCCGGCTCGCGCCGGATGCGGTCGCCCGGGCCCTCGAGGTGCCCTCCACCCGCATCATCGCCATCGCCGGCGACCGCGCCCCGGTGCGCGACGGTGCCCTCGTGCGGCTCGCGCCGGATGCCCTCGCGGAGCAGGCCGGCGCCGTCGAGCCGCTCGTGCCGCTCAGCTGGCTCGGCCGCGCCGTCGCCGGCGACGGGTCCCGGGGCGGCGTCATCCTCTCGATGCTCGTCGCCGAGCCCTTCGACGTGCCGGGCGCCGAGTGGCGGTCGCTCCGCGAGGTGGGCGCCGACCTCGACGACGCCGACGCCGGCGCGCTCGTGCAGGCGGTGGCGCTCGGCGTGTGGCAGCGCGAGAGCCATCACAGCCCGGTCGACGGCAGCCCCGCCGCCTTCGAGGAGTCCGGCTGGGTGCGCCGCGACGCGAGCGGCGGCGCTCACTTCCCGCGCACCGATCCCGCCGTGATCGTCGCGATCCACGACCGGGCAGACGAGCGCATCCTGCTCGGCCACAACGCCGCGTGGCCCGAGGGCCGCTACTCGCTCATCGCCGGCTTCGTCGACCCGGGCGAGTCGCTCGAGGCGGCGGTCGTCCGCGAGGTGCTCGAGGAGACGGGGCTGCGGGTCGTGGAGCCGCACTACCTCGGCTCGCAGCCGTGGCCCTTCCCGCGCAGCCTCATGCTCGGCTTCGAGTGCATCGCCGACGACCCCGACACCATCCGTCCGGACGGCGTCGAGATCCTCGACGTCCGGTGGTTCACGCGGGACGAGCTGCGGGCGGGCGCCGTGCAGCTGCCAGGGCGCACGTCGATCGCGTCCTGGATCCTCGACGCGTGGCTCGCCCGCGGCGAGCCCGCGTGACCGACCGCGTGCTGACGGACGCGGACCGCATCCTGGCCGGCCTCGACGAGCAGCAGCGGCAGGCGGCGACGACGCTCGGCGGCCCCGTCGCGATCCTCGCGGGCGCCGGCACCGGCAAGACGCGCGCGATCACGCACCGCATCGCCTACGGCGTGGCGACCGGCGAGCAGGCCGAGCACGCGTCGCTCGCGCTCACCTTCACGAGCCGGGCCGCGGGGGAGATGCGCACCCGCCTCGCGCGCCTCGGCGCGGGCCGCGTGCAGGCGCGCACGTTCCACGCTGCCGCGCTCGCGCAGCTGTCGCACTTCTGGCCGCGCGTCACCGGCTCGTCCATGCCCAAGCTGCTGCCGCAGAAGGCGTCGCTGCTCGCGGACGCCGCGGCGCAGCTGCGCCTCCGGCTGCCGACGGCGCAGCTGCGCGACGCGGCGGGCGAGATCGAGTGGCGCAAGTCGCAGGCGATGACGATGGAGGACTACGGGCTGCAGGCGCGCATCCGACCCATGCCGACCGGCATCGTGCCGGAGGCGATGATCGACCTGCACATGGCGTACGAGCGGGTGAAGGACGAGCGGCGGCAGATCGACTTCGAGGACGTGCTGCTCGCGACCACCGGCATGATCGAGCGCGAGCCCGTCATCGCCGACGAGGTGCGCTCCCGCTACCGGCACTTCACGGTCGACGAGTACCAGGACGTCTCGCCCATGCAGCAGCGGCTCCTCGCCGCGTGGCTCGGCGACCGTCGCGACGTGTGCGTCGTCGGCGACCCGAGCCAGACCATCTACTCGTTCGCGGGCGCGGACCCCGCCAGCCTCAGCCGCTTCGTGCACGACCACCCCGACGCCGAGGTCGTGCGGCTCGAGCGCTCGTACCGGTCGACGGCCGCGATCGTGGGATGCGCGAACCGGCTCATGCGGGGCAGGGACGCGCTCACGCTCCAGGCCGCCTCGGGCGAGCAGGGGCGCGAGCCGGCCGCGACGGTCCACGGCAACGACTCCGCCGAGGCGGCGGCCGTCGCCGCCGCGTGCCGCGCCCAGGTCGACGCCGGCGCCGACCCGGGCGACATCGCGGTGCTCACCCGCTTCCACGCCCAGGCGGGGCTGCTCGAGCAGGCGCTCGCCGGCGTCGGCCTGTCGTCGACGGTGCGGGGCTCGACCCGGTTCTTCGAGATCCCGGTCGTGAAGCGCGCCGTGCTCATGCTGCGGAGCGCCCCGGCCGACGGCCGGCCGGTGTTCCAGGCGGTCGCCGACATCGTCATGGGCCTCGGCTATCGAGCCGAGCCGCCCGCGACGCACGGCCAGGAGCGCGCGCAGTGGGATGCGCTGCACGCGCTCGTCACCCTCGCGGAGGAGGCGGGCGGCACGGACCTGCCCGGCTTCGCGCGGGACCTCGAGCGCCGCGCCGCGACCGAGCACGAGCCGACGCTCGCCGCCGTCACGATCGCGACGATCCACGCGGCCAAGGGCCTCGAGTGGCAGCACGTGCACGTGATCGGGCTCGCGGAGGGCCTGCTGCCCGTGTCGCATGCGACGACGCTCGCCGAGATCGACGAGGAGCGCCGCCTGCTCTACGTCGCGATCACGCGCGCCCAGCGGTCGCTCTCGCTCACCTGGGCGCGCCACTCGGGCCACGCGGTCAGGCAGCCATCGCGGTTCCTGGCAGAGATCGGTGGGGGCACCGCGCCCTCGAGCGTCGCAGCGCGCTGACCGCGGCATCGCGCTGCCGGATGCGCACGGCCCAGCCCGCGGGCAGCGCCCCCTCGCTCGCCCGGCGGAGCGCGCCGAGCACCGTCACGACCGCCTGCGCTGCGGCGATGGGGCTCGGCACCGGCGTGAGGTGGCCGGGGAGCAGCGGCGTGGTGTCCGGCTGCGCACAGCGCGCGCAGCCGCCCTCGGGCACGAACGGGCCGACCTGCACCCAGACGTCGCCGACGACGACCGGCAGCTGCGCCAGCGGGCAGGCCGCGAGCCGCTCGAACTCCGCGTCGGGCAGCCGCCACGCGGCCACCGGCAGGAGGAGGCCGTCGTCGCGGGCCGGGTGACCCGCTTGCCGCGCGGCGCGATGGAGCGCATCGGCGAGCGGGATGCGCCCGCGCACGCGGACGGCGAGCGCGGGAGGCGCGGGCGCGAGCGCCGGGCCCACCGCTCGCAGCAGCGCCGCCGCCGGCTCGTCGCCCAGCAGGTGCTCGAGCTCGCGGCGCACGACTCCGCGGGTCAGCGCGGCGATGCCGAGGAGCGTCGGCTCGTCGGCGTCCAGCTCGGCGATCGGCTGCTGCGCGCCGATGGCGATGCGGTCGGGCGCGGTGCGGAAGACGGCGAGGTGCGGGTCGAGTCGCAGCATGGCGGCATGGTGCGCCAGCCCGCCCGCGGGCGTCGCCGGCTCTCCACAGCCTCGCGGCTCAGTCGCGCTGGGGCGAGTCCCCATCGGGCTCGGCCGCGTCGTCGTCGCGGCGCTCCGCGTCGTCCAGCAGCTCCTGCAGCGCGAGATCCATCTCGTCGAGCTCGCCGACGCCCTGCAGTCGCGCGATCACGCGCGACGGGTCGTCGATGTCGTCGCCCCCGGGCATCAGATCGGGCTGGTCCCACAGCGAGTCGCGCACGTCGGCGCCCACGGCGTCGGTCACGGCGCGCCAGAACGCCGCGGCCTCGCGCAGCCTCCGAGGGCGGATCTCGAGGCCGACGAGCGTGCCGAACGCCTTCTCGGCCGGGCCGCCGGTCGCTCGGCGCCGGCGCACCATCTCGGCGATCGACTCGCGCTTGGGCAGCCGCGCGGTCGCCGACTCGGTGACGGCGTCGACCCAGCCCTCGATGAGCGCGATCGTCGTCTCGAGCCGCGCGAGCGTCTCGACCTGCTCCGGCGTCTTCGGCGGGATGAGCGCGCCGCTCTTGAGCGCCTCGCGCAGCTCGTCCGGGTTCGTCGGGTCGAACGACTCCGCGAGCTCCTCGAGCCGCTCGACGTCGATGCGGATGCCCTCCGCGTACTCGCGCACCGACGACAGCACGTGCAGCCGCAGCCACCGCGCGTGGTGGAAGAGGCGGGCGTGCGCGAGCTCGCGGGCCGCCATCCAGATGCGCACCTGGTCCTCGGGGATCTCGAGCCCCTCCGCGACGGCGCGCAGGTTCACCGGCAGTAGCGCCCCGGTTCCCTCGAGCAGCGGGAAGCCGAAGTCGCCGCCCGCGACGGTCTCGCCCGCGAGCTGGCCGACCACGTTGCCGAGCTGCATCGCGAACATCGTGCCGCCGACGTTGCGGAGGATCCGCTCGGCGCCCGCGAGCATCTCCTGCGCCTCCTCGGGCGCGTGCTCCTGCATCGCTGCCGTGAGCGCGTCGGAGATGCTGTTCGCGACCGGCTCGCTCATCTCCTGCCACACGGGGATCGTCGCGTCGACCCACTGCTGGCGCGACAGCAGCTGCAGCTCCGTCGCGGCGGCGCCGATGTCGGTGGTCTCGCTCAGCCAGAGCGCTGCGAGCTCCGCGGCCTGGCGGACGGCGTCGCGCTCGGCGCTCGAGACGGAGCCGGGGTCGCGCTGCACCACCGCGGCGGCCTGGCGACGGGACGCATCCCAGTCGATGCCGTCCTCGGTGCGCGCGAGCGCCGCCTGCAGCTGGGCCATCAGCGCCTGCAGCTGCGCGGGGTCCGACGGCATCCCCGCCGCGCCCGCCAGACGAGCTGGATCGATCGGCCCTTCGCCCGAGAGGAACTGCTGCAGCATCTCCCGCAGGTCGTCCTCAGGGCGTCGATCGTCGGAGTCCTCAGGCATGCGACTACGCTAGCCGCAGCATGTCGCAATCCGCGGGGAATCCGCCCATCCCGTCCTCCGCCGTCCGCGAACAGCCGGTGCAGCACCGGTTCCCGGACGTGCGGCCCCGTCGCGTGCGCCGGGCCGGATGGGTGGGCCTCGGCATCGCGGCGGTGGCGTCACTCGCGCTCGCGCTGCTGCCCTCGCCGTACGTCGTGGAGGCGCCCGGACCGACCTTCGACACGCTCGGCGCGACGGACGCGGGCCCGCTCATCACGATCGACGGCGCCGAGACGTACCCGACGGAGGGCGAGCTGCGGCTGCTCACGGTGTCGCTGCTCGGCAACCCCCAGCGGCCGCTCACCTGGATCGACGTCGCGGAGGCCTACCTCGACCCGTCCGACTCGATCATCCCGATGGCCGCCGCCTTCCCGCCCGACCTCTCGGTCGAGCAGTCCAACGAGGCCGGCCGCATCGAGATGCAGAACTCGCAGTCCGCCGCCGTCGCGGCGGCGCTCCTGCACGAGGACTTCGAGGTCGAGAGCGACGTGCGCATCGCCGGCGTCATCCCCGGCTCGCCCGCGGAGGGCCTGCTCGAGGAGGGCGACCGGATCCTGCGCGTAAACGGCGAGGCCGTCTACGACGTGTTCTCGATCCGGGCGTCGATCGCGGCCGTCGACGGGCCGACGACGCTCGAGATCCAGCGCGGCGACGAGGTGCTGAGCGTCGAGGTCACGCCGGCCGTCGAGGACGGCCAGAAGATCGTCGGCATCTATCCCTCGAACGAGTTCGTGTTCCCGTTCGACGTCGACATCCAGCTCCCGAACGTCGGGGGTCCGAGCGCCGGCATGATGTTCGCGCTCGGGGTCGTCGACGAGCTCACACCGGGGGCGATGACCGCCGGCACGCGCTGGGCCGGCACCGGCACCATCGCGGCGCTCGGCGACGTCGGCCCGATCGGCGGGATCGTGCAGAAGATGCACGGCGCCGTCGACGCCGGTGCGACGCACTTCCTCGCGCCGGTCGAGAACTGCGGCGAGGTCGCCGGGCACGTGCCGGACGGGCTCACGGTGTTCGCGGTCGACACGCTCGACGACGCGGTGGCGGCGGTCGAGGCGGTCGCGATGAGCGCCGACACGGCAGGCCTGCCGACGTGCGAGGCGCCGCGCTCGTAGCCGCCGGTTCCTCATAGGCGGGGCGGATACGATGAGCGGCACCGCCCGCCCCGCACCTTGGAGCTGAACGACGTGTCATCCAACGCCGAACGACCCACCGCAGCGCCGATCAGGAGGCAGCGCCCCTCGCCGCTGCTGATCACGATCCTGATCGTCGCCGCCATCATCGGCGCGTTCGTGCTCTTCTCCGGCTTCTACGCCGATGTGCTGTGGTTCGACCAGCTCGGCTTCGTGCAGGTGCTGCAGACGCGCTGGCTCTCGATGGCCGTGATGTTCTTGATCGGCTTCCTCGGCATGGCGGTGCCGCTCGCGCTCAGCGTGCAGATCGCGTTCCGCTCGCGCCCCGTCTACGCGCAGCTCAACTCGCAGCTCGACCGCTACCAGGAGCTCGTCGAGCCGCTGCGCCAGGTCGGCATGTGGGCCGCGCCCATCGTGCTGGGGCTCTTCGCGGGCATCGCGTCCGCCTCGCAGTGGGAGTCGGCGCAGCTGTGGCTGCACCGCACGCCGTTCGGCGAGACCGACCCGCAGTTCGGCTTCGACCACAGCTTCTACGTCTTCGAGCTGCCGTTCTACCAGCAGATCGTCGGCTTCGCGCTGACGGTGCTGTTCATCAGCGGCGTCGCCACGCTCGCGACCGCCTATCTCTACGGCGCCATCCGCGCGACGGGCCGCGAGTTCCGCATCTCGCGCTCCGCGCGCATCCAGCTCGCCGTCATCGTGGCGCTCTACATGCTCGCCCTCGGCGTCTCGATCTGGCTGGGCCAGTACGCCGCGCTCGCCATGACCTCGCAGGGATTCCTCGCGACCGGCGCCGGCTACACCGAGGTGAACGCGACCATCCCCGGCGCGCAGATCCTCGCGGGCATCGCCGGCCTCGTCGCGATCTTCTTCATCATCACCGCGGTGATCGGGCGCTGGCGCGTCGCGATCGTCGGCACGGCGCTGCTCATCGCCGCGTCGCTCGTCGTCGGCGTCGCCTACCCCGCGATCGTGCAGCGGTTCCAGGTCGACCCGAGCGCCAGGACGCTCGAGGAGCCCTTCATCCAGCGCAACATCGACGCGACCCGCGCGGCGTGGGGTGTCGACGAGATGGTCGAGACCGAGTCGGACGCGCGCACCGACGCCGAGCCGGGCGCGCTGCGCGAGGACGCGGAGACGGCCGCGAACATCCGCATCATCGACCCTGCGCTCGTCACCGACGCGTTCGCGAACCTGCAGGAGTACCGCCAGTACTACGGCTTCGCCGAGCAGCTCGACGTCGACCGCTACGAGATCGAGGGGCAGACGCAGGACACCGTGATCGCGGTGCGCGAGCTCGACCTCTCGGGCCTCGACGACGACAGCTGGTACAACCGCCACATCGTCTACACGCACGGCTACGGCGTCGTCGCCGCCTACGGCAACCAGCGCGGACCCGAGGGCCAGCCGGTCTTCCTGCAGCAGGGCATCCCCACCACGGGGGCGCTCGGCGACTACCAGCCGCGCGTCTACTTCGGCGAGTCGACGCCCGACTACTCGATCGTCGGCGGCGCCGAGGGCTCCGCGCCGCTGGAGCTCGACTACCCGCGCTCGACCGAGGAGGGCAGCGGCAACGCGAACACCACCTTCTCGGGCGACGGCGGCCCCAAGCTCGACTCGATCGTCAACCGGCTCGTCTACGCGATGAAGTTCCAGTCGGAGCAGATCATCCTCTCCGACGCGGTCACCGCCGACTCGCAGATCCTCTACGACCGCGACCCGCGCGACCGTGTCGCAGCGGTCGCGCCGTACCTGACGCTCGACAGCGACCCGTACCCGGCCGTGGTCGACGAGAAGCTCGTCTGGATCGTCGACGGCATGACGACGACGTCGATGTACCCGTACTCCTCGCACCGGTCGATCGCGCAGACGATCGCCGACGTGACGAACGCGAACCCCGCCCTCACGTCCGGCGACATCGTGAACTACATGCGCAACTCCGTGAAGGCCGTGGTCGACGCGTACGACGGCTCGGTCACGCTCTACGCGTGGGATCCGGAGGACCCGATCCTGCAGGCGTGGATGCAGATCTACCCGGGCACGGTGGAGCCGATGAGCGCCATGTCGGGCGAGCTCATGAGCCACGTGCGCTACCCGGCCGACATGTTCAAGCTGCAGCGCAACGTGCTCGGCGACTACCACGTGACGAACCCCGCGACCTTCTTCTCGGGCGACGACCAGTGGGCGACCCCCGCCGACCCGACGTGGTCGAACGCCCAGGTCCCGGCGCCGCCGCAGCCGCCGTACTACCTCACGATGTCGGTGGACGGGCGGGACCCGGCGTTCACGCTGTACTCCACCTTCATCCCGCGCGACGGCCGCGAGGTGCTCTACGGCTACCTTTCGGTGAACGCGGATGCCGGCGGCACGGCCGGGCAGGTGAGCGAGGAGTACGGCAAGCTCACGCTGCAGATGCTGCCGAAGGAGGGGTCGATCCCCGGCCCCGGCCAGGTGCAGAACAACTTCGACACCGACAACGAGGTGTCGCAGGTGCTCAACATCCTGCAGCAGGGCTCGACGGAGGTGCTGAACGGCAACCTGCTCACCCTGCCGATCGGCGGCGGCCTGCTGTACGTGCAGCCCGTGTACCTGCAGTCGACGGGTGCGACCTCGTTCCCGGTGCTCCGCAAGATCCTGGTCGCGTTCGGCGACGACATCGCGTTCGAGGACACCCTCGACCAGGCGCTCGACTCGCTCTTCGGCGGCGACTCCGGCGCCGAGGCGGGTGACGCGGACGTCGACCCCCTGCCCGGTGAGGAGGGCGAGCAGCCGGCCCCCGAGACCGATCTGCAGACGCAGCTCGACGCGGCGATCCAGCAGGCCGGCGCGGCGCTCCAGGAGCGCCAGGCCGCCTACGCGGAGAACGACCTCGTCGCGGCCGCCGAGGCGGACGAGCGGCTGACGGCGGCGCTGGCGCAGGCCATCCAGCTCTCGGCGCAGATCGACGGCGCGGCGTCCGAGGAGGCTCCGGCCGAGACGCCGGCGCCGGACGAGGCCACCGCGCCGGAGGAGACGACCGCGCCGGAGGAGACGACCGCGCCGGAGGAGACGACCGCGCCGTAGTCGCCCCGGGCCGATTTGCCCTGCTGCCAAGTCCCTGGTAACGTCTCTTCTTGTGCCGCGGGGTGGAGCAGCTCGGTAGCTCGCCGGGCTCATAACCCGGAGGTCGCAGGTTCAAATCCTGTCCCCGCAACAGAAGTCCGCGAACTGCGGCACACGAAGAGGCCCC
>JAPSJX010000056.1 GCA_031178105.1 Agrococcus sp. | reverse complement strand
GGACCGCCTCCGCCGGAAGTCGATGCTCGCCTCCGCGGTCGGCAACGGCCTCGAGTGGTTCGACTGGAACATCTACGTCGTCTTCACGGCCTACCTGACCGCGAACCTCTTCGATCAGGGCGACCCGGGCTCGGCGCTCCTGATGACCTTCGCCATCTTCGGCGTCGGGTTCGTGTTCCGGCCGCTGGGCGGCGTGCTCGCAGGGTTCCTCGCCGACCGCTTCGGTCGGCGCTGGGTGATGATCGCCACGATGCTGACGATGAGCGGCGCCTCGCTGCTCATCGCGCTGATCCCCACGTACGAGTCGGCGGGTGTGCTCGCCTCCGTCCTGCTGCTGATCGCCCGCCTCGCGCAGGGCGTCGCGCACGGGGCCGAGTCGACCGCCGGCTACACGTACATCGCCGAGATCGCGCCCGCCGCACGGCGCGGCCTCTGGTCGTCGACGCTCGCCATGGGTGTCCTCGTCGGGTCCACGATCGCGAGCGGGCTCGGCTGGGGGCTCAACACCTGGCTCGGGCCGGAGGCGATGACGGCGTGGGGGTGGCGAGTGCCGTTCGCGATCGGCGCGCTGCTGGCGATCGCCGTCATGATCCTCCGGCGCCACATGATGGAGTCGGAGCACTTCCGCTCCGAGCTCGCGGCCGGTGCGACCGCGTCGGGCAGCGCGCGCGCGCGCCCGGCCGCCCAGCAGCGGCCGATGGATGCCGCCACGAAGCGGTCGCTCTTCTGGGCCTCGTTCCGCATCTTCTGGTTCGTCGGCGCCATCACGATCGTCTTCTACACGTGGCTGACCGCCGCCTCGTCGCTCGCGACCCTGCAGCACGGCATGGAGCCGTCCGCCGCCCTCGCCTCGAGCTTCGCGGCCCAGATCCTCTGCGTGTGCCTCATGCCGGTCATGGGCGCGCTGAGCGACCGCATCGGCCGCCGCCCCGTCGCGCTCGGCTTCTCGCTCGGGTTCGTCCTGCTCAGCTTCCCGCTGATGAGCCTCATCTCGTCGGAGCCGTGGACACTGCTCGTGGCGCAGTCCATCGCGCTCGCGTTCGTCGCGATGGGCAACTCGATCTACTCGGCGCTGCTGGCCGAGCAGTACCCGACGCGCTACCGCGCCACGGGCATCGGCATCGCCATGTCGCTCTCCGTCGCGATCTTCGGCGGCACCGCGCTCTACCTCAACCAGTGGCTCTTCTCGATCGGCCTGCAGTGGGCGTTCATCCTCTACTTCACGCTCGTCTGCCTCGCGTCGGCGATCGCGGTGTGGCGGATGCCCGAGACGAAGGGCGTCGAGCTGGGCTCGGTGGGCGAGCAGGGGCGCGATGCTCAGCGCGTCGCCGCGACGAGCGGCTTGCGGTAGTACGTCGTCGCGTGGAGCGGGCGCCCGCCGAACCTCGAGAACTGCCGGGCGGATCCCGGGTTCTGCCTGCCGACGGGCGTCGAGCGCAGCGTGCGGCAGCCGAGCTCGGCGAGGTTCGCGTGCAGCCGGCGGGTCAGCAGCGAGACGATGCCCTTGCCCTGCGAGTCCGGGCGCGCGCCCTGGATGACGAGCACCGCCTCGCGCCGCAGCTCGGTGCGATGCGCGACGACCGACCAGGCCTCCCTCGGCCCGATGCGGCCGCCCGAGCGCTGCAGCACCGGTGAGGCGTCGAGCACCGCCACGACGAAGGCGAGCGGGTGGTCGTCCTCGTCGCGCGCGATGAGGAAGAGGCCCGGCTCGTGCAGCAGCCAGAGCCCCGCGGTCTGCGTGCGCAGCTCGGCGCGCGAGAAGGGCGTGAAGTACGGCAGCAGCGCGAACGAGTCGTTGAGCAGCGGCAGCAGCGCGCGCAGGCCGCGCCAGAGGCCGAACCGCGTCACCTCGTCGATGCGGATGCCTGCGGCGTCGAGCTCGGCGACGGTCGGGCCGTCCTCGTCCACGACGTCGACGACCCAGGTGTCGGCCTCGTACCAGCGCCGCATGCCGCGCGCCTCGAGCGCGCGCGGCAGCCACGGCGGGTTCCATGCCGCGTCGAGGAAGCCCCGCTCCTCGAAGCCGGCGGTGATGACGCCGCCCGACTGGTTCGGGAGCAGCTGCGCCGGCCCGAACAGCTCGGTGGCGCCGGCCGCACCCGCGCGCGACTCGACCTCGTCGAGCAGCGCGTCGACGACAGCGGGCCCGGCTGCCTCGAGCGCTCCGAAGACGAGCGCACGGGTGCCGAGCCGCGCATCGAGCCGGTCATCGCGGTGCGCGATCGCGCGGCCGACCGGGCGATCGCCGTCGAGCGCGAGCAGCAGCGTGACCGGATGCGGATGCGGATGCCGGCCGCGGTGCCACGCGCGCACCGTGCGCTCGGGCAGCGGCACCGCCATGCCGCCGTGGGTGTCGTGGCCCAGCCGCACGAAGGCGTCGAGCCCCGCGTCGTCGGTGACCTCCACGACCCGCATCGCGACCCTCCGCCGCTCGTCCTGGTCGAATGCTAGAGCGCGGAGGCGCGGGCCTACAGGCCGCTCTCCTCCGTGCGCACGAGGATGGCCGACGAGTTCGGGTCGAGGATGACCTCGTCGTCGGGGGCCTGACGGATCTGGTGCAGCTCGGCCGCCGTGAGCTCGACGCCGGAGGCGACCGAGGTGCGCCGCTGCAGCAGCGTCGCCCCGATGCCGTAGCGCTCGCGCTGGCGGTCGTAGAGGGCGAGCAGCTCCGCCGGCACCGACGCCGTGCGGTCGGCCCGCTCGGCACGCGCCTCGGCGAGCTCGCGCTCGAGGCTGCCAGCCACCTCGGCGCGCTCGGCCACGAGGCGGTCGCGCTCCTGGCGCGCCTCGCCCGCCTCGGCGCGGGCAGCGGCGAGCGCTGCCGCCGCGTCCTCCTGCGCCTGCATCGCCTCGAGCTCGAGGTCCTCGAGCGTCGACCGGCGGCGCTCGAGCGTCGCGATCTCGTGCTCGGTCGCCGTCGCGGTCTTCGCGTCCTTCACGACCTGCAGCCGCTCCTGGTCGCGCTTGAGCCGGGCCTCGACGAGCTGCACGTCGCTCTCGATGCGCGCGACCTCGGCGGTCGCGTCGTCGTGGGCGCCCAGGCGGTCGAGCACCGCGCGGTCGAGCCGCGCGAGCAGCGCGTCGAGCTCCTCGATCCGCTTCGTCTGCGGCAGGGCCTTCGCCTTCGCCAGCAGCCGCACGATGCGGGTGTCCACGTCCTGCAGCGCCAGCAGCCGTCGCTGCTCGCCGTTCGTCGCCTTCAGTGCCATGCGTGCTCCTCCTGCGGGACCGAGAAGTCCCATGGGTCCGTCCTGATGTCGCTCACGAGCACCTCGACGCCCGGCAGCGCGGCGCGCAGCTGCTCGGCGGCGGGGCGCAACCACAGCGACTCGCTCGCCCAGTGCGACACGTCGACGAGCGCCGGCCCCTCGCCTGCGGCGTGCCGTTCGCGCGCATCCGACGCCGGGTGGTGCCGCAGGTCGCTCGTGATGTAGACGTCGGCGCCCGCGACGGCGCGCTCGCGCAGCAGCGAGTCGCCGGCGCCACCGCAGATGGCGACGCGCTGCACCGGCCGCTCGGGGTCGCCCTGCGCGCGGAGCCCGCCCGCGACCGCGGGCAGCAGGCTCGCGAGCGTGCGCACGAGCTCGCCGAGCGCGACGGGCTGCGGCAGGTCGCCGACCCGGCCGAGGCCGAGCGCCGGATCGACGCGGTTGACGACGATCGGCGAGAGGCCGGTGAGCCCGAGCATCGTCGCCAGCTCGCCGCTCGTGCCGCGGTCGACCGCGTCGGCGTTCGTGTGGGCCGCGAGCAGCGCCACCCGCTCGCGCACGAGCCGTGTGATCACCCGACCGGCGGGCGTCGTCGCGGCGACGCTCGTCGCGCCGCGCAGCAGCAGCGGGTGGTGCACGAGCAGCAGATCGGCACCGCGCTCCACGGCCTCAGCGGCGGTCGCCTCGACGGCGTCGACGGCGAGCAGCACGCGGGCGACGGCGTCCGCGGGATCGCCGGCGACGAGGCCGACGGCGTCCCAGTCCTCCGCGGTCGCAGCCGGCCAGAGCGACTCGACCGCGCGCTGGACCTCGGCGACGCTCGTCATGCGCCCATCCTACGGACGCGCGCTCGGCGCGGGCGCCGGTCGCGGGGTCAGCGCGGCGGCATCCGCAGCGCGCCGTCCATGCGGATCGTCTCGCCGTTGAGGTAGTCGTGCTCGACGACGGCGACGACGAGCTGGGCGAACTCGTCCGGCCGCGCGAGGCGGGCGGGGAACGGCACGGTCGCCTCGAGCGCGTCGCGCACGTCGGCGCCGATGCCGGCCATCATCGGGGTGTCGACGACGCCCGGGGCGATCGTCATGACCCGGATCCCGTGGCGGGCGAGATCGCGGGCCGCGGGCAGCGTCATGGCGGCGACCGCGCCCTTCGAGGCGCTGTACGCTGCCTGCCCGATCTGCCCGTCGAACGCGGCGACGGATGCGGTCTGCACGATCACGCCGCGCTGGCCGTCCGGCAGCGGCTCGGCCTTGGCGATCCGCGCTGCCGCGAGCCGCAGCACCTGGAACGTGCCGAACAGGTTCACGGCGATCGTGCGCTCGAACGCCGCCTGGTCGTGCGGCCCGTCCCTGCCGATGAGCCGCTTGCCCGTCGCGATGCCCGCGCACGAGACGGCGACGCGCAGCGGCGCAAGCGTCGACGCCTCGTCGATGGCGCGCTGCACGTCCGCCTCCACCGTCACGTCGCCCGGCACGAGGCGGATGCCGTCCCGCAGGACGGCGGACGCGCCCGGCGCCGCGCGCTCGATCGCGGCAGGCAGGTCGAGGCCGACGACGAGCGCGCCCCGCGCGGCGAGGGCCGCGGCGGTCGCGGCGCCGAGCCCGGACGCCGCGCCCGTCACGAGCGCAGCAGCACCACGGATGTCCACATCGACCTCCTCGTCGTCGCGCCGATCGGCGCTCGTGAGCCTGGACGGGATCGAACCGCCGACATCCTCGGTGTAAGCGAGGCGCTCTGCCAGCTGAGCTACAGGCTCCTGATCGTGCGCTCGAACGCTACCTCGTCACGCGAGCCCGGCGAGCGCGTCGCGGTAGGCGTCCATGTCGCGCGAGGCCGACGGGCTCACGCGGAAGTGCGCCGCGATCCGGCCGTCGCGATCGATCACGTAGGTCGCGCGGGTCGCGGTGCCGCGCTCGGGCAGGAACGCGTCGTAGGCCTGCGCGACCGCACCGTGCGGCCAGAAGTCGCTCAGCAGCCGGAACGACAGCGCCTCCTGCTCGGCGAAGACCCGCAGCGACGCGGCGGTGTCGACCGAGATCGCGAGCACCTCGGCGTCCGCGCCCTCGAACGCGGCGAGCTCGTCGCGGATCGCGCACAGCTCGCCGGTGCAGCGCCCGGTGAACGCCGCGGGATAGAAGACGAGCACCACCGGGCGCCCGCGCAGCGCCGACAGCGTGACCGCCTCGCCGGTGTGATCGGTGAGGGTGAAGTCGGGCGCCTCGGCCCCGATCTCGAGCGCGTCCTGTGCCATGCGCCCCATGGTGCCAGAGCCGACGCCCGCACTGCGATGGATGCACGCCGCGGTCGATAGGGTGGATGCGCGGGCGCGCGCACCCAGGCCGCCGCGAGAATCGACGTCAGGAGCATCGGTGCTGAACGACCAGGACCCCTACTCGGGCCACACGGACGACGTGGACCCCGGCGAGACCGCTGAGTGGCAGGAGTCGCTGTCGCAGCTCGTCGCGGCGAACGGCCATGAGCGCGGTCGCGAGATCATGCTCAGCCTGCTGAAGCGCTCCAAGGAGCTGCACCTGGGCGTGCCGATGGTCCCGACCACGGACTACATCAACACGATCGCGCCCGAGAACGAGCCGGAGTTCCCCGGTGACGAGGCGATCGAGCGCACCTACCGCCGCTGGATCCGCTGGAACGCGGCCGTGATGGTGCACCGTGCGCAGGCGCCCGGCATCGGCGTCGGCGGCCACATCTCGACCTACGCCTCCTCCGCGTCCCTCTACGAGGTCGGCCTCAACCACTTCTTCCGCGGCCAGGACCACCCCGGCGGCGGCGACCAGATCTTCTACCAGGGCCACGCATCCCCCGGCATGTACGCGCGCGCCTTCCTCGAGGGCCGTCTGAGCGAGAACCAGATGGACGCGTTCCGCCAGGAGAAGTCGAAGGCGCCCAACGGCATCCCCTCCTACCCGCACCCGCGGATGATGCCCGACTTCTGGCAGTTCCCGACCGTGTCGATGGGCCTCGGCCCGATCGACGCGATCTACCAGGCGCAGGCGAACCGCTACCTCGCGAACCGCGGCATCAAGGACGTCGCCGACTCGCAGGTGTGGGCGTTCCTCGGCGACGGCGAGATGGACGAGGTCGAGTCGCGCGGCGCGCTGCAGCTCGCGGCGAACGACGGCCTCGACAACCTCAACTTCGTCATCAACGCCAACCTGCAGCGCCTCGACGGACCGGTGCGCGGCAACGGCAAGATCATCCAGGAGCTCGAGTCGTTCTTCCGCGGTGCGGGCTGGAACGTCATCAAGGTGGTGTGGGGCCGCGAGTGGGACTCGCTGCTCGCGAACGACCACGACGGCGCGCTCCGCAACCTCATGAACGTCACCCCCGACGGCGACTACCAGACCTACAAGGCGGAGTCGGGCCTGTTCGTGCGCGAGCACTTCTTCGGCCGCGACCCGCGCACGCTCGAGATGGTCAAGCACATGACCGACGACGAGATCTGGAGCATGAAGCGCGGCGGGCACGACTACCGCAAGGTCTACGCCGCCTACAAGGCCGCTGCCGAGCACAAGGGCCAGCCGACCGTCATCATCGCGAAGACGATCAAGGGCTACGGCCTCGGCAAGGCGTTCGAGGCGCGCAACGCCACGCACCAGATGAAGAAGCTGACGCTCGACGACCTGAAGACGTTCCGCGACTACCTGCAGCTCGACATCTCGGACAAGCAGCTCGAGGCCGACCCGTACAACCCGCCGTACTTCAACCCGGGCGCGGACGCCCCCGAGATCCAGTACATGCTCGAGCGCCGCCGCGACCTCGGCGGCTTCACTCCCGAGCGCCGGTCGAAGCACACTGTCATCCCGCTGCCCGAGGCGAAGACCTACGACCTGCCCAAGAAGGGCTCGGGCAAGCAGCAGGTCGCCACCACGATGGCCTTCGTGCGCCTGCTCAAGGACCTGCTGCGCGACAAGGGCTGGGGCGAGCGGATCGTGCCGATCATCCCCGACGAGGCGCGCACCTTCGGCATCGACGCGTTCTTCCCGACCGCGAAGATCTACAACCCGCACGGCCAGAACTACACCTCGGTCGACCGCGACCTGCTGCTGAAGTACCGCGAGGCGCCCGACGGGCAGATCGTGCACGTCGGCATCAACGAGGCCGGCGCGATGGCGGCGTTCATCGCTGCCGGCACGTCGTACTCGACGCACGGCGAGCCGCTCGTGCCGATCTACGTCTTCTACTCGATGTTCGGCTTTCAGCGCACGGGCGACTCGATCTGGGCGGCCGCCGACCAGATGACGCGCGGCTTCCTCATCGGCGCGACCGCCGGCCGCACCACCCTCGCGGGCGAGGGCACGCAGCACGCCGACGGCCACTCGCCGCTCATCGCGTCGACGAACCCGGCGGTGCTCGCGTACGACCCGGCCTATGGCTACGAGATCGCGCACCTGACCCAGATGGGTCTCGAGCGGATGTACGGCGACAGCCCCGAGGACATCATCATGTACCTCACCGTCTACAACGAGCCCTACGTGCAGCCGGCCGAGCCCGCGGGCGTCGACGTCGAGGGCATCCGCCGCGGCATCCACCGGGTCTCGGTGAGCGACCACCACCCGATCAAGGTGCAGCTGCTCGGCTCGGGCGTCGCACTGCCGTGGCTCCACCACGCGCAGGAGCTGCTCGGCAGCGACTGGGGCATCTCGGCCGACATCTGGTCGGTCACGTCGTGGAGCGAGCTGCGCCGCGACGGCCTCGCGGCCGACGAGCACAACTGGATGCACCCGCAGGACCACGCGAAGGTGCCGTACGTCACGCAGCGCCTGTCGGAGGCGGAGGGCCCGTTCATCGCCACGAGCGACTACATGCGCGCCGTCCCCGACCAGATCCGCGAGTGGGTGCCCGGTGACTACGCGACGCTCGGGGCCGACGGCTTCGGCTTCGCCGACACCCGCGCGGCTGCCCGCCGCTTCTTCACGATCGACAGCCACTCGGTCGTCGTCCGCGCGCTCGAGGCGCTCGCGAAGCAGGGCAAGGTGCCGCTCGGCATGGTCATGCAGGCGATCGACAAGTACAGCCTGCACGACGTGAACGCCGGCCAGTCGGGCAACGCCGGCGGCGAGTCCTAGGACCGGTGCTGTCCGCCGAGGCGGAGCTCAAGGCGCAGCAGCTCGCGTGGCTGCGGCGCACCTCGGGCGACCTCGCGACGCAGGTCATGCGGGCGCTCGACGACCGGCTGCCCTGGTACCGGACGATGCCGCCGTCGAGGCGGAGCGCCGTCGGGCTCGTCGCGCAGTCGGGCATCACGTCGTTCATCGCGTGGCACGAGGATCCGGAGGCGCAGCCCTGGATCGCCGCCGACGTCTTCGCGGCGGCGCCCAGGGAGCTGCTGCGCAGCGTCAGCCTCCAGCAGACGCTGCAGCTGATCCGCACGGTGGTCTCGGTCTTCGAGGAGCGGATCGGCGACGCCGATCCCGCGATGCGCGAGCCGATCCTGCGGTACTCGCGCGAGATCGCCTTCGCGGCGGCGGACGTGTACGCCCGCGCGGCGGAGTCGCGCGGGCTGTGGGACGCGCGGCTCGAGGCGCTCGTCGTCGACTCGATCCTCACCGGGGAGCACGACGACGAGCTGCCGAGCCGCTCCGCCGCGCTCGGCTGGCACGGCCGCGGGGAGTGCGCCGTGCTCGTCGGCCTCGCACCGCGTGTGCTCGACGTCGACGTCATCCGCCGCCGGGCGCGCCACGCCGGATGCGACGTGCTGGTCGGCGTGCAGGGCACGCGGCTCGTCGTCGTCATCGGCCGAGCCGCCGCCGAGGGCGAGGACGTCGCCGAGGAGCCGATCGCGTTCCTGGCGATCGCGGGCGAGCTCGCCGACGGGTTCGGCGAGGGCCACCTGGTGCTGGGACCGGCGGTGCCCAGCATCGTCGAGGCGGCGCGCAGCGCGAAGGCGGCGCTCGCCGGCTTCGCCGTCGCCGCCGCGTGGCGACGCACGCCGCGGCCGGTGCGGGCCGACGACCTGCTGCCCGAGCGAGCGCTCGCCGGCGACCCGCTCGCGCGCCAGGAGCTCGTCCGCGAGATCTACCAGCCGCTCCGCGATCACTCGACCGACCTGCTCGCGACGCTCGCGTGCTACCTCGACACCGGCCGCTCGCTCGAGGCGACCGCCCGCGAGCTCTTCGTGCATCCGAACACGGTGCGATACCGCCTCAAGCGCATCAGCGAGATCATCGGCTGGGACGCGACCGGCGCGCGCGAGGCGCTCGCCCTGCACACCGCGATCATCCTGGGCTCGATCCACGACGCGACCCGGGAGCGCTCGCAGCGCGGCGCCGCGGCGGCCCGGCATGCAAGCCGGGGCAGGTCGGCAGTGGAAGGATGAACGACGTGATCGTGATCGTCGCCCCAGGACAGGGCTCGCAGAAGCCAGGCTTCCTCGCTCCGTGGCTCGAGCTGCCCGGCGTGCCCGAGCGCCTGCGCGCCCTCGGCGAGGCCGCCGGCGTCGACCTCGTCGAGCACGGCACGGTGAGCGACGCCGAGACGATCCGCGACACGCTCGTGGCGCAGCCGCTCATCGTCGCCGCCGGCATCCTGGCACTCGACGCGCTCGGCGCCCGGGCTCGGCTCGCGGCCGGCGCGGCAGGCCACTCCGTCGGCGAGATCACGGCGGCGGTCGCCGCCGGCGTGCTCGGCGCCGAGGACGCCATGGTGCTCGTCGGCGAGCGCGCCCGCGCGATGGCGGATGCGGCTGCCGCGACGCCGACCGGCATGGCCGCGGTGCTCGGCGCCGACGAGTCCGCGCTCGAGGCACGGCTCGCCGAGCTCGGCCTCGAACCCGCGAACTACAACGGCGGAGGGCAGATCGTGGTGGCGGGCGCCGTCGAGGCGCTGGCCGCGCTCGCCGAGGCGCCGCCCGAGCGAGCCCGCGTCATCCCGCTGCAGACGGCGGGCGCGTTCCACACCGGCTACATGGCGCCCGCAGTCGAGCGCTTCCGCGCCGCGGCGGCAGCCACCGCGACGAGCGACCCGACCACGACGCTCTGGACGAACCGCGACGGCAGCGCCGTCGCCTCCGGCGCCGACTTCCTCGACCTCGTGGTCGGGCAGGTCTCGAGCCCCGTGCGCTGGGATCGCTGCATGGCGGCGTTCCAGGATGCGGGCGTGACGGGCATCGTCGAGCTCGCGCCCGCGGGCGCGCTCATCGGGCTCGCGAAGCGCGGCCTCCGCGGCGTGCCGTCCGTCGGCATCACCACCCCTGACGACCTGGACGCAGCCGTGGCGCTGCTGGAGAGCGGAGCCGCAGCATGACGACGATGACGAGCCTCCCCACCCGAGCCGGTGCGCGCATCCTCGCGGTGGGCGCCGCGCGCGGCGACGTGGTGGTGCCGAACGACGAGCTCGTGGGCCCCATCGACTCGTCGGACGAGTGGATCCGCCAGCGCACCGGCATCATCAGCCGCGTGCGCGCGTCCGAGGGCGTCGAGGCCGTCGACCTCGCCGAGACCGCGTCGCGCGAGGCGCTCGAGCGCGCCGGGATCGATGCCTCCCGCATCGACGCCGTCGTCGTCTCCACGATCAGCAACACCGTGCAGACGCCGTCGATGGCGGCGCTGCTCACCGACCGGCTCGGCGCGACGCCCGCGCCCGCGTTCGACATCTCGGCCGCGTGCGCGGGCTACGCCTACGGCGTCGCACAGGCCGATGCGCTCGTGCGCAGCGGCATGGCCGAGCACGTGCTCGTCGTCGGCGTCGAGAAGCTCTCGGAGATCGTCGACCCGACCGACCGCTCGATCAGCTTCCTGCTCGGCGACGGCGCCGGCGCCGTGGTGATCGGCCCCTCCGACGAGCCCGGCATCAGCCCCTCGGTGTGGGGCTCCGACGGCTCGCAGTGGGACACCATCCGCATGACGAACCCGCTCGGGTCGATGCGCGAGGGCGCCGCGTGGCCGACGCTGCGGCAGGACGGCCAGAAGGTCTTCCGCTGGGCGGTGTGGGAGATGGCGAAGAAGGCCCGCGAGGCGCTCGACGCCGCAGGCATCGAGCCCGGCGACCTCGCCGCGTTCATCCCCCACCAGGCCAACATGCGCATCATCGACGAGTTCGCGAAGCAGCTGCAGCTGCCCGACTCGGTCGCGATCGCGCGCGACATCGCCACGACCGGCAACACCTCGGCCGCCTCGATCCCGCTCGCGATGCACCGCCTGCTCGAGGAGCAGCCGGAGCTCTCCGGCGGCCTCGCGCTGCAGATCGGCTTCGGCGCGGGCCTCGTGTACGGCGCCCAGGTCGTCGTCCTCCCCTAGACTTCATCCCGTTCAGCAGACAGAAGGAGACACCCGATGGCATTCACCAAGGACGAGGTCCTGGCAGGGCTCGCCGACCTCGTGAACGACGAGACCGGCATCGCGACCGAGAACGTGCAGCTGGAGAAGTCGTTCACCGACGACCTCGACATCGACTCGATCTCGATGATGACGATCGTCGTGAACGCCGAGGAGAAGTTCGAC
>JAPSJX010000104.1 GCA_031178105.1 Agrococcus sp. | reverse complement strand
CCCGACGAGATGGCGCCCACCGCGCCGCGCGTCATCAGCGTGCAGATCCCGGTCGACAAGATCGGCGAGCTGATCGGCCCGAAGGGCAAGACGATCAACCAGATCCAGGACGACACGGGCGCCCAGATCTCGATCGAGGACAACGGCACCGTCTACATCGGCGCCGTCGACGGCCCCTCGGCGGAGGCCGCGCGCGCCGCGGTCAACGCGATCGCGAACCCGCTCAACCCGGAGCTCGGCGAGCGCTACCTCGGCACGGTCGTGAAGACGGCGTCGTTCGGCGCCTTCGTCTCGCTGCTGCCGGGCCGCGACGGCCTGCTGCACGTGACCGCGATGCGCGCGCTCAACGGCGGCAAGCGCATCGAGAGCGTCGAGGACGTCGTCACGATCGGCCAGAAGATCCAGGTCGAGATCACGAAGATCGACGACCGCGGCAAGCTCTCGCTCGAGATCGTCGACGAGTCGGCCCCGGCCGCGGCGTCGGACGATGCAGAGGCGACGGCGTCGGTCGACTCGGCCGAGTAGTCGCTCCACGACGGATGCCCTCACCCTGCCGGGTGGGGGCATCCGTCGTCTGCGCCTAGGCTGGGCGGATGCCCGCCGTGCCCCTCCCGCTCGAGACCCCCGAGATCGCCATCGCCGCCGCCGGTGGTGCGCTGGTGCGCCGCAGCGTGCTGCCCAGCGGCGTGCGCGTGCTCACCGAGCGCGTGCCCGGCGCGCTGAGCGCGACCGTCGGCTTCTGGGTGCCGGTCGGGTCGCGCGACGAGCGCGACGACGCGCGCGGCGCCACGCACTTCCTCGAGCACCTGCTGTTCAAGGGCACGTCGACGCGGTCCGCGTTCGACATCGCGGTCGCCTTCGACGAGGTCGGCGGCGAGCACAACGCGCTCACCGCGAAGGAGCACACCTGCTACTACGCGAAGGTGCGCGATCGCGACCTGCCGATGGCGGTCGACGTGCTCGCCGACATGGTGACGTCGTCGCTGCTCGACCCCGACGAGTTCGAGCGCGAGCGGGATGTGATCCTCGAAGAGCTCGCGATGGCGGACGACGACCCGGGCGACGTGGCGGGGGAGCGGCTGAGCGAGCTCGTGCTCGGGCTCGAGGCGCCGCTCGGCCGGCCGATCGGCGGCACGCCCGCGTCGATCGCCGAGGTCTCGCGCGACCGGGTCGCCGAGCACTACCGCGAGCACTACGGCGCGGGCGACCTCGTCGTGACCGTCGCGGGCGCCGTCGACCACGACGTGGTCGTCGAGCAGCTGCAGCTCGCGCTCGTCCGCTACGGCTGGTCGCTGGACGCGGCGAGCCCGCGGCCGCGCCGCGACCGCACGGCCCAGCCCTACGCGGGCGGCGGCCTGACGGTCGTGCAGCGCCCGCTCGAGCAGGTGAGCCTGATGATCGGCACCCCGGGGCTCACGGCGACCGACCCCCGCCGCGGCGCCATGGCGGTGCTGAACGCGGTGCTCGGCGCCGGCATGTCGTCGCGGCTCTTCCAGGAGATCCGCGAGAGGCGCGGCCTCGCCTACGCGGTCTACTCGTACGCATCCGGCTACGCCGACGCGGGCCTCATGGGCATGGCTGCGGCATGCGCGCCGCGCAAGACGCTCGAGGTCGCGCAGCTCATGCTCGGCGAGCTCGAGCGGCTCGTCGACGGTGCGAGCGACGAGGACCTGCGGCGGGCGAAGGGCCAGCTCGCGGGCGGCTCGGCCCTCGCGCTCGAGGACTCGGACACGCGCATGTCGCGGCTGGGCCGCGCGGAGCTGACGCTCGGCGAGTTCCTCGACATCGACGCGACGCTCGAGCGCATCGACCGCGTCACGGACGCGGACGTGCGCGCGCTGGCCGCGGAGCTCGCATCCGGGCCCCGCTCGATCGCCGCCGTCGGGCGGGTGCCGGATGGGCTCGACGAGCAGGTGCTGTCATCCGCCTCGGCTAGGGTGGACGGAGCGGCCGCAGCCGCTTCCTGACCCAGCTCGGGGCGTCCCGCGCCCTGCACGGACCGGCGCGTCGACGTGCCGAGTGGAGGAACGATGGCGCACCTGCTCTACCTCGTACGGCACGGAGAGCAGGTCGACGCCGAGCACGGCGTCGAGGACGGCAGGCTCTCGCCACGCGGCGTCCGGCAGGCCCACGCGATCGCGCAGCGGCTCTCGGGCGTGCAGTTCGACCATGCCTGGACGTCGCCGCTGCTGCGCGCGACCGAGACGGCGGCGATCATGCAGGAGCGCCTCACGGCCGTCGAGTTCGAGCCGTCGTCGCTGCTGCTGGACTGCATCCCGTCCGGCCTCGAGCCGGACACGCCGGCCCCGTTCCAGCCGTTCCTGAAGAGCGTGCGGCCCGCCGAGGCGGAGGCCGGTGCGGCGCAGATGCAGGACGCTGCGGCGCAGTGGCTGCGGCCCTCGCGCGGCGACGTCAACGAGCTGCTCGTCACCCACAACTTCGTCATCGGCTGGTTCGTGCGCGAGGTGATGCAGTCGCCTCACTGGCAGTGGATGAGCCTCAACCAGGCGAACTGCGGCCTGACGATCATCCGCCGCCGCTCCGGCAAGCCGCCGCAGCTGCTCGTGCACAACGACCTCGGCCATCTGCCGCCGGAGGACCGCACGGGCCTGCCCATCCCGCAGCCGTTCTAGCGGCGCCGCCCGACGCCCCTGTCGAACGTTCGCGTCCGAGTCGTCCTCCACTCGGACGCGAAGGCGCAACGCGCTCCGCGCGTCCCACGGCTCGCGGTCCAGCGTCGTCCACAGGCTCCAGCTGCGCTGGAGCGCCCGGCGGCCGGGCGGTTGCGCGCGC
>JAPSJX010000103.1 GCA_031178105.1 Agrococcus sp. | reverse complement strand
GGGGCCCCACGACCGTCGCCCACCTGCCGTCTCGCGGCGCTTCGCCCAAGGATTTCCCTTAGGGCCGACTAGTATCGAGCGAGCACGAGGAAGCGGGAGCACGGTGGCTGACAGCAGGACGAAGACAGGGTCGGCGAAGACCTCGGCGTCCGAGGTTCCGATTGGACCGACCGGACGTCCGTACCGCGGCTTCGCCACACCCCCCAAGCTCGACGGCCACGGGCCCGCTCGCATCATCGCACTGTGCAATCAGAAGGGCGGCGTCGGCAAGACGACCACGACCATCAACCTCGCGGCGGCCCTGGCCAGCTACGGGCGCAAGGTGCTCGCAGTGGACTTCGACCCGCAGGGCGCGCTGTCGGCCGGGCTCGGCATCCAGACGCACGAGATCCCGACGATCTACGACCTGCTGCTCGACGGCAAGCGCGAGCCGCACGACGTCATCGTGCACTCGCGCGTCGAGAACCTCGATGTCATCCCCGCGAACATCGACCTGTCGGCTGCCGAGGTGCACTTGGTGAACGAGGTCGCCCGCGAGCAGACTCTGTCACGTGTGCTGCGCAGGATCGCAGGCGAATACGACGTCGTGCTCATCGACTGCCAGCCCTCGCTCGGGCTGCTCACGGTGAACGCGCTCACCGCCAGCCACGGCGTGATCATCCCGCTCGAGTGCGAGTTCTTCGCGCTGCGCGGCGTGGCTCTGCTGATCGAGACCATCGACAAGGTGCGCGACCGTCTCAACCCGACCATCACGCTCGACGGCGTGCTCGCGACCATGTACGACCCTCGCACCCTGCACTCGCGCGAAGTGCTCGAGCGCGTGGTCGACGCGTTCGGCGACGACGTGCTCGAGACGGTGATCGGCCGCACGGTGAAGTTCCCCGACGCGTCCGTCTCCGGCATGCCCATCACCGAGTTCGCGCCCGAGCACGCCGCCGCGCAGGCCTACCTGCGACTGGCGCGAGAGCTGGTCGCCCGTGGCGCTGTCGCCTGACGCGTCGACCGCCTCGGCGACCGACGGGACGGGACCCGAGCAGACCGAGCGGGTCGCTGAGACCGTCGAAGGATTCCGCGTGTCGCTGTCGAACTTCGACGGCCCGTTCGATCTGCTGCTGAACCTCATCTCGAAGCACGAGCTCGACATCACCGAGGTCTCGCTGTCGAAGGTGACCGACGAGTTCATCTCATACCTGCGGCAGCTGGGTCCCGAGGAGGATCTCGACGAGGCATCCGAGTTCCTGGTCGTCGCGGCGACCCTGCTCGATATGAAGGTCGCGGGACTGCTGCCGCAGGGCGAGCTCGTCGATGCCGAGTCCGTCGCGCTGCTGGAGGCGCGCGACCTGCTGTTCGCGCGGCTGCTGCAGTACCGCGCGTTCAAGGAGGTCTCGGCGTGGTTCGAGCGGTGCCTGCGCCGTGAGGAGCGACGCCACACCCGTTCGGTGCGCCTCGACGAGAAGTACCGCAACGCGGTGCCGGAGCTCGCGTGGTCGCTCAGCGTGGACGACTTCGCCGCCCTCGCGCTGCTCGCGATGACGCCGAAGGAGATCCCGCACGTCGGCCTCGACCACCTGCACGCGCCGTTGGTCAGCATCCGCGAGCAGGCGGCGATCGTGGTGACGCTGCTGCGGGATGCCGGAACCCTGACCTTCCGGCAACTCATCGCCGGCGCGAATCAGCCGGGAGTCGTGGTGGCGCGGTTCCTGTCGGTGCTGGAGCTCTACCGCCACGCCGCCCTCTCGTTCGAGCAGCTCGAGCCGCTCGGCGAGCTGACTCTCCGCTGGAGCGCCCAGCGGTGGTCCGACGAGAACCTCGCGACCC
Source organism: Agrococcus sp. (assembly GCA_031178105.1). Taxonomy (GTDB): domain Bacteria; phylum Actinomycetota; class Actinomycetes; order Actinomycetales; family Microbacteriaceae; genus Agrococcus. The sequence continues at coordinate 1,007 of JAPSJX010000103.1, read as the reverse complement.
TGGGAGCCGACTATGACCGATGACGCAGCTGACGCACCGCACGTGGCGACAGACGACGTCGCACGCAAGCTGGAGGCGATCCTGCTGATCGTCGAGGAGCCGCAGAGCCTCGTGAGCCTCGCGGCCGCGGTGGGGGCGCCGGTTCCCGCGGTGCGGCAGGCGATCGAAGCCCTCGTCGACGACTACGACGGCCGCGCTGGGGGACCCGTGCGCGGGTTCGAGCTCCGCGAGGTCGGCGGAGGCTGGCGTCTGTACGTGCGCGAGGAGCTCGACGACCTCGTGAGCGAGTTCGTCGGTGGCCAGGCGCCGTCTCGGCTGTCGCAGGCCGCGCTCGAGACGCTCGCGGTGATCGCGTACAAGCAGCCGGTGACCCGCAGTCAGGTCGCCTCCATCCGTGCCGTGAACGTCGACTCGGTGGTGCGGACGCTCTTGGCGCGCGGACTCATCACCGAACTGTTCACGGATGCCGAGACCGGGGCGATCAACTACGGCACGACCGATGCGCTCCTGGTGCATCTCGGCATCAACTCGCTGGACGAGCTGCCCCACATCTCGCCGCTGCTCGACGGTGCGGACGAGGTCGCGGGCGACGTCTTCGACGGAGGGGCACGGCGATGACCGATCGAGAGCCACCGGGATCCGGGGAGCCGGCAGAGGGCGTCCGGCTGCAGAAAGCGCTCGCGAACGCCGGCGTCGCTTCGCGCCGGGTCGCCGAGCAGTACATCGTCGAGGGGCGCGTGCGCGTGAACGGCGCCGTCGTGACCGAACTTGGCAGCCGCATCGACCCTGAGCGCGACCTCGTCGACGTCGACGGCACGGCGGTGCAGCTCGATCAGTCCAAGCGCTACGTGATGCTCAACAAGCCGACCGGCGTCGTCAGTTCCATGAAGGACGACCGCGGCCGGCCCGACCTGCGTCGCTTCACGAAGGAGTGGCCCGAGCGGCTGTACAACGTGGGGCGCCTGGATGCCGACACCAGCGGCCTGCTCGTGCTCACCAACGACGGC
>JAPSJX010000055.1:6393-12012 GCA_031178105.1 Agrococcus sp. | reverse complement strand
GGAGCTCGAGCCGCGCCACGTGACGCAGCTGACCCGCCTGACGCCGATCGCCGGCGTCGGGGCCGCTGCCGCCGAGCGCACCGCCCGCTGACCCGCGCCCCGTCGAGGGTTCGCGTCCGAGTCGAGGGCAACTCGGACGCGAACGCTCAACGGCCTCGTGGCGCCGGGCGAGCTGTCGAGGGTTTGCGTCCCAGTTGCGAGCAACTGGGACGCGAACCCTCCACACGAGGCGGGTCAGAGACGGGCGGCCGCCCGCATGAGGTGCGGGCCGGCGTTCCAGCCGGCCACGCCGGTGAGGCGACCGGATGCGTCGGCGAAGTCGGTGAGCAGCCCACCGCCCCCGAGGTCGTCGCTCGTCTCCTGCGCGTCGGGACTCCGCACGCCGCGGGCGCCGATGACGGCGCCGTAGGCCATGAGCGAGAAGCCCGTCGTGGGCGCCCACGCGCCCGGGTCGTCGGCGACGCCGAGATCGTGCAGCACGGCGCGGGCAGCGTGCGCGCCCTGCGCGGTCGCCGCATCCCAGTGGTCGACGCGCACGCGGCCCTGCGGCAGCTCGGGGGCCGAGACGCTGCCCGCCGCGTACACTCCGGGCATCCCAGGCACCCGGAAGCGGTCGTCGACGGCGATCGCGCCGTCGAAGCCCGCCCATGACGCGGCCGGCTCCGAGCCGACCGCCACCACCAGCGCATCCCCGGCGATCTCGCTGCCGTCGTCGAGCTGCACGATGGCGGCGTCATCCCGTCCCGGCGCGTCCGCAGGGCGGATCGCGACGACCCGAGCGCCGAGCCGCGCGTCGACGCGCTCCGCGTGCAGGGCCGCGAGCCGCACCGAGATGTCGGCGCCGACCGCCTCGCGCAGCGGCAGCCGCGAGCGCCCGATGAGCGTGACGCGAGCGCCCACGCCGACGTAGTGGCTCGCGACCTCAGCCCCGATGAAGCCCGCGCCGAGCACGACGATGCTCGCGCCCTCGAGCTCGGGCACCGCGCTCCGCAGCCGCTCGGCATCCTCAGCGCTGTGCAGCGCGTGCTGGCGCACGCCCGCGTCGATCTCGATGGCGTCGTCGAGCGGTCGCGGCATGCTCCCGGATGCGAGCACGAGCGCGTCCGCGCGCAGCTCGCGTCCGTCGTCGAGCACGACCGTGCGCGTCGACCCGTCGATCCGCACGGCCCGCGCGTCGATGACCTCGGCGTCGGGGAGCGGCGGCAGCGCGATCTGCGCGCCCGTGAGGAGGCCGGGCAGCACGCCGGTGTCCACGAGCGTGCGATTGATGGCGGGCCCGCCCTCGCCGTTCAGGATGCGGATGCGACCCGCGAACCCCTCGCTGCGGAGCGTGCGCGCGCAGCTGTGCCCCGCCGCCCCTGATCCGACGATCACCACGTCGTGCTCGATCGATGCCATGTGCTCCACCTTCCCGTCCCCGCCTTGCGGGCATACCCCCCAGGGGTATATCGTTCACGGTATCAGCACCGAGCAGCATGGCTCGGAGCCCAAGGCTCGGAGGACGACATGGCAACCACTCAGTACCAGGTGACCGGGATGACCTGCGGACACTGCGAAGGCGCTATCCGCAGCGAGGTCTCGCAGATCGAGGGCGTCGCTGACATCCAGGTCAGCTCGAGCGACGGCCGCCTCGCCGTCACCACGACCGGCGGACCCGTCGACGACGCCGCGGTCCTCGCTGCGGTCGAAGAGGCCGGCTACGAGGCTCGCGTCGCCTGACGCCCTCGCGGCCTCCATGGCCGCGGCACCCGCCACCGCTCGACCCATCCGACGCGCATCCCGATGAAGAGGAACCGATGAACACGCCAGCCCGCCTCAGCCTCTACGGCCTCGGCCTCGTCGCCGCGTTCGGCACGGCCTTCCTCGTCTCGGGCGCAGTCGTGCCCGAGGCCGTCGTCGCCGACCGCGTCGCCGCGACCGAGGACGGTCACGGCGGGCACGAGGAGGCGGCTGCCCCGGAGGCGGCTGCGGCCTCGCTCCCGGGCCTGTCGCTCGAGGCCGGCGGCTACAGCCTCGGCCCCATCGCCGCCCCGGCGGCCGTCGGCGAGGAGGGCGAGCTGCGGTTCTCGGTGCTCGACGCGAACGGCGACCCGCTGCGCGAGTACACCGAGGAGCACGAGAAGGACCTCCACCTCATCGTCGTCCGCTCGGACGGCGCCCAGTTCCGGCACGTCCACCCCGAGATCGACGACGCGGGCTCGTGGACCATCCCGTGGACCTGGGATGCGGCGGGCACCTACCGCGTCTTCACCGACTTCACGGCGGGCACGGCCGACAGCGGCGTCACCCTCACGCGCACGATCCACGTCGAGGGCGACTACGCCCCCGTCGCGCTCGGCGACGAGGTGCGGGAGTCCACCGCGGGCGAGTTCGACGTGACGCTCTCCGGCGACCTCGCCGCAGGCGGCAGCTCGGCCCTCAGCCTGGCGGTGTCACGGGACGGCGAGCCTGTGACGACGATCGAGCCCTACCTGGGCGCCTTCGGCCACCTGGTCGCGCTCCGCGACGGCGACCTCGCCTACCTGCACGTGCACCCCGAGGGCGCCGAGCCCGAGCCCGGGCAGGTCTCCGGCCCCACCGTCGACTTCGCTGCCGAGGCACCGACGGCCGGGCGCTACCTGCTCTACTTCGACTTCCAGGTCGACGGCGAGGTCCACTCGGCCTCCTTCGTCCTGACGGCCGACGGCGGGGCCGCTGCCTCGACCGAGGCGCCCGCCGACGACCAGGCGCCCGCCGAGGAGTCGGCGCCCGCCGACGACGGCCACACGGACCACTGAGCCGCGCTCGGGCCCCACGCACTCCACGAGAAGGATCAGCACCATGACGACATCCGAAGTCACGAGCCAGCAGACCGCGAGCACCTACGAGCTCGAGATCGGTGGCATGACCTGCTCGTCGTGCGCCATGCGCATCGAGAAGAAGCTCAACAAGCTCGACGGCGTCGCCGCCTCCGTCAACTACGCCACCGAGAAGGCGAAGGTCACGGCACCCGAGGACTTCGACCCGGCCCTGCTGATCGCGGAGGTCGAGAAGACCGGCTACACCGCCGTGCTGCCGAAGCCCAAGACGACCGCGTCCGAGGAGGGCGACGAGGCCGAGCCCGTCGACCACGAGCTCATCACGCTGCGCCACCGGCTCATCGGCTCGATCGTGCTCTCGGTCCCCGTCATCCTCATGGCGATGGTCCCGCTGCTGCAGTTCACCTACTGGCAGTGGGCGTCGCTCGCCCTTGCCGCGCCCGTGATCATCTGGGGCGCCTGGCCGTTCCACCGCGCCGCGTGGATGAACCTGCGCCACGGCGCCGCGACGATGGACACGCTCGTCTCGGTGGGCACGAGCGCGGCGTTCATCTGGTCGCTCTTCGCCCTCTTCTTCGGCACCGCCGGGGAGCCGGGCATGACGCACCCGTTCGAGCTGTCGATCGCGCCGACCGACGGCGCGGCGAACATCTACCTCGAGGTCGCCGCCGGCGTGACGATGTTCATCCTCGCGGGCCGCTACTTCGAGAAGCGCTCGAAGCGCCAGGCGGGCGCGGCGCTCCGTGCCCTGCTCGAGCTCGGCGCCAAGGACGTCGCGGTCATCCGCGGCGGCGCCGAGGTGCGCATCTCGATCGACGACCTCACGGCCGGCGACGAGTTCGTCGTCCGCCCGGGCGAGAAGATCGCGACCGACGGCGTCATCGTCTCGGGGCACACGGCGATCGACGCCTCCATGCTCACGGGCGAGTCCGTCCCGGTCGAGGCCGGCCCCGGCGACGCGGTCACCGGCGCGACGGTGAACGCGAGCGGCAGGATCGTCGTCCGCGCGACCCGCGTCGGCTCCGACACCCAGCTCGCGCAGATGGCTCGGCTCGTCGAGGACGCGCAGTCCGGCAAGGCCGAGGTGCAGCGCCTCGCCGACCGCGTGTCGGGCATCTTCGTGCCGATCGCCATCGCGATCGCCGTGGTCGCACTGGGTGCGTGGCTCGGCGCGGGCTTCCCCGCCGCGAGCGCCTTCACCGCCGCCGTCGCGGTCCTCATCATCGCCTGCCCGTGCGCGCTCGGCCTCGCGACCCCGACCGCGCTGCTCGTCGGCACGGGTCGCGGCGCGCAGCTGGGCATCCTCATCAAGGGACCGGAGGTGCTCGAGTCGACGCGCAAGGTCAACACGATCGTGCTCGACAAGACCGGCACCGTCACGACGGGCAAGATGACGCTCGTCGACGCGGTGACCGTGGCCGGCACCGACCGCGCGGAGCTGCTGCGCCTGGCTGGCGCGATCGAGGACGCATCCGAGCACCCGATCGCCCAGGCGATCGCGAAGGGGGCATCCGAGGAGCTCCAGGTCGACCTGCCGGACGTCGAGGGCTTCCGCAACGTCGAGGGCAAGGGCGTCACCGGCGTCGTCGACGGGCGCGCGATGGTCGTCGGGCGCCAGTCGCTGCTCGACGAGTGGTCGATCGCGGCCGACGCCGAGCTGCAGCGCCGCAAGGAGGCCGCCGAGCAGGAGGGCAAGACCGCTGTGCTCGTCGCCTGGGACGGTCAGATCCGTGGACTGCTGGTGGTCGCCGACACCGTCAAGCCGACGAGCGCCGAGGCCGTCCGCCAGTTCCGCGAGATCGGCCTGACGCCGATCCTCCTCACCGGCGACAACGAGACCGTCGCGAAGCGCATCGCCGCCGAGGTCGGCATCGACCAGGTCATCGCGGAGGTGCTGCCGGGCGACAAGGCCGACGTCGTCTCCCGCCTGCAGGCCGACGGCAAGGTCGTCGCGATGGTCGGCGACGGCGTCAACGACGCCGCGGCGCTCGCGCAGGCCGACCTGGGCCTCGCCATGGGCACCGGCACCGACGCGGCGATCGAGGCCTCCGACATCACGCTCGTGCGGGGCGACCTGCGCAGCGCGGCCGACTCGATCCGCCTGGCTCGCCGCACGCTCGGCACGATCAAGGGCAACCTCTTCTGGGCCTTCGCCTACAACGTGCTGGCGATCCCGCTCGCGGCCTTCGGCCTGCTCAACCCCATGCTCGCCGGTGCGGCGATGGCGTTCTCGAGCGTCTTCGTCGTCGGCAACAGCCTCCGCCTCCGCTCCTTCAAGAGTCGTGCGGTGGATACCCCGTCGTCCGCTGCTGTCACTGCGTAGTGCCCGGCGCCGACGTCCGTCCTCCCAACCCCGAAAGGAACATCCCCATGTGCGAAGCCCACAACCACGCAGCGACCGACACCGCGACCGACACGGCCGCTGAGACCACCGAGGCGCCCGCCGCTCACGACCATGGCAGCCACGACCACGGTGCGCACGACCACGGCACCGGACACCAGCACGACGTCGCGGCTGTCGAGTCCGAGACCGCCGAGTGCTACGTGATGCGCGGCAACTACGTCAACAAGGCCGACGCCGAGGCCGCCGGGCTCGTGCGCGAGCACGAGGGCCAGAAGTACTACCTCTGCTGCGCCGCGTGCGGCCCGCTCTTCGACGCGGCCCCCGAGAAGTACGCGGCAGCGGCAGCGTAAGCAGCTGCACCGCACAGAAGAGGGGGCGCCCCCCCCCGGGGGGGGGGCCCGAGCGCGGTGGGCCGGGGGGGGGAACCGGCGGGCGCCCCCGGGGGGCGGGGGGCGCGGACAGGGTGGAGGCCCACCC
>JAPSJX010000055.1:0-6383 GCA_031178105.1 Agrococcus sp. | reverse complement strand
AGGCGCCGCCCCGATCGGGGGCGGCGCCTCTTCCGCGTTCGGCCTCGCTGCTACGCGTCGCTGCGCACCGGGTCGGCGAGCGCCGCGAACGGGATGACGACCCACGCCTTGCGCAGCGTCTCGTGGACGACCCAACGGCCCTTCCAGCCCTCCGGGGTGACGAAGAGCGAGCCGGCCTGCACCTCGAAGCTCGAGCCGTCCTCCTCGAAGATCGTCGCGCGACCCGAGACGATCTGGCACATCTCGTGGTACTCCGGGCGGGTGCTGCTGAAGGCACCGGGCGTGACCTCCCAGACGCCGGAGCGGATGCCCTCCGCCGACTCCCACACGGTGCGGGACGACTCCGTCTGGCCCGGCTGCTCAGCCGTCGCCTTGTCGTGATGCTCGCCCGCGTCGGTGGTCACGACGTCGGTGATGTGGATGGACTTGGGCATGCGGTGCACTCTCCTCGCTGAGCCGTTGCGCCTCGGGGTTCCGAATGTCGATGTGACGCAAACCCAGTATCGATCTTGCACCTTCTGATTGTCAACAATCCACAAGCACTAGCGCGAACGTCGTTGCCGTCGTATCGTTGGATTGTCTACAACGGCACGACGGCGATCCCGCGCGCCACCCAGAGCAGCAGGGAGCGCACGCATGAACGGCGTGGCCACCATCAGCGTCATCAACAGCAAGCCGACCGCGGCCATCATCGCCGACAAGCTGCGCGAGGGCATCATCGAGGGCGCCTTCGCCCCCGGCGACCAGATCAACGAGGCGCAGGTCGCCGGCCAGCTCAACGTCTCGCGGGGTCCGGTGCGTGAGGCGCTGCATCGCCTCGTCCAGGAAGGGCTGCTGCTGGCACGACCGAACCGCGGCGTCTTCGTGCAGGACCTCACCCGTCGTGACGTCGCCGAGATCTACGCCTCGCGCGAGGTGATCGAATGCGCCGCCGCAGAGATCATCCTGCGCGGCGACCGCGACCTGCGCTCTGCGACCGCCGAGCGCCTGCACGCCATCGTCGACCGGATGCAGGCCGCCATCGAGTCCGACGACTGGACGGCGCTCGGACGCATCGACCTCGAGTTCCACACCCTGCTCGTCGGCGACGCGGGCAACAGCCGGCTCGTCCGCGCCTACGCGACCCTCGCCACCGAGGCCCTCATGTGCCTGACGCACTTCCCCGGGGCCTACCCGAGGCCGGAGCGCGTGCTTCCTGCCCATCGCGAGATCGCCGACTACGTGCGCGACGGTGACATGGAGGTGCTGCAGCGCACGCTGCACCGCCACCTCTCCCTCACCAGCATCGACCACGGCCCCGACGATGGCCGCGCGCTGGTGCACCCCCGCGCGGAGGCCGGCGGCGACGCCTGATCGCGCCGACCCGACCTCTGCCCAACCGCTGCGCCCGCGCTCGGCGCAGCGTCTGACCGCGGCCCTATGCGGCGGTGTAGCCGCCGTCGATGGGCAGCACCGCGCCGGTGATGTACGACGAGGCGGGTGAGCCGAGGAAGAAGATCGCCTCCGCGACCTCCTCCGGTCGCGCGAGCCGGCGCATCGGGATGGTGGCGGCGCGCTCCGCGCGGTAGGCCTCCGGGTCGTCCCTCCGCTGGAACGACGCCTCGATGACCGGCGTCTCCGTCAGCCCGGGAGCGGCGACGTTCACGCGGATGTTCCGCGGCGCGAGCTCGATCGCAGCGCCCTTGCCGAGCATGATGAGACCGCCCTTCGCCGCGGTGTACAGCACCTGTCCGGGGATGCCCACGATGCCGAGCCTCGAGCTGACGAGGACGATCTGCCCGCCGCCCTCGCGCATGGCGGGCACCGCGTGCTTGAGCACCGCGAACACGCTGAGGACGTTCGCGTCGAGCATCTGCGACGCCTGGTCGAGGGCCATCTCGGTCAGCGGCCCCTCAGCCTGCATCCCATGGACGGCGACCACGGTGTCGAGGGGGCCGAGCTCGGCGACCGCCTCGGCCACGAGCCGCTCGACGAACGACTCGTCGCCCAGGTCGCCGGCGAGGTAGCGCTCACCGTCGCGGAGGGACGACGGCGGCTCGGCGCGGCGCCCAGTGAGGAAGACGCGCGCGCCGGCCGCCCGGAAGCGCTCGACCACGGCCTCGCCGATGCCGCTCGAGGCGCCGGTGATCAGCACGCTCAGGGGCGTCGATCCGCCCTCGTCGCCGCTCACGCGCGTGCCTCGCACACCATCTGCACCTCGACCGGGCTGTTCCGGGGCAGCCCGGCGACGCCGATGGCAGTGCGGGCATGCCTGCCGTGCTCGCCGAGCACCTGCACGAGCAGCTCGCTGCCGGCGTCGGCGACGCGCGACTGCTCACCGAAGCCCGGTGCGCTCAGCACGAAGACCAGCATCTGCACGATGCGCACGCGCTCGAGGCCGCCGAGCGCATCCGCCGCGACGGCCAGCGCGTTGAGCGTCGCCGTCGCCATGAGCTCGCGCGCCGCCTCGACCTCGACCGTGTCGCCGACGACGCCCGTGAGCGGCAGCGACCCGTCGCGGTAGGGCAGCTGCCCGGAGACGTACACGGTGCCGTCGCGAGACCCCCGCCAGTTGATGTACTTGGGGTCGTCGCCGACCTCGGGCAGCTCGAGCCCGAGTGCCGCGAGCGCGGCGCCCGGATCGGTGTCGGTATCGGTCCAGGTGTGGATGCTCATGTTCGGTCCCTCTCCGTCAGTTCAGCTGTCCCTGCGCGTCGACCGTCCACCGGCCGAGGAGCTCGCCTGCGCTGTTCGCGATGATGAGCTCCTCGAAGCTGTTCACCACCGGGCAGACGTGGTGGGGCACGACGACGATCGCCTCGCCCACCGCTGGCCGCCGGCCGCCCTCGGGCAGTCGCAGGAAGCCGTGGTACTCGTTGAGCTTCGACAGGTGGCCGTCGTAGTCGGGCACCTGGCCGTAGCCGCGCTCGGGATTGCCCTCGCGCGCGAGCGCCTTCGTGCCGGCGTCGACGATGACATGCGGATGCCCCTGGTCGCTCACGACGGTCGTGGCGACGAAGAGGCCGATGCTCTCGGGCGCGCAGTCGCCGAGACGGACGTTGTCGTGGTCGTTGAAGACGTACTCGCCCGGCCGGATCTCGGTGATGACCGGATCGGTGCTGAGCTCGGCGGTCGGGGTCGATCCCGCGCTCACCGTCTGCGCCTCGACGCCGTGCTCGGCGAGCGAGGCCACGGCGGCGCGCAGGGCGAGCGCCTGGTCCTGCGCCGCACCCTCGCGCGCACCGACGGTGCCACCGTGGCCCGGGTAGGTGAACACACCGAGCGGCACGAGCCCCCGGTCGCGGGCGTGCGCCGCGAGCGCACCCGCCGCCTCGGGCCGCACGCCGGACCGCCCGGCGCCGCAGTCGATCTCGATGACGACGCCGAGGATGCCGGCCAGGTCGCCCATCGCCTCGGCGAGCCGGTCGATCGCGGCCTCGCTCTCGACCCCGACGCTGAGCGAGGTCTCCTGCGCGAGGCGCAGGAGCCGATCGGCCTTCGTGCCTGCGGCCCAGAGCGGGTAGGCGAGGAAGATGTCGTCGCAGCCGGCCTCGACGAAGATCTCCGCCTCGCTGAGGTTGCCCGCGGTGAGCCCGATCGCGCCCGCGCCGAGCTGCAGCCTGCCGATCTCGACGCTCTTGTGCGTCTTGACGTGCGGCCGCAGCACCTTGCCGTGCGCATCGGCGAACGCCTGCATGCGGCGGATGTTGTCCTCGACGACATCGATGAGCACGATCGGCGCGGGCGTGCTCACGCGATCGCCCAACGCCTCCAGCACTGCCTGGAACTGGTGCACCGTGCGGCTCCTCCTCATCATCGCGCGGCGCGAGCCGCACGCTCTGCTCAGCCCAGGAGGCTGACGATCACGTTCTTCGGCTCGCTCATCTCGAGCACGGCGCTCGCCACACCCTCGCGGCCGACGCCGGAGCGCTTCGACCCGCCGAAGGGCATCGAGTCGATGCGGAAGTCGCTCGTCTCGTTCACGAGCACGCTGCCCACGTGCAGCCGGTCGGCGGCATGCATCGCGGTGGCCATCGACGCGGTGAAGATGCCGGCCTGCAGCCCGAAGTCGGTGTCGTCGACGCGCGCGAGCGCATCGTCGAGGTCGCTGTACGCCACGATCGAGACGACCGGGCCGAACACCTCGTCGCGGAGCACCTTCGCGTCGTCCGCGACGTCGAGCAGCACGGTCGGCTCGTAGAACGCGCCGCGGCGGACGCCGCCGATCGCGAGCGTCGCCCCCTCGGCGACCGCCTCGTCGACCCAGCCCTCGATGCGCTGCGCCTCTCGCTCGGAGATGAGCGGGCCGACGTCGGTCGCGCTGTCGCGCTTCGAGCCCACGACGAGCTTCGACGTGCCCGCGACGACGAGATCGACGAGCGCGCGGTAGCGGCTCTCGTGCACGTACACGCGCTGCACCGAGAGGCAGTTCTGGCCCGCGACGCCGAAGGCGCCGTCAACGATGCCTGCCGCGGCGGCCTCGACGTCGCCGTCCTCGCAGACCACGACGGCGTTGTTGCCGCCGAGCTCCATGAGGATCTTGCGCGCCCCCGCTGCCCGCACGAGCGCGTCGCCCGTGACCGGCCCGCCCGTGAACGACACGGCGGCGACGCGCGGGTCGCTCACGAGGGCGGTGCCCGCGTCCCGCTCCGACACGAGCACGGCCATCCGGCCCTTCGGCATGCCGGCGCGCAACAGGATGTCGAGCAGCGCGAGCGCCGACAGGGGCGTCGTCTTCGCGGGCTTCAGCACGACGGCGTTGCCCGCGATGAGGGCGGGGCCGACCTTGTGCGCCACGAGGTTCATCGGGTCGTTGAACGGGGTGATGGCCGCGATCACGCCGAGCGGCGCGCGGCGGTTCCAGCCGAAGCGGCCGGCCCCGCGCGGCGTGTCGGCGAGCGCGAGCGTCTCGCCCTCGAGCAGGTGGCCCGAGGCCGCGGAGAGCCGGATCGTCTCGGCCGTGCGAGCTGCCTCGCGCGTCGCCTCGGTGATCGTCTTGCTGCTCTCCGCCGAGATGATTCGCGCCAGTCGGGGAGCCTCCTGGCGGATGATCGCGGCGGCGCGCTCCAGGGTCTCGCGGCGCTCCCACAGCTCCCAGTCGTCCTCGCGCAGGCTGCGCTCCACGCCGGCGATCGCGCGCTCCATCGTCGCGGTGTCGCCGACATGGACGCGAGCGATGAGTGCATCGTCCTCGGGGTCGGTGACGGCGAGCGAGAGGTCGCTCGTGATCCACTCGCCGTCGACGTACCCCCCGCCCGGGATGGCCAGGGCGTCGAGCCCCGCATCCCCGTCCATCACGCTGGTCTCACCGACGTTGACGTCTGCACTCATCGTTCGCATCCTCCTCGACGACTCCCGCTCAGCTCAGCTGAACTTGTCCTGCAGGCCGTAGTAGGCGCCTCCTGCGCGGAGGTGCAGCCACGGCTGACCGAAGTACCCGGGGATCCACGGGTTCTTGAGGTCGCGCCAGATGTTCGCCTCGGGATTGCCCGAGATGACGTCGACCATGACCTTGCCCATGTAGTTGGCCATCTGCACGCCGTGGCCCGAGTAGTTCAGGGCGTAGTGGATGCCCTTGTGCTCGCCGGCGTGCACCATCTGATCCATGGAGATGTCGACGAGACCGCCCCACATGTAGTCGATGCGGGCATCGCGGGTCTGCGGGAAGATGTGGTGCATCGCCTTCATCAGGATCTCGCCGCTGGCACGGTCCTGCGAGGGGTCCGACAGCGCGAAGCGCGCGCGGCCGCCGAAGAGCAGGCGGTTGTCGGGCGTGATGCGGAAGTAGTAGATGAAGTTCTTGCTGTCGGAGGCCATGCGGCGGTTCGGCAGCAGCTCGTCGACGAGCTCCTGCGGCAGCGGCTCCGTCACGACGATGAAGCTGCCGACGGGGATGATGCGCCGCTGCTGCCAGCCGAAGGGCTTGCCCGTGTAGCCGCTCGTGCCCAGCACGACGTTGCCGGCGCGCACGGTGCCGCGCGAGGTCTTGAGGTCGTGGATCGTGGTGTCGCCGATGCGCTCGACGTCGACGACCTCCGCACGCTCGTGGATGGTGGCGCCCGCCTCGACCGCGAGACCTGCGAGGGCGTGACCGAACTTGCCGACGTGCATGCCGGCGCCCAGCGGGTCGACCAGTGCACCGTGGTACACGTCGGAGCCGATCTCGGAGCGGATGTTCGCACGGTCGACGAGCTCGACCGGCTGGCCGACGAGGCGCTTGAGCGCCTCAGCGGTCTTCTGCATGCCCTCGAAGTGCGACGGCTTCCACGCCAGGTTCATCTTGCCCGAGCGCTGGTAGTCGACGTCGAGGTCGTTGTCCTTGACGAGGTTCTCGATCAGGTCGATCGCCTTGTTGTACTCCTTGAAGTACCCGACCGCGCGCTCCTCGCCGTAGCGCTTGATGG